>JAOAIM010000037.1:0-13731 GCA_026414705.1 Verrucomicrobiia bacterium | reverse complement strand
CCCACAGGGTGCCCCGCCGTTTCGGCGCAAAAACCTCCCATCCGTGCCCTTCCGTGTTTCATTTGTGGCTCCCCTGCCGTTTCCCGGGTGAAGGATTCGGGCCGGGCCGGTTCAATTGTCTGAGGGCGGCGGAGCGTTGGGCCGGTTGGCGGGTCGGTCGGTGCCCTCGCGCGGGCCGCGTCGGGGCGTGAAGGGTTCGTCGCCCTTGCGCGGGGCCCGTTGCTTCATCAATTCCTCGAACTTTTCGCGCTGTTCGGGGTTGAGAACGGCGCGGATGCGGTCGTGGGTTTGCTGGATTTCGCGGCGGATTTCGGGCTGGATGCGTTCCCAGAGCTGACGATTTTTTTCCTGGCCCTCGGTGAGGATTTTTTCGATGCGCTCGCGTTGTTCCGGAGTCAGGCGCACTTCGCGTTGGAGGCGTTCGAGCAGGTCCAAGCGCAGTCCGCGCGGGATGTAGCCGGCGGGGCCGGGCGGCCTGGCCGGCTCGTCGGGTCGGACGCCGACTGCGGGTCGCGTTTCGGCGGGTCGCAGCGCGCCGGGGCGGAGGGTGGGGCGGGGCGCTTTGGGGCGGTCGCGTTCGACGTAGTTGACGAGCAGGCCGCCGGTGACGACGCCGGCGGCGAAGATGACCAGAGTGGCGAGGATGACCTTCCAGGTGTTCACCAGACGTCGGTGGACTCGTCGGCGGTTTGTTCCTGGACGGCGGCCAGGAGGGTTTGCTCCAACTGCTGCGCCAGCGTCTGCGGTTCAGGTTCGGGCGCGGAGGCGGACTCGACAGCGAGGTGCCAGGTCAGCAGGGCCAGGCTCAGCGCGACGCACGGGGCGGCGGCACGCCAGAGCGCCCGCGCCCAGAACGCGGCGAGGTCGAGCGACCTGGGCGCGCGCAGGCGGGCGAGCACCCGTTGCTCAAAGGCCCAGGGCACGGTGTCGGCGGGCACATCCAGCCGCGCGGCGGCGATGAGCTTTTGTCGGAGTTGTTCGAGCCTGTTCATCTGGCGAAGGTTCAGACGGCGGCACGGGCCGCCGGGTTACGGTTCAAAGGTATTTGGAGCGGGCGAGGCGCTTCAAGATTTTGCGCATCTGGGCGCGGGCGCGGAAGGCGCGCACCTTGACCAGGGACGCCGACCAGCCGGTGAGTTGGGAAATTTCCTTCACGGAGCGTTCCTCGATTTCCAGCAGAGTGATGACCAGGCGGGCGGCGGGGGGCAGTTCCTCGAGAATCCGCCGGACGAGCTGGCGGGCGGCGTCGGCGCGTTCGCTGGCGGTGTCCGGCTGCACGGCGTGGCGTTCGAGCCAGTCCTGCTCGGAGTCGGAGAGGTCGGTGAAGGTGGCCTCGCGGTTGCGTTGGTGGCCGCGGAGGTGGTCGTAGCAGGTGCGCACGGCCAGGCGCATGAGCCAGTGCTCGAAGGGCGCGTCGCCCCGGTAACCGGGCAGTTTGTGAAACGCTTTGAGCCAGATGTCCTGAACGATGTCTTCAACCTCGCTCTCGCGTCGAGCGTAACGACGCGCGGTGGCGAACAGGCGCGGGGAATATTTTTTGACGATGGGTTCGAAGCTGGCGGCATCGCCCTTTTGCGCCGCTGCAATCAATTCCGCTTCGGCTCGCTCCTCCATGCGCGGGACGGGACGGGGTCGGGCGCGGCGAGCGCGCCGACGGCGGGCGTGGACTCAGGGTGGCGGGGACGCGGCGCGCGGCGGCGCGTTGGTTGGTGCGGCCGAAGGCGCGGTGGTTGAGGAAGGGCCGAGGGCGGTGCGGGCGGCGTCGCGTCGCGCCAGGGCGTGTTCGAGGCGCTGGAGCATGGCCTGCTCCGGCGCGCTGAGGGTGCCGTCGGCTTTCTTCCGGCGCAGTTCGGTGATTTTGCGCTGGAGCAGCTCGCGTCGGCGCTCTTCGGAATCGGGCGGGGTGGGCGCTGGGGCGAGCCGTTGCTGGCGAAGGGCGCGGATGCGTTCGCGGCGTTCTTCCGGCGTCAGGCGCTGAAGTTCTTCGCGGGCGCGGGCGCGCTCGACGGTGGCGGGCGGCGCGGAGGTGGCGGGAGCGTTGGTGGTTTGGGCGGCGGTCGGCGGCATCGCGGCGGCCCAGATCATCAGCCCGATCAGGGCTGTCAGAGGGTCTGTTTTGTTGAGCCAGCGAAGCCGTTTCATAGCCGTGATGGTGCCTCCGAGCGAACCGCCGGCGACAGGGTTTCAGACGGGCGGCGCGGGCGCGTGGTTACGGGGGCCGGGCGCGTCGTGGCGGATGCCGAGCAACCGCTCGAATTCGCGGGAGAATTTTTGAAGGGCCTCGGTGATTTTGGGCGGTTGCTCGGCGAGCGTGGCGCTCATGCGCTCGGCCATGTGAGGTTTGGCGCGGATGATTTCCACCGCCGCCAGGATGAGCGACAGATGGTTGTTGATGTCATGGCGCAGCGTGGCGAGACGCTGGTTGAGATCGGCGATCTGCGCCGGGGTCAAGGTGACCGGTTCGGAGGGCAACGTCATGGGCTCACAATGCGACCGCCGCTGGCGCGAAAGCAAGCGGCAAGTCCGATCGGGCTGAGCCGACCGACCGGGCGGAGTCTCAAGCCGGCAGCAGCGGTGAAAGCGCGCGGGCGCTGCGGCGGCGACTCAGGCGAAGAGTTCGCGGATGGGTTTGCCCTGGCCGTCGCGGGTGACGTAGAAGGGCCGTTGCTCGATTTCGTAGGCGAGCCGGGGCGAGATGCCCATCGCGGTGTAAAGCGTGGCGTGGAGGTCCTCAATGATGACGCGGTCCTTGATGGTTTTGCAGGGGCGCTCGTCGGCGGTGACGCCGTAGAGGAAACCGCGTTTGATGCCGCCGCCCCAGAGCAGGACGCACCCGGCGTCGGTGAAGTGCCGGTGCATCCCGTAGTGTTTGGGGTCTTCGATGCGGTCGGGGACTTCGACCTGGTCTTTGACCTTGCGGTCGGGTTTGCCCTCGATGAGGGCGTCGCGGCTGAACTCGCTGGCCAGGACGATGAGCGTGCGGTTGAGCAGGCCGCGCTCCTCCAGGTCGAGAATCAACTGCGCGATGGGCGCATCAATCTGCCGTTTCATCGCGGCGGTGCGGCTGTGGCCGTTTTCGTGGGTGTCCCAGTTCAAAAACGGGATGTATTCGGTGGTGACCTCGATGAAACGGGCGCCGACCTCGACGAGCCGCCGCGCCAGGAGGCAACCCAGGCCGAAGCGTCCGATCATTTGCTCCTCGTATTTGGCGCCGAAGCGGTCCTGGGGCGCGTCGAAGCGCTGGCCGGGTTGATAGCCGGGGACGTATTTGCGGATGTTTTCGAGCGGTTCGAGGGAGAGGTCAAACGCTTTAGCGGCAGGCGAGCCGAGCAGCCGGTGGGCGTTGTCGAGCGCGCGCAGGAGCGATTCCTTCTGGTAATCGCTGCCGAACTCGCCGATGGGGCTGGCGGCGAGGAGTTTTTTGTAAAACTTGTTGCGGTCCTCGAAGCGGCCCGGGGTCATGCCCATCGGCGGGCGCACGGTGTCAGCGGCCTGTTCGGGGAAGGGGATGTTGAACGGGCCGTATTCGCTGCCCAGAAACCCGGCGGTGGTGAAGGCCTTGAGTTCCTCGCCCTCGCCCACGTCGAAGCGCTGGCCGATGTTGATGAAGGCGGGCACGGCGGGGTTGAGCGGGCCGAGGGTGCGCGCGATGACCGCGCCGATGTGCGGGGCGGCGACGGTTTGCGGCGGGGCGTAGCCGGTGTGCCAGTGATACTGATGACGCGAGTGCAGGATGAAGCCCAGGTCGCCGGCCGTGTAACTGCGGATGAGCGTGCCGCGGTCCATGACCGCCGCCATGCGTTCGAGGCCCTGGGAAAAGCGGATGCCGTCCACCGCGGTGGGAATGCTCGGAAAGGTGCTCAGGAACGAGTCGGGCGTCATGCCCTTCTCGAAGGGCCGATAGGCTTTCGGGTCGAAGGTTTCGGTGTGCGCCATGCCGCCGGCCATCCACAGCACGATGAGGGTGTCGGCGGTGGGTTTGATTTTTTGCGCTTCGGCTTTGGCCTCGTCGGAAAACACCGCGCGCGGGAAGCCCGCGGCCAGGGCCGAGAGGGTGGCCGCGCTGGCGGTTTTCAGGAATTCGCGCCGATTCCAATCGCGGTTCGGTTGCATGGTTGCCTCCTCAGCAAAACGCCAACCACACGGTTCTGGGGAGCGGCACCGCGCAGGGTTGGCAGCGGTTGAAGCGGTGCGGTTTCATCGTCAGTAAATCAACTGGAACTCCGGCAGCATCAGCAGCGCCCAGAACAGGTCCTCCAGGCCGTCCTGTCGCACCGGTTGACCGAGCAAATCCAGGGCGAGCTGCAACTCCTGACGGGAGGGTTCGCGGCCCAGTCCGCGCAACCACAACTGGTGCGCGAGCGCTTTGGGCGCGAGTTCGGGCTGTTGCCGGAGCGTTTTTTCCGCGCCGCGCCGGAGCACGCCGGCCAGTTCGGAACCGTTGGTCAGTTCGAGCGCCTGCAGCGTGGTGGCGACGGTCGGGCGGGCGGGGACGACCTGTTCGCGGTTGGGTCGGCCCAGCGCGACCTGCAAGGGATCGGCGGCCACGAGCGCCGCGCGGATGGCGGTGAATCGGTTGGTGGCGCCGTCGTTGCGCACGATCGTGGCGTCCGGTTTGGGATACCACTCGCCGGTGAGCGCGCCGACGGCGTCGCGGAATTGTTCGGCGGACATGCGGCGCACGAACGGACCGCGGAAGACGAAGTTCGTGGGCGCTTGTTCGGTGGCGGGCACGGCGGGCAACTGGTAGGCGCGCGAGGTGAGCAGGGTTTCGATGAGATGCTTCACGTTGTAGCCGTGGTGGGCGAAGTCCTCGGCGAGCCAGTCGAGCAGGTCGGTGTGCCAGGCCGGTTGTTCCATGTCGTCGAGCGGTTCGACCAGGCCGCGTCCGAAGAATCGCTGCCAGAGGCGGTTGACCAGCGTGCGGGTGAGGCGTCCGTCCTGGCGTTGGGTGATGAGTTGGGCGAGGCGTTCGAGGCGCTCGGCGCGATTGGTGGAGTATTCGACCTGGCCGAGTTGGGGGTAAAGGAAACGGGGCGCGGCGATCTGGCCGGTGGGCTTGTCGCAGTGCACCATTTCGAGCGGTTCATCGGCGAAGAGCGCCGCCATGCCGTAGGCGTCGGCGAGCGTCCAGTCGTTGATGAAACTGTCGTGGCAGGAGGCGCACTTGAGGTTCACGCCCATGAAGACCTGGGAGACGTTTTGCGCGGCCTGCATGGCGGGGGTTTGGCTGGCGTTGACGACGCCGCGCCAGACGATGCCCTTGGCGAAGCCTTCGGAGGCGGGCGTGGGATTGATCAATTCGGCGACGAACTGGTCGTAGGGCTTGTTGGTTTCGAGCGCGGCGAAGAGCCATTGGGTGATCGGCTTGCGCCCGCCGTCAATGTAGCCGGTGCCCTTGTAATCGTTGCGCAGCAGGTCGTTCCAGAAGGTCATCCAGTGCAGCGCGTAGTTTTCGTGGTCGGCCAGGAGGCGGCGCACGAGCCGGGCGCGTTTGTCGGGGGAGCGGTCGGCCACGAACGCCTCAAGGGCCTGCGGCGGCGGCAGCAGACCGATCACGTCCAGATATGCGCGGCGGGCGAAGGTGCGATCGTCCACGACGCGGTCGGTTCGCACGCCGTGCTGGGCGAAGTAGGGCGCAAGCAGGCGGTCCACCGGGTGTGTGAGTTTGCGGGGGGCTTTGGGCAGGGCGGGCTGGCGCGGCTGAAGGTTGCGCGGCTCGGCTTTAGCAAAGCTGACGCCGGCGTCCCAGGGCGCGCCCTGATCAATCCAGGCGCGCAACAGGGCGATCTGTTCGCGCGTGAGTTTGCTGCCTTTCTTGGGCATCTGGCTGTCGGGGTCAAAGCCCATGACCAGCTCGATGAGCAAACTCTCGGCGCTGTTGCCCGGAACGATCGCCGGCCCGGAATCGCCCCCGGCCAGGATGGTGTCGCGCGAGTCAATGCGGAAGCGGCCCTGGGCGCGCCCGTGACCGTGACATTGGAGACAGCTTTTTTCGAGGATGGGCTTGATGTCGCGGGTGAAGTTGACGGTCTGGGGCGCGGGTGGCGGCAACTGCGCGAGTTGTTCGGGCGTGAGGGCCGCGCCCACGGGCAAACCCGGCGCGACCAGGGCGCAACAGAAAGCAACGCACGCCATCAACCGCGGGTTCATGGAGTCAGTTTAGTCCGCCAAATGGTCTTGCCAAGAGGCGATTTTCAATCCGGTGGCGGCGCGTTACCCGCGGGCAAAACGCGCCGGGGCGCGCGGTTGCCAAGGTTCACGCGCTCCCGCACACTGGGCGCAGATGAACAAGCGGTTCTTCATCACCACCGCCATTGACTACGTCAACGGCCAGCCGCATCTGGGGCACGCTTACGAAAAAATCCTCGCCGACGTCATCGCGCGCGCCCGACGCAGTCTGGGGCAGGAGGTGTTTTTTCTCACGGGCGTGGACGAGCACGGCCAGAAGGTGCAGCAGGCGGCGCAGGCGCGCGGGCTTTCGCCGCAGGCGTATTGCGACGAACTGGCCGCCGAGTGGCGGGCGTTTGTGAAGAAGCTCGGCATCTCGAACGACGATTTTGTGCGCACGACCGAGCGGCGGCATCAGGCGGTGGTGCAGGCGGTGCTCAACAAGCTTTACGCGCAGGGCGACCTCTACAAAGCGCCGTATCGCGGCTGGTATTCGTGGAAGGAGGAAACGTTTTTGACCGACAAGGACCGCGAGCCGGACGGCTCGTGGCATCCGCGCTGGGGCGAGGTGCGGGAACTGGTCGAGGACAACTGGTATTTCCGCATGGCGGGGCATCAGAGCTGGCTGATCGAATACATCGAGGCGCACCCGGAGTTTGTGCGGCCGGAGACGCGCCGCAACGAGGTGCTCGGCTTCCTCAAAACGCGCGAGCTGGAGGACTTGTGCATCAGCCGCCCGGCGGCGCGGCTGAGCTGGGGCATCCCGATTCCGTTTGATCCGGACTACGTGTGCTACGTGTGGTTCGACGCGCTGATGAACTATTTCAGCATCCCCGTGGCGCACGGCGACCGGGACGCGGCGGCGGCACTGAAGGGTTTTTACGAGCCGGGGTCGGTGCGCGACGGGGAAATGAAACTCTGGCCGGCGGACGTTCACGTCATTGGCAAGGACATTGTGCGCTTCCACGCGATTTACTGGCCGATCATGCTGCGCGCGGCGGGCGTGCCCCTGCCGGCGCAGGTGCTGGTGCACGGGTGGTGGCAGAAGGACGGCGCGCCCATGAGCAAAACCACCGGCAACGTCGTAGACCCGGTGGCGGTGATCGAGGCGTGGGGCGCCGACGCGCTGCGTTACTACGTGCTGCGGGAACTGGACGTGGGCGCCGACGGCAACTGGACCGACGCCGGGTTCAAGGCGCGTTACACGGCCGAGCTGGCCAACGAGCTGGGCAATCTGGTGAACCGTTCACTTTCGATGTTGCGGCGCTACCGGGGCGGCGTCGTGCCGGCACGCTCCGAGGAACTCGCTGCCGAGGCGCGGCAGGTGAGCCGGGAATCGCGCGAGCTGCTGGAACAAAACCAGTTGCAGCCGGCGCTCTTGAAAATCTGGTCGCTGGTCACGCGCGCCAACCAGTTTGTGGATCAGACCGCGCCGTTCAAACTGGCGAAAGACCCGGCGCAGGCGCAGCGGCTCGACGCGGTGCTCTACGGGCTGGCGGAAACGTGTCGCGTGCTGGCGGTGTTGCTGTGGCCGTTTCTACCGGAAACGGCAACGAAGATTTACGCGCAGCTTGCGCTGGAGGGGTCGCCGAATCGTTTTGCGGCGGCGGACTGGGGCGGACTGCCGCCCGGCCATCGCATCGGCGAAATCACACCGCTGTTTCCGCGCAAAGATGACTGAGTCCCGCGTGTGAATCTGTCCGGCCAGTCCTACGAGCGGTTGACCCGCCGGATTCTGTGGGGTCTGGTGGCCGGGCTGGCGGGCGGGCTGGCGATTCGCGGGCTGCTGGCCGCGCGACCGGGTTGGGCACACGGGGTGGACCGGCTTTGCGCGGAGGTGCTCGATCCGTTCGGTCAGATTTTTCTGCGGCTGCTGTTCTTCGTGGTCGTGCCGCTGATTTTTGCGTCGCTGGCGCTGGGGGTTCTTCAACTCGGTCGGCTGGAAAAACTCGGTCCGCTGGCGGGTCGGACGTTTCTGCTCTTTGGGCTGAACATGGCCGTGGGCGTGGCGCTGGGGCTGGTGATGATGAACGTGTTGCGGCCCGGCGGGGCGCTCTCGCCCGGGTTGCAGGAACAGTTGCTGGCCAAATTCGCAGCCCCGGCCGAAACGTTGCAGGCGCGCGCGAGTGAAGGAGCCGGGCTGAGTTTCGGGCGGCTGGTCGAGATGTTTCTGCCGCGCAACCTGCTCGCCGCCGTGGTCGGGCGGGACGTGGGGCGGATCGGCGACATTCTACCGCTGATCCTGTTTGCGCTGCTGGTGGGCGCGGCCGGCACCGAACTGCGGCCGGAACAACGGCAGCGACTCGGCGACGCGCTGGAGGTGTTGACGCTGCTGATGACGCGGATCGTGGGATTCGCGCTGCACCTGGCGCCGTGGGCGGTGGCGGCACTGTTGATGAGCGTGGTGGCCAAGCTGGGCGTGGAATTTTTGCTGGCGCTGGGAAAGTTCGTGGTCGGGGTGCTGGCCGTGATGGCGTTGCATCTGTTTGTGACGATGCCGTTGCTGTTGAAGTGGCTTTCCCGTCGCTCGCCGTGGGAATTTTTCCGGGCGATTCGCGCGGTGATGGTCACGGCGTTCTCAACCAGTTCCAGCAGCGCGACGTTGCCGGCGAGCTTGCAGGCGGCGCGGGAAAACCTCGGCATCTCGGCCAGCACGGCGGGATTTGTGTTGCCGCTGGGCGCCACGATGAACATGAGCGGCACGGCCCTTTACGAGGGGTGCGTGGTGTTGTTCGTCGCGCAGGTTTACGGGATCGAACTGGGCGTGGCGCAACAGTTGACGTTGCTGGTGCTGGCGGTGTTGACGGCGGTGGCGGTGGCCAGCGTGCCGGGCGGCTCGCTGCCCCTGATCGTGGGATTGCTCGCGCAATTTGGGCTGCCCCCCGAAGGCATCGCGCTGGTGCTGGGGGTGGACCGGTTGCTCGACATGGCGCGCACGGTGTTGAACGTCAGCGCCGATCTGGTGACGGCGTGCATCGTGGATGAGCGGCTCGCGCCGGTGGCGATGTCCGCCGGGCAAGCGAAGAACCCTCCATGAACTGCTCCCCGCACCCCAACGCCCTCCAGCCCGGGACGCTCTATCTGGTGGCCACGCCAATTGGCAACCTGGAGGACATCTCCCTGCGCGCGTTGCGCGTGTTGCGCGAGTGCGACGTGATCGCCGCCGAGGACACGCGCCGCACCGGACAACTTCTAAAACACTTCGGCATCTCCAAGCCCCTGCTCAGTTGCTTCAAGTTCAACGAGGCGCGGCGCGGTCAGGAGATAGTGGAGCGCCTGCGCCGGGGCGAAACCGTGGCGCTGGTAACCGACGCCGGCAGCCCGGGTATCAGCGATCCGGGCCAACGGATCGTGCGCGCGGTGATTGCCGCCGGGCATCGCGTCGAACCCGTGCCGGGTCCGTGCGCGCTGGTGGCGGCACTGACGGCCAGCGGCCTGCCGACCGATGAGTTCCACTTCGTCGGCTTTCTGCCGCACAAGTCCGGACAGCGGCGGGCGCGGCTGGAGTCGCTCAGCCGCCTGCCCGGGACGCTGGTGTTGTATGAGTCGCCCTACCGGCTGGAGCGGTTGCTGGCCGAGTTGAGCGAGATCGTGCCGGACCGCGAAACAGTCGTGGCGCGGGAGTTGACGAAGAAATTTGAAGAATTCCTTCGTGGCAGTCCCGCCGAACTGTTACAGCTCGCCCGTCAGCGCCGTCTCAAGGGCGAGTGCGTCGTGCTGGTCGGCCCCCGTCGGGCGCCAATCGCCCGCGAGGCTTAACTTTTGCCGGCCTTGGCTGCTTTTTGAGCGCGGTAACGCGCCCAACGCGCCTTGGCAGCTTCGGAGATGCGTTTGCGGGCGGCGGGGCTGAGTCGGCGCTTGGGTCTGACTCCGGCGGGAGCGGCCGCTCCACCCAGCAGGGCACTGAGTTTGGCCTGCAGCTTGTCAATCTCGCGTTTGATCGCGATGGCCTTTTGTAGATTCTCAGTCGGTATTTGCAGTAGGTCTTTCATTCAAGGCCAATCTAATGCGACACCAGCGAAGCGCAAACGAATTCTTTTGATCAACGGGATGGCACGACCCGGAACGGAATGAGTTTTGAGAGTTTCCATGCGGGGAGCCTCCGGGTAGGTTCAGAGCGATGTTGCTGGTCATAGACAACTACGACTCGTTCACCTACAACCTGGTGCAGTATCTGGGGGAGATGAACGTGGCGATGCGCGTGGTGCGCAACGACCAGATCACGCTCGATGAGGTGCGGGCGATGCAACCGGAGCGGCTGTTGATTTCGCCCGGCCCGTGTTCGCCACGCGAGTCGGGCCTTTCCAACGACATCATTCGCGAGTTTGGCCCGCGCATTCCCACGCTGGGGGTGTGCCTGGGGCATCAGTGCATCGGGCACGTCTTTGGTGCGAACGTGGTGGTCAACTACCGCCTGATGCACGGCAAAACCTCGCTGGTGAAACACAACGGGCGCGAGTTGTTCGAGGGCATGCCCAATCCCTTTCGCGCCACCCGCTATCACTCGCTGGTGATTCAGCGCGAGTCGTTGCCCGACTGTCTGGAAATCACCGCCGAGACGGATGAGGGCGAAATCATGGGCGTGCGGCACAAACAGTTCCCGATCTGGGGGGTGCAGTTTCACCCCGAAAGCATTCTCACCGAGAACGGGCGGCAGATTCTGCGCAATTTTCTGAAGCTCGGCGCGCCGGCGGAACGGCGCGGGTGAGCAGCGCGCACGGGTGACTCAAAGGCGCAACACAGCGCGAATCTCCGAGACGCTGGCCGTGCCGGTGGTGCCGAGCTTGTGAATCACCACGGAGGCGGCGGCGTTGGCCAGTTCGAGCGCCTCGCGCAGCGCGGCGCCCGCCGTGCGCGCCGCCGCCAGATTCGCCATGACGGCGTCGCCGGCGCCGACGATGTCAATCGGCCCGCGCACGGGCAATGCGGGCAGATGCTCGGTTTGTCCATCGGGCAACGCGCCGAGCATGCCGTGCTCGGAGAGCGTGACGAAGACCGGGCGGCGGTTGCGTTTCGCCAGGGTTTGTGCGGCCCGGCGTACACGGGCCAGATTCAGCGGCGGTTTCATGCCCGTGAGCACCCGCAGTTCGGCGCGATTCATTTTCAGTCCCACAGGAGGAAAGTCGCGCAGGCTGCGACGGCTGTCGGCCAGAATCAGCGGCGGGCGGTTCGCCCTGGACAGTCGGGCGAGGGTTTTGAGCACGCGTCGCGTGACGACCCCCGTGTCGGGAGTGTCACACTGTTCGAGCACGATCAAGGCGTCCACCTGGCCGGCCACCGCCTCGAGCGCGTTCACCAGCCGTTCTTCGACCTCCGGCGGTGTGGGCGTCCAGTTTTTCACGTCCAAACGGTTGAGTTCCTGTGGCGGGCGACGCGGTCGGATCACCAACGGTTTGTTGTAGGTGAAGGTGTGGCGGTGCGGCGTGACGAAGAAATGATCCACCGCGACGCCCGAGAGTTGTCGCAGGGCGCGTTGCAACTCAAAGCCCTCGCCGTCGTCGCCGCAAAATCCGATCGGCAAAAGACGTCCCACACCCAGGGCGGCGAGGTTGTTGAGGATGGTGCCGGCGCCGCCCGGCTGGCTGCGCAGGCGCACGACGTTATACACGGGCAGGCCGGTCTCAATGGAAAGCTCCTTTCGCGCCGGATCAATTTCCCAGTAGCGGTCGAGGCAGAAATCACCGAGCAGGGCGATGCGCAGCGTTGGGTAGCGGCCGGTGAGCGCGTCGAAGCGTTGCGGCGTCATGGTTGATTGAGCGCGTGCAGGAGATTGTGCAGGAAAACGACGTTGTCGCATTGCACGTAGTGCATCGTGCCGCCCATGCGCGCGAAGCTTTTGCAAAAGCGCAGGTAGTAGGCCGGGCTGTCCTTGGGCGGCTCGCCCCGCGACCAGTCCCAACCGCCGTTGTCCTGGATGTCCACGACGAACATCGCGTGCTCTCGCACGATGGGGCGGTTGGCCTGCAGCCGCAGGTTGTTGACGCAACTGAGGCTTTTCTCAAAGACCTGCGGCGCCATGATGGCCGAACCGACCGAGAGCACCACGCCGCCATCGAGCCGGTCCACCGAACCGCAAAAGAGCCGGAAATCAATGTCGGCCGCCCGGCCCAGGGCGCCGCCGCGAAACATCGGATGACAGGTGATAATGTCGTAGCCGATGCCCGGATGCACCGTGAAGGGCACGCCGCGCCGAAAGGCGTGCGCGGCGATGCAGTGAGCCTTCCAGGGATGCTTCACGTTGTGGCGTCCGGCGCGGAGCTTGTGCGCGACCATCGCGCGGAGCAACTCGGCGCGCGCGGGCGCGAGCGGATGCGACGGTTGTTGGCGCAACGCTTCCTCGAGCGCCTCCCGGCCCGGCAGCGTCACGCCGTCTTCCTCAACAAAGCGGCCGACGCTCTGGCCGAAGCCCTCGCTGCGGGTGGCGCCGGCCAGCACGGCCAGATGAATGTTGCGTCCGGTCTCCTCCCAGGCGCCGAAGGTGCCGGTCGCCACATTCTCCCGCACGCTCTCGGCCGTGCGTCCCAGAAACGCCAGTTCCCAGTCGTGAATGACGCCGGCGCCGTTGGTGGCCAGGTGCGTGAGCGCGCCGCGGTCCACGAGCCGGTTCACGACCGCCAAGAGGCCGTTTTTGACCAGGTGCGCCCCATACATCAGGATAACGGCGGCATCGCGGGCGCGCGCGGCCGCAATGCGGCGGGCGCACTCGCGAATCGCGGCGGCGATTTCCGGCGGGCAGGGCGGCGGCGGTTGATCGGGCGCGACCAGGATTTCTTCCAACGTGCTGAGCGAGCGCCGTTCGGCCAGCGGCCGAACCTTGATTCGCTTCAGGTCCAGCGGCGTTGCGCGGCTTTTCATGAGACCGCCGGAATTAAAACAGAGCCGACGTGTGGCGCACGGAGATTTTCGCGCCAGCGATGCCGCGCGCCTAAACGTCGCACAGCGCGACGGCGCGACGCAGCGACGCGATGGGATCGGGGTTTTTGGGAATGAATTCCTGCGCAACGAAGCCCTTGAATCCGGTGCGAACGATCTCCTGCATGATGCGCGGGTAGTTGAGTTCCTGGGTCTCGTCAATTTCGGCGCGTCCGGGCACGCCGCCGGTGTGGTAATGAGCAATGTAGGCGGCGTTTTCACGAATCGTGTCGCACACGTCGCCCTCCATGATCTGCATGTGGAAGATGTCGTAGAGCAGTTTGAAGCGCTCCGAGCCGACGCGTTTGCACAACGCCACGCCCCAGGCGGTGTGGTCGCACTGGTAATCCTTGTGCGTGCGCTTGCTGTTGAGCAGTTCCATGATGACGGTGACCTTGTGCTTCTCGGCAACGGGCATGATGCGTTTCAGCCCGATGGCGCAATGTTCCAGACCTTTTTCGTCATCGAGTCCGCGCCGGTTGCCGGAAAAACAAATCACATTGGGCGCGCCGAACCGCGCCGCCAACGGGATCGTTTCCTCCATCCAGGCCACGATGCGGTCGTGGTTCTCGATCCGGTTGAGCCCGTTTTCGATGCCGCCGGGCACGCCCGACACCACGGCGCAGGCCAAACCAAACCGCTTGAGCG
>JAOAIM010000380.1 GCA_026414705.1 Verrucomicrobiia bacterium | reverse complement strand
GCCGTCGGCGTCCCGCTAGATTCCAACCATGAAAGCGACACTCCGCGAACCGGAAATCGTCACTCGCAAAGGCAAGCCGGTTTCGGTCATCATCCCAATTGAGGATTACGAGGAAATGCTCGAGCGATTGGAGGACGCCGAGGATATGGCGTGGCTCAAGCGCGCCCGTAAAAGGCCCCTGCGCTACCGTCCGCTGGAAGAATACCTTGCCGAGCGTAAACGGAAGTGAGCATGTATCGCGTCCTTCTTGAACGCTCGGTGGAACGCGACCTTCGCCGACTTTCTTCCCAGGTTCACCAGCGCGTGATTGCGGCCCTTCAGGGATTGGCGGTCAACCCGCGTCCGCCCGGCTGCCGCAAGCTGGCCGGGAGCAGCAACGACTGGCGCATCCGCGTGGGCGATTATCGAGTGGTTTACGAGATAGCGGACGATGTCCGGGAAGTGCGCGTCAATCGCGTGCGTCACCGTCGTGAAGCCTATCGCTGAACGCCCCCCGGCTCCGCTCACACACACAAG
>JAOAIM010000379.1 GCA_026414705.1 Verrucomicrobiia bacterium | reverse complement strand
CCATTGCCCATCAGGCGGCTCACGCCACGCGCCTCATTCAACAGATTCTCGATTTCAGTCGGCGCAGTCTGCTGGAACGGCGCCCCTTTGACGTGTTGCCTTTTCTCAAAGAACAGGCTAAATTGCTGGAACGCACCTTGCCGGAAACGATTCGCGTGCAATTGGATTACCGCGATGGTGAATACCGCATCAATGCCGATCCAACGTCCTTACAACAGATGTTGATGAACTTAGCCGTCAATGCCCGCGATGCCATGCCGGAAGGCGGGAAACTAACGTTAAAGCTGGAACGTTTGCTCGTGAAGGCCGGGGAAACGCCGCACGTACCCGATTTTCCGGAAATCGGTATCGGGGAATGGATTCGCCTCACGGTGAGCGACACCGGCACGGGCATTGCACCGGATGTGTTACCGCATATTTTTGAGCCTTTCTTTACGACAAAAGAACCAGGCAAAGGGAGCGGCTTGGGGCTAGCACAGGTTCATGGGATTGTCGCCCAACATGATGGGCACATTAC
>JAOAIM010000378.1:250-519 GCA_026414705.1 Verrucomicrobiia bacterium | reverse complement strand
TGTAAGAAGTATCGATTTAAATATCGATGCAGATGAGAAGACAAAAGGGTAACAAGTATAAAAGCAATACGAAAGTTTTGCGATATATAAGTGACTCTTAGGATCAAATCATTAAGATGGTAAAAGACATCACTTTAATTTATGAGAACCATGTTAATTTATTAACATAAAAAAGCGATCGTATCGATCGAAAGGTCAAGCTATTAAGAGCATAGGGTGAATGCCTAGGCACCAGAAGCCGATGAAGGACGCGACAAGCTGCGAAAAGC
>JAOAIM010000378.1:0-240 GCA_026414705.1 Verrucomicrobiia bacterium | reverse complement strand
TACCTGTACATGAATACATAGTGTGCAGGAGGGAGACGCGGGGAACTGAAACATCTAAGTACCCGCAGGAGTAGAAAACAACAGTGATTCCGTAAGTAGTGGCGAGCGAAAGCGGAGAAGCCCAAACCGAAGTATAGCAATATATTTCGGGGTTGAGGACCAGTATAAAGATTCTTGAGATCTAGCAGAATGAGCGGATGGAACACCGAGACCATAGAGGGTAAAAGTCCCGTAAGCGAA
>JAOAIM010000377.1 GCA_026414705.1 Verrucomicrobiia bacterium | reverse complement strand
CCCAGATGATGATCCTGGCCATCTTGGCCATGAGCCTGGATCTGCTGCAAGGGGTCACGGGTCTGGTGTCGCTGGGTCACGCCGCGTTTTTCGGGCTGGCCGGCTATGTGCTGGCGCTGCTGACCCCAGCCCACGAGCCGGTTGCCCTGTGGTGGAGCCTGCCGCTGGCGGTGGGCATCTGCGCCGTGGTGGCGGCGGGGATCGGCTTTTTTGTCGTGCGCACCCGCGGCATCTACTTCATCATGGCCACGATGGCCTTCGGCCAGATGCTGTATTTCCTCTTTTTCGATCACAAGGCCCTGGGGGGATCGGATGGGCTGTACGTCGCCTGGCGTCCCCACATGCGCGGGTGGGGGGAGCGGGCGTTGCTGGACCTGGACGATCCGCTGGTGCGCTATTACCTAACCTTGTTGATGCTGGTGGGGGTCTTTTTGTTCTTGCGGCGGATGCTCGGTTCACCCTTTGGACGGGTGCTGGTGGGTATTCGCCTCAATGAACATCGCTTGCGCGCGGTGGGGC
>JAOAIM010000376.1 GCA_026414705.1 Verrucomicrobiia bacterium | reverse complement strand
ATCGTCTCCTACACGCCTAACCCGGTAGGCCCCATGAAGCAGTACAGCGTTACCTTCAACGCGCCAGATACCTACAGCACGAACGCCAACGAAATGGGCTGGGAGCTCCGCACCGCAAGCGGCGGGGGCGGCACGCTCATCGCCTCAGGGACGTTCACGCAAGGCAACGGCATTTCGACCGGCACAGTGACTGACCTTGCGCTCGTGGATGGCCCAAATACCCGCTGGCTCAGGATCCGCGACGGGGCCTGGAACTGGGCGGAAACGTCCTTCACTGTCACTGCGGCGCTCTTCAGGCCCAGCGACCTCGAAGAGTGGAAGCCAGCGCTTCGGAAGGTGAAGCGCCGACGCGATGAGCGCCACTGGCGCATCGTTACCAGCGCCGGGCGCGAGCTCGAGATCGTCGTCAAGCATGCACTCGCTGACGCTAAGAGCGCTGAAGCTCTCGGCGAATCGCCCTCGCCTACCGTTGAGGCGCAGCAGGCGAACACGATCACCGGCGAGCCCACGAACGCAAGCGC
>JAOAIM010000375.1 GCA_026414705.1 Verrucomicrobiia bacterium | reverse complement strand
GGCTCGACCTTGAACACGTTTTTCTCCTTGATCGCGCCCGGCTCGATGGTTACCCGCACCGGCCCGGCGGGCGATTCTACCTCGATGACGCCGCCCTGCGGGAACAGCCCCACCCGCCCGTCGCGGAAAAGCTGGCGGCTCACGGGCACCTTGGTGCGCGTGCCGTTGCGGTTCACCACCTGCGCGCTCAACACGTCGTCCACGTCGGCGGCGATGAAGTTGTCGAAGCTGCCGTCCACGCCCGACAACACCGTGGCGGTGGTGCCGCGCGTTTCGTTGACGAGGATGACCGGCGACTGCGGCTCCGCGATGCCGGCCGAGCCGGTCATGCGCGCCAGGCCGTTGGTCGGCTCGTAACTGACCACCTGCGCGGCGGTGCGATCCAGGGTTTCGGGTTCGGTGCGGAACGTGAAAAGCGCCGGGCCCGTGAGCGGCCGGCCGGTCGCATCGGTCAGGTTGGTTGCCAGCGCCACGGTGTGGAGCGTGTCGGGCGCAAGCGGGTTCAACGGCAGCAGCGTCAGCG
>JAOAIM010000374.1 GCA_026414705.1 Verrucomicrobiia bacterium | reverse complement strand
GCGCGAGGCCGAGCCCGGGCGCCCGCGCCCGCCGTTGCAGTGCGTGTTGTCCGATGGCCTGGCCTCGGTGTCGCTGTTTCTGGGGGGCGGTGAGTCGGCTCCGGCGACGTCGCGGGCATCCGGCGCAGTGCAGGTGCGCGCGCAACGCATCGGCGAGACCGCAGTGGTGGCGGTGGGCGAAGCCCCAGCCCCGACGCTGGAGCGTTTGCTGGCGGGGGTCGAGCGGCTGCCTTGACAACCTCATGGGACGGCCCCAGTTGAAGGGGCGTTTCCATGGCTGACCCGTTGGAGGAAGATGCCAACCATGTCCAAGGTTCTGATTCCGCCTCGCCCAGCGCGGCGCTGGGCCCTGATCGGCGTGTCGCTGGCCGCCAGCGCAGCGTTGGTGTGGGCGGCGGTGCAGCCGCGCGCCGGTGCCCAGCCGGCTGCCGCTTCCAGTCCTGCCACCGTGGCGATGGCCAGCCCCCCCACGCCGGGGGTGCGCTTAAGCGGGCTGCCCGATTTCACCGTGCTGGTGGAGGAGGTTGGCCC
>JAOAIM010000373.1 GCA_026414705.1 Verrucomicrobiia bacterium | reverse complement strand
CTACTGGCATCAACGTATCCCCCCAAACGACGGCGGCATTGCGCTCGGCCAGGTCGTGGCGGCAGCCCGCGAGCAAAGGAGCAAGGCGATATGTGCTTAGGCGTTCCCGGAAAAATCATCAGCATCAGTGGCGATGATCCCCTCACGCGCATGGGCAAAGTGAGTTTTGGCGGCATCATCAAGGATGTCTGCCTCGCTTACGTCCCGGAAGCTCAGGTCGGCGATTACGTCATCGTGCACGTCGGTTTCGCCATCAGCCGACTGGACGAGCAAGAAGCCCAGCAGGTCTTTGAATATCTGCGGCAGATGGACGAGCTGCGCGAGCTGGAAGGAGGCGCGATATGAGATACATTGACGAGTACCGTGATGCTAAAGCGGCTCAGCGTTACGCCCGCGCCATCGCCCGGATCACGACGCGGCCCTGGACCATCATGGAAGTCTGCGGCGGACAAACGCACGCCATCATCAAATTCGGCGTGGATGAGCTCCTGCCGGACAAGATCACGCTTGTGCACGGCCCCGGTTGTCCCGTGT
>JAOAIM010000372.1 GCA_026414705.1 Verrucomicrobiia bacterium | reverse complement strand
CCCTTGCCGCGTGTCTGCTCTGCGCACCCTCAACCCGTCAACCCCATTCGCATCGTAATGATTGAGGTAACTACTGAAACCTTCTTGCCCGTATTGCCCCAACCGGCCCCTTGAAGCAAAAGAACGCCATGCCCGCCCGCAGCGTGGGGCGCCGAACGCCCCTGAATTAACACCCGTATTTTGGCAGCAATCAACAGCGACCCGGCAAGCGCCAGCGCCCCCCGCCTTAAATCTTCAGGTTTTGCTCGAAACGCTCATCGCAACCGGCGGTCAAACACATCAAGCCCAGGCAACTGACTGTGACATCGCGCTTTTGGCACGCCGGAGAGCTTCCGGCCATTTCGCATTTTGACCAGTCGTGCGACGCGCACGCGGCGCAGAGGGCAAGTCCAACCCGCTGAAGAGGCCGAAACTGCTTCCATGCAGGTCATCCCCGACTCCCCGTTCCACCCAATTCGTTGCAACTTTCCGCCGCGCGGGGTGATTAACGGGAGGTGACATGATGCACGAGGCTTCCGCACCTGAACCGCCCCGCG
>JAOAIM010000371.1 GCA_026414705.1 Verrucomicrobiia bacterium | reverse complement strand
CCGCTGGTTCGTGCGCGGCCAGCGGCGGCTTTGTGCGCGGATTGCCGAAATCCACGGCGGAAAACTTCGCGCGGTTGCCGCCGGACTTGACGAGCTGCGCCAACTGTTCGCCGGCTTCATCACACAGCGGGCTGAAACGGTTGCCTCCGCCAAAGAACTGGCCGAACACATGGCGCGCAAGACCGAACAGGTGCGCGCCGCCACGCTGGCCGAACTGAAAGGCGAAACCGGCGGCACACTCCGCGACCTGCTCGCGGCCTTCCGCTCCGTGCTCATCGCCGATCTTACGGAGGAACGGTTCGCCGACATGTTTGCGCAGACGCTGGCCTACGGGCTGTTTGCCGCTTGGATTCAGGCCCGGCAGCAGGCGCCGAGCAAGGACTTCACACTTGAGTCGGCCGGCGCCTACACCCCGAAGACCAACCCCTTCCTGCGCAAACTGTTCCTGCATATTGCCAACGACCTGCCCCCGGCAGTGGCCGAACCCGCGCGCGACCTTGTGGAGTTGCTCAACCACGCCCAGATGGACGCGGTGCTGAAG
>JAOAIM010000036.1 GCA_026414705.1 Verrucomicrobiia bacterium | reverse complement strand
GGATTTGAGGGCGTCGCCAACCCAGGGCGTTGCCTTGGGCTAACGGTGTGGTCGCGCCTCCGGGGCTCAAACCTGTCGCTGAAACGCTGTTTTCGGCCAGACGCCGAACACGCACGCCAGACACGCCCTTACCGTCCCATCAGATGTTCGAGCACCAGTTGGTCTAGCGCCGCGTAGTTGCGGTCAGCGATGAGTTTTTGAGCTTCTTTCTCCGGGAAGGTGCGGGCCTTTTCGACGAGTCGCAGGAAAGTGCGGCGGCTGTTGTCCAGATGCGCGAGCCAGTGCTCGACCTTGGTGGGCCGGAACGGGTGCACGTCAAAGCACACGTATTCACCGCGTTTTCCGTAGCCGTTGCGTTCAAGGGCGCGAACCTGGTTGAAGGCCATGCGGAGGTTCGCGCTGCCAAAGGGCTTGTCCTGATCGAACTTCAGCCCGTTTTGATCGTTGAGATGAAGCGACCAGAGCTTGCCGAAGGCGCAAGCGAAATCAATTTCGTCAGCCGGGTCGAGGCCGGCCAGGATGGCATGGGCGGTCTCGATGAGGCAGCCGACCCGAGCCGGGTCGCGGGTCAGTTGCGCCAGCGCCAGCGCGTGCCCGATCGTCGGGATGTAGGCCTGATCCATCGGCTCGTTGGGCTTCGGCTCGATGGCGATGCGAACCTTTTTGTCGTAGGCGAGCATTTTGTCGAGCGCCTCGACCAGATAGTCCACGCAGCGGCGCGCGTTTTTCGACTCGCGCAGGTAACTGCCCTCACGCGCCAGCCAGAGCACGATCAGGTCAGTGCCCAGTTCTTTGGCGATGTCAATACACCGCAGCGACCGCTCGATCGCGTAGCGCCGACAGGCCGGGTCGTTGCTGGTGAAAGCGCCGTCCACCGTGCGCGGGTCAAACCACAGGCGCGGTGCGACCATTTCGGCGGCGACGCCCGCGTCGGCGAGTTTTTTCTTCAACTCGCGCGTGGCCTTGCGAATTTCGGCGGGCGATTTGTTGTCCACATCCGGCACAGCGTCATCGTCGTGGAACATCATCGCGTCAAAGCCCAGCTTTTTGAGCTGCGCAAGTTTCCACTCGAAGGTTTGAGCCGGTCGCGTGGGCGGGCCGTAGGGGTCCTGACCTTCACTGAGATTCCACGGGCCGAAGCAGAACTTGTAGGAATGTTTGGCAGCCATAGCGTGGGCAGCCTAGCGCGTCGCCACTGGCGCGAAAACACAAAAGTGCACGCCCGCGGCGCCAATCACGCTCACACGCTCCACGCTCTGATGCTCCCGCTTTGACACAGCCCGTTCTTGGTTGCTCGGTGCCCACGGTCGGTCGTGCTCGGCCGCAAGACCTGCGCCCCGCCAGCGTCTTCGGGTCCAACCGGCGGGCGCTGTCCCGCTTTGAGACAAGCTGCTGGTATCGCATCTGCTCCGTTTGGGGGTATGAGAAAGATTCTGGTCGCCCTGGGCACGCTGGCGGTCTTCGCGGGAATTCTCTGGGCCAACCGTCTTTGGACCGCCTGGCAGGTCAACGCGCGCACCGCCCGTTTCAACGAGGACGTCGAAAACCTGTTCATTGCGCTGCAAAAATTCAAAGAGGTCGTCGGCGCCTACCCGCTGGGCAGCAACGCCGAGATTGCCCGCGCGCTTCAGGGCAAAAACAGCAAGAACCTCATCATCCTGGTCGGGCGCAAAACCGAGTTGAACGAGAAGGGCGAAATCGTGGACCCGTGGGGGACGCCGCTGCGGATTTACTTTTCCGACAACGGCGTGTTGATCCGTTCCGCCGGGCCGAACCGCCGCTTTGACGACAGCACGGTGGCCGAGGCTGACGATTTCATCCGCTCCAACTGATGGCGCGCGGCCGCTCCGCCGCGTCTGCGCGTTCCGGGAACTTCGCGGGCACTGGGGTTTTCCGAGAAGGGTTGCTCTTTGGCGGCGCGCCGGTTACTTAAGCCGCCATGCGTTTCATCGCGGCGGTCATCGAAAAACTGCAGCGCCATCCCAAGCGCATCGTCTTCCCGGAGGGCGCCGAGCCGCGCGTGGTGCAGGCGGCGCGCCAGTTTCATGCCTTGCGCCTGGGCGCGCCGGTGTTGCTGGGCGAGCGGCCCAAAATCAAGCGCGTCGCCGACAAGCTCGGTGTCTCGCTCGACGGCATCCGCATCATCAACCCCGCCGAGAGCGACGAACTGGAGAATTTCACCGAGCGCTTCGTGAAATTGCACCGGAGCAAGGGCCTCAAATCCGCCGAGGCCCGCACCGCGATGCTGCAGCCGAACTTCTTCGGCGCGATGATGGTCGCCATGCACCAGGCCGACGGGCTGGTCTCCGGCGCGACCTCCATCACCGGCCACGTCCTGCGTCCGTTATTCCAGATTTTTCGCATCGCACCCCAGACCCGCGTCGCCTCCGGCTGCATGGTTTTGGAGGTGGAGGACACGGCCATCGGCGAAAAGGGTGTGTTGTTTCTGGCCGACTGCGGCGTCGTGACCGATCCGAGCGCCGAACAACTGGCCGACATCGCGGTGGACACGGCCCAGTTTGCGCGACACGTCCTGCAAAGCCGTCCGCGCGTGGCGTTCCTTTCCTTCAGCACCAAGGGCCCGGCCACGCATCCGTCCATTGGCAAGGTGCAGGCCGCCGTGGCGCTCGCGCAGAAAAAGGCGGCGCAGCGTCTGGTGGAAGCGGATTTCGATGGCGAGTTGCAGGCGGATGCGGCGCTGGTGCCGGAAATCGCGGCGCGCAAACTCACGCGCTCGAAGGTCGCCGGCCACGCCAACGTGCTCATTTTTCCCGATCTCAACTCCGGCAACATCGCCAGCCGCCTGGCCCGCCACGTCGCCCGCGCCACGGCCTACGGCCACATTCTGCTGGGCTTCAACCAGCCCGCCGCCGATGTCTCGCGCGGTTCCAACGCCCACGAAATCCTCGGTGTCGCTGCGCTCGTGGGCGTGCAGGCCATCGCGTATCACCTGTTGCTCGACGTGGCCAAAGAGAAGCTGCCGGGCGACTGAACCGTCGCTTCGGGCGCGGCACCCATCCCTCCCGTCGCCCTCCAAAACACCCGTTGCGGGCGCGTCGCATGAACGCTCAAACCGAAACCCTCCAAATGCGGGTTTACGCGACGGCAGCCGAGCCGACGCTGATTTACCTGCCCGGCATTCACGGTGACTGGACGTTGGTGGGGAGTTTCCGAGCCGCCGTTGCCCGCCGCGCGCGATTCGTCGAGTTCACCTATCCGCGCACCCTCACCTGGTCGGTTGCCGATTACGCCGATGCGATCGAGTCGGCCCTTCGGGACGGCGGCATCCGCACCGGCTGGTTGATTGGCGAATCGTTTGGCTCGCTCATCGCGTGGGAACTGCTCCGCCCCGAACGCCGTGCGCAGTCGTCATTCTTCGAACCGCTGGGGCTGATTCTGGCGGGCGGCTTCGTGCGCCATCCCATGCCCTTCGGCGCGCGACTGCTCCGGCGGCTGGGCGAAGCGTTGCCCATGAAACCGTATCGTGCGCTGTTGGCCGGCTACGCCGTCTTCGCGCGATTCCGACACCGCCACGCCCCCGAAACCCTCGCCAACCTGGAGGAATTCGTCGCCCGCCGCACCGCGCAGGACCGCGCGGCCATGCGCGCCCGCCTGGAACTGGTGGCAGAGGCCGACTTCCGCCCCGTGGCGCGTCGCACGACCCTGCCGGTGTTTTATCTGGCCGGGCTGATTGACCCGCTCGTGCCCTGGCCGTGGGTGCGACGATGGTTGCAGCGGAACTGTCCGGGTTATCGGGGTGGCAAAACGTTTTGGCTCGCCGACCACAACGTCCTTTCGACGGCCTCCCGCGCCGCCGCTGAACAAACCTTCCGCTGGCTCGCCGCCGTCTCGACCTCCTGACACCGCACCGCGCTGCGCCCGCCTGCAATCGCGCGCCCACCGTTCAAGTGCCGATGTGATGCTGCGGCGCGAAGTCCGGCTGGCTCGGATCCAGCCCCCGCGGCAAATACGAAAACAGCTCCGCGTTCTTGAGCCAGAAGCGGATTTTGTAGTCAGCCGGGGCACGACCGTCCGGAAACTGCGCGTTTTTCCAGCGCAGCTCGTGACGCACCGCGTCGCCGTTGAAAGGCACGCACTCGTTCCGCGAAAACCCCGGTAACACACGGTTCTTGCGATCGAGCAATTCCGCCACCACGTAACCGTCCCGTTCGGTGCGGGCGTTGATTGTCACGACCGGCTCGCGCGCCGGTTCGCGGCGCGAAATCAGCCAGCCCTCGGTGGCGCCCGCGCGCATCGAGCAAAAGCCGTCGAGTCGCAGCACCGCCACGCCAATGGCGGCATTCACCCGCGGGTCGTCGTGAAAACCGTCGCAACCGCCGTAGTAAAACCACAGTTCGTTCCCCACCAGCACCGGCGCGCGCGCGGTGACGATCATCCCGCCGTCCCACTGACCGGGCGTGCGCCCGATGAACTGCGGTCGTTCGGGCGGGCGCGTCCAGTTGACCAGGTCCCAACTCCAGGCCAGTTGCACCTCCATTGCCCGGGGCGAATCTTCCTGGGCCTCATACATCCGCTGCGTGGTGTAACCCCCGTATTTGAAATAGCGCGCCAAATACATCCACGGCAGGCCGATGTAGAGGCCCTGATACGGAAACACCGGCATCCCGTAAATCTGCGTCGCGTCCGGGTCCAGATCATCCGCCACGAACACCGGCCCGTCGAACGGTTTGGTCCAGTTCAGTCCGTCCTTCGACCACGCCACGCCCACGGCGCGGCCCCGTCGGTTGCGCGTCTTCCAGGTCGCAGCATATCGCGCCCCGAGCGGATCGTAGAAAAAGTTCACCACGTCCGAGGAACTGAACAGCGGCCTGGAGGCCGTCTCCGGCGCGAACCGCCAGCGCAATCCGTCGGGCGAATACGCCACGCGCGCGCCCACCTCCCGATCAAACCCGAACAAAGCATACCGCTTCTGCGCGTCGGTCGCGTCCGGGCAGCGGATCACGCTGGCGTTGTGGCAACCGCCGCCGGTGGCCGCGCGGTCAAACACCGAGATGACCAGGTTGTTTTCCTTCGACCCGTTGACGTTGATCAATCCCAGATTCGGTTTGTTCCAGTTCAGTCCGTCTGCCGATTCCGCGTAGCCGGTGTGCGAACCGCGGTTGTGGATTTCATACCAGAGCCGGAATCTGCCGCCCTCGCGGAACACCGTCCCATACACATACGGGCCGGTGATCGCCGACACCGCTTCCCACGGGCGGTCGCGCCGCACGACCGGATTGGCCGGATGCTTGGCAGCCGGGTGAAACACCCGCGACACGCCCTGTTGCGCCTCCACCACCGTCGCGTCCAGAAACAACCGTCGCCATGGGCCACGCGGCGGGCCGGACAACTCAACCTCCACCGGTTCGCCCGACGCGGCTGCGACATCGCCGGCCCATGCCGCGCCGGGCCAGGGCAACGCCATCGCCAGAGCGCCGGAAATGGCCACATGACCGAGAAACTCCCTTCGGGAAAAACCCGAACGAGAGCCCGTTTCCATCAGAGAGGCGGATTTCGATTTCACACCGGGCTTGGGGACGCGCGCCGGGGCGGTGTTATTCAACCGGCAAGAGCCGCCGCGTTGCCATTGCCGCTTCGCGCGCGCCAGTCCCCGGCCCCTCTCCCAACACGGCCCCACCGGCGCGGGCCGGTCAGGCTGCTACCGTTTTCGCGCGGGGTTTGCGCCCGCGGCGTTTCGTCTTGGCCGGTTCGGTCGCCGTCTGGTTCGGTTCCACCTCACCGGCGTCTTCGGGCAGGTAAAGATACCGTCCGCAGGTGTCACACAACTGGATGTCGTCACCGCGCTTGAGGGTCATGACCACCGCCAGCGGCAGACGCATGTGGCAACCGGTGCAAACCTGATTGACGACGGGCACAATTCCCTTTTTGCCGCGCACGCGCAGCCGGTCGTAATGTCCGAGAATCTGCGGAGGAATCTTGCTGCGCAACTCCGCCACTTCTGCCGCGACCGCTCTGGTCTGCGTCTGGCCGAACTCCAGAACCTGAAGTCGCAGCAACCACCGCATGGATTCGAGCATCGCCATAGAAAACCTCTTGGCCGCAGCCTATCAGACCCGAATCGGAGCGTCCAGTTGACATTCCGAACCGCGTCGTCAGGCTGTTGCCGCGACGGCCCGCTCGCCCTCGGCCTGCGGCGCGTCCGCGGACAACCGCGCCTTCCCACGCCGCCCGTCACCCGCGGAGCGTTGCACCCGCTCTCAAACGCGCGGGGTACGGACTTCCAGGCGCGTTTCCTCCCGCAGCAAATTCAGAAACGCCTCGCGCGGCGCCGAGGCCTCGTTGCGCCGCCAGGCCACCGAATGCTCGTAGGGCGGAAACCCCTGCACCACCACGAACACCACGTCATCCCGCGCCCGGCTTTGCGCCGTGGCCGGGAACAGCCCCACCCCGTAACCGGCCGCCACCAGTTCAATCGCCGTTTGCGCAAACTCCGCCTCCTGCACGATGTTCGGATGAAATCCCGCCTTGTGACAATGCGCCAGCAACCAGTCGTAATGGTAGGGGTTGCCCGGACGCGACATCAGCACGAACTTTTCGCGCGCCAGCGCCGCCAGACGCACCTTCTTGCGGCCCGCCAGCGGATGGCCGGCCGGCACGACCACTTCCATCGGGTCGCGCCGGAACACCTCATAACACAGCTCCGTTTCGTATTCGGGATTCGGCTGGCCCACGAAACCCAGGTCCAACCGCCGCTCCAGCAACGCTGCAATTTGCTGCGCCGGACGCATGTGCCGCAGCGTCGCCATCACATCGGGAAACGTCTCCCGAAACTTGCGCAGCAATCGCGGAATCAGCCCGTCCGACAGCGCCGTGATGTAGCCGATGTCGAGCCGACCGATCTCACCCCGCGCTGCGCGACGCGCCGTTTCAATCGCCGCCTCGGCGTCGCCCAACAGCCGCCGCGCCTCCTGCAAAAACGCCACGCCCGCCGGCGTCAGTTCCACACCGTGACGCGTCCGCGTGAACAACGGCACCCGCAGTTCATACTCCAGGTCCTGAATCCGCCGGCTCAGCGCCGACTGATCCACGTGAAGCCGTTTGGCGGCGCGACTGAAGTTCAAATCCTCCGCCGCCGCCACAAAGTATCGCACGTATCGCAGTTCCATATCGTCAAACTGCTTTGCAACCGCGCTGCCTCAAAACGCCCGCCGGCCACCGGTAACTGCCCGGCTTGACCACCAATACCCTCGACCCGTCACCCAACGGCGCAAGCGCCACCGCGCCCGGCCCGACTTCCGCCACCACCTGCAGCCGCTTCCAGCCAAGCCGCGCCGCCAACGCCGCCGCCGTCTCGCCGCCCTCGACAAAAATTTGTGTCACCTCCGCCCGCCGAATCAGCGCCGCTGCCAACCCCACCAGGCGCGTCATCAACCGCCGCGCGCAGCGGCGATCCCCAATGGCCACGCCCGGCAACGCCAGCACGATGCGCTCGTGCTGTCGCAGCGCCGTTTCGGCTTCGCGCAGTCGGCGCACACCCAGCCCCATCGCACCACGGCCTTCCGAGTCCCCGCTCCAAATCATCACGGGCACACCAGCCTCTCGCGCGACCTCCACAAACTCGCGGGTGGCCGCGCTCGCGCTCCCGCACACGAATACCTCACGACCCCCCGGCAACCCGTTGCCCGCGCGCAAGCCCTGCCGAAATCCCAGCGCCCGGAGCCATGCCCCAAAAAACTCCGCCGCGCCTGCGGGCAAGGTATTTCCGTCCACGGCACGCGCCCACCAGCGCAGGTCCGCAACCCGCGCCGCCTCCCCGAGGATGATTCCAACCGCCGGCAATTCGCCCGCGTTTGCGCCCGGCGAGCGGATTTCGATAAGTCCGCGGCCCCGCGGCCCCAGCAACTCGGCCACTGACGCCGTCCGACGCGGATGCGCCGGGTCATGCCGAAAATCGGTTTCGTTCAGTGGCGTCCCCTGAATCAAGTAACGGCCTCCGACCACCACGCGACCCGCCGAGGGATTGGCCGGCACCAACACCACGCGCCTCAAGCCCAGCGCACGCTGAATCGCCTCGACCTCCGCCCGCACCGGGCCGCGCAACACCGAATCCACCTTCTTGTAGATGTGCGTAACGTTGCGTTTGCGAAGGACGCGCGCGACCGCTGCCACCCGCTGCGCTGCAACCGCGGGCCGACAGTTGCGCGTGTCGGTGTCCACGCAAACCAACCCCACCTCGGTGCGCGCCAGTTCCCTCAACGCGCTGAAATGCACCAGTTCGGCGCGCAAGCCGTGTCGCCGGCCGATCGCGCCCAACTCCGCCGCGCCGGTGAAATCGTCCGCAATCACCGCCATCATGCTCGAATGCTCTCGCCGGCCGTTGCCGCCGCCGCCGGGAGCGCGTCCGCGCGCGCGCCCCGGTGCTCAACCAATCTTGCTGCCAGCCGCACCGCGCTGAAGAGACTTTGCGGGTTGGCCACGCCTTTCCAAGCGATGTCAAACGCCGTGCCGTGGTCCACCGAGGTGCGCACGATCGGCAGTCCCAGCGTCACGTTCACACCTGTTTCAAACGCCAACATTTTGAACGGGATGTGCCCCTGATCATGATACAGGCACACGATTGCGCTGTAACGACGCCGCTGCTGCGCCGTGAACGCTGCATCGGGTGAAAGCGGCCCTTCCACCTCCATACCCAGTTCCCGCGCGCGCTGGATCGCCGGTTCGATGAAACGTTGCTCCTCCCGCTGACCAAACAGCCCGTGTTCACCGGCGTGCGGGTTCAACCCGCAAACTCCCAGCCGCACCGGACCGGCGGCAAGCCGTTGCATCGCCTCGTGCGTCAGTTCGATCACTTCCAACACCCGCGCGACCGACAACGCGCCCGGCACTTCCGCGTAACCAATGTGCGTGGTCACAAGGCTCACCACCAGTTCGGGCGACCAGAGCATCATGCAACTGCGTCGTGCCCCCGTGAGCGCCGCGAGCATTTCGGTGTGCCCCGGATAGGGCACGCCCGCCAGCCGCAGCGCTTCCTTGTGAATCGGCGCCGTAACGATGCCCGCCACCCGCCCCGCCAACGCCTCCTCAACCGCGCGTTGCACATACTCAAACGACGCGCGACCGCATTCGGCGGAAACCCGGCCCGGCGTCACCCGCGAGTGGGCCAACGCCGCGCAATCCACCACGGCGGGCGCGTCCACCGCAGTCGCACGCGACCACTCCGCCCGGTCCAGCACGCGCACTGACGGCTCGGCGCAGTTTGGCTGCCGGCCAATCCGCGCCAGCTCCTCGCGCACCTCTTCCAGCACGGCGGCGTCGCCGAACACTACCGGCACGCAGACCGCCCGCACGGAAGGCTCGACCAGCGCGCGCAGGCACAGTTCCGGCCCGATGCCGGCCGGATCGCCCATCGTGATGGCCAGCACCGGCTTCATGCGCGCGCTCTGAGCAAGCCCAACCGCTCCATTGCCGCCCGGATGCCCGCCCGTTCCTCCGCCGAGCATTCCAGCAACGGCGGCAGCATGTGCGGTTGGCACATGCCCAACTCGGCCAGCGCCGCTTTCAGGGCCGCCAACGACTGCCCCAACGTGCGGTTGCGCTGATACAACTGCGCCACCTGGTGCGCCTGCTCGGCCAGCCGACGCACCGCCGCCCAGTCCTGCCGCGCCGCGCTTCGACACATCTCGCGGCAGACCTCCGGCACCAAATTCCCCGCGCTGGGCACGATGCCCGAAGCGCCCAACTCCAGGCCCTGGCCCATGAACGAACCGACCCCGATGAAGATCGAAAAGCCGGCCACGTCGCCAAACTGCCGCAACAATTTTTCCAGCCGCACCGGGTCCGGTTCGGAGTCCTTGATGCCGACCAGCTTCGGATGCCCCAGTAACGCGGGCAGAATTTCCAACGGGATCGAGACGTGCGTGGTCGCCGGAATGTTGTAAATGAGCAGCGGCCCGGACACCGCGTCGAGCAGTCGCTCAAACCAGTGGCGAATCTCGGCCGGCGTCAACGGGTAGTAGGCCGGCGGAAACGCGACCATGACGTTGGCGCCCGCGGCAAAAAACTGGTCGGCCAGCCCCACTGCCTCGGCCAGGGAGTTGTCCCCGATGCCTGCATACACCAGGGCCTTGCCGGCCACCCGCGCCACCGTTTGCTCCACCATCCGCACCCGCTGCGGGCGCGCCAGTGACGGCCCTTCGCCGGTCGTGCCCAGCACAAACACGCCGTCCACGCCGGCCCGCAGTTGAAAATCCAGCAAACGGTCGAGTGCCTCCTCGTCCAACTCGCCCCGCGCGGTCACCGGTGTGACCAGCGGCACAGTGACCCCCTGATAACGGCGCGTGGTGTTCATTCAATAAGCGGCTTCGTAGATGGCGACCGCATCGGCCTCGGTGACGGGCCGCGGATTGTTCTTGAGCAGTCGCGTCACGGTCATCGCAGCGCGGGCCATTTCGTGCAACGCCTCACGCGGCACGCCCAACGTGGCCAGCCGTTGGGGGATGCCACACTCGCGCGCCAACGCCTCGATCCGTTCCAGCCCCCGCTCGGCGGTGGCCAGAGGCGTGGCGGACGGTGACACTCCCAACGCCCGCGCGATCGCCGCGTAGCGCTCCGGCGCCGACGGCAGGTTGAACCGCAACACGTGCGGCAACAACACCGCATTGGAGACACCGTGCGCGACGCCAAAGCGCCCACCCAACGGATACGCCAGCGCGTGCACCGCCGCCGTGTTCACCGGCCCCAGACACAACCCACCGTAAAAACTCCCCAGCAGCAATCGCCCGCGCGCCTCCAAATCGTTACCATCCCGGACCGCGCGCGCCAGATACGCGCTGATGAGTCGGATGCCCTCCAACGCCAGATGATCCAGCGCCGGATGCGCCGCGCGATTCGCATAGGCCTCGATGCAGTGCGTCAACGCGTCGAATCCCGTCGCCGCGGTCACGTGCGGCGGCACCGAGCGCGTCAACTCGGCGTCCAGAAACGCCGCGTCCGGCACCAGATGCCGGCTGATGACGCCCTTCTTGATGCGCTCCTGTTCGTCCAGAAGGATGGCGTTGGGCGAAACCTCGCTGCCCGTGCCGGCGGTCGTGGGCACGCACACCAACAACACGGCCCGACCGCGCAACAATTCGATGCCGAACACATCGCGCACGTCCTGAGCGGCGAGCATCAGGGCGGCCACCAGTTTGCCCACGTCCAGTGCGCTGCCCCCGCCGATGGCGAGCACGCCGCCAACTTTTTCGGCGCGCGCGGTGCGGAGCACGGACTCAAACGTGCCGATGGTTGGCTCGGTGTCCACCGGCTGGGCGCGCACGACCTGCATCCCCGCGTGCTGCATCACCTCGAGCAGTTCCCCCAACTCCGCCAGCACCGGGCTGGTGGACACCAACAGCACGCGCGCGACGCCCCGTTCAGCGAAAACCTCCACACACTGGCGCACGCAACCGTCCCCGATCCCGATGCGCGGGGGCTGCAGCAGCGTGACCGTGTTCATGCACACCAATCCCCGTGGCCCCGGTCGAAGCAACCGGTTCATTGAGTGCCGGATTCAGGCAGACGCGCCGGCGTGGGCACGGCGGCGGGCGCAGTCTTGCGCCGTTGCAACCAGCCCCAGAGCGTCATGCCCCGACATTCCGCCGGTGGCGGCGCGAAAAAGAAGCTCCCGACGTATCCGGTCACCAACACCACGACGTGACCGATGACCCCGATCATGATCCCGGGCCACGTAAAATTGAACCCGCCCAGGTCCAAGAGCCGTTCCTTGCCCGAGGTCAATGTCGCCCAACCCGTGAACAGGATGCAGGCGATGATCCCCACCCACGCGCCGCCGCGATTCGCCCGCGGACTCAGAAACGCCAGCAAAAACAACCCCGCAATCCCGCCCGTGAGAATCGAGGAGACCGTGAAATACAACGACAGCGCCCGCTCCCCAACCGCCGCGATCAGCACCGCCGTCGCCACCGCGGCCGCCCCGCACAACGCCACGACAATCTTGCCCACCACCAGCCGCTGCCGGTCGGTCGAGCCCGGCGCCAGCTTCCGAAAATAATCCTCCACCATCACCGCGGAGAGACAGTTCAGGTCGGAAGCCAGCGTGGACATCCCGGCCGCAAACAGCGCCGCCATGAACAATCCGGCCAGGCCCTGCGGCACGTGCGTCGTCAAAAAATGCGGGAACACTTCGTCGGGCTTGTCAATGTGCGGCGGCAACACCTCCCCGGAGAGCCGGAAAAACGCCCAAACCAGTGTCCCGATGAGCATGAACACCGTCCAGGTCGGCAGGCACATCAGCGCGCCCATCGAAACCCCCTTGAGCGCCTCCCGATCCGACCGCGCCACCAGGTAGCGCTGCACGATCGTCTGGTCGCCGGTGTATTTTTGCAGATACCAGAAAAACCCGTAGAGCGACATCACCCAGAACCCCTTCTGAGCCAGATCGAAATCGAAGCTGCCCAGGCTGAATTTGTTCTGCTCCCGGGCCAGTTCAAACGCCGCGCCCACCCCGCCGGGCATCTTCACCAGCAACACCCCCAGCACGACGAAAATCCCCACAAACATCACGATCCCCTGCAACACCTCCGTCCAGATCACCGCCTCCAACCCGCCCAGCAGCGTGTAAAAAATCGTCACCACCCCCGCCACCGCGATCACCACGTAAATGTTCCAACCCGTCATGCTGTGGATGGTCAGCGCCAGCAGGTAGAACACAAAACCCATCTTCGAGAAATGGCCCAGCGAAAATCCCAGCGCCGTGTAGGCCCGCGCCCCGTAACCAAAACGCCGTCCAAAAAACTCATACGCGCTGACCCCAACCGCCTCCCGGAAAAACGGAATCACCACCAGCCCCACCAGCGCCAGCACCCCCAGCACCATGAAACCCGGCACCAATTCGCCCCAGTTGCCCGCATACGACGAGCCCGGATACGCGATGAACGTGATGCTGCTGATCAACGTGGCGAAAAACGAAAACGCCATCGCCCAGTGCGGCACCGAACGCCGGGCCACGAAGTAACTCTCGGTGGTCGTCTGACGATGCGCGCACCGCCACCCGATCCACGCCACCGCCGCCATGTAGGCCACGATGATGCCCAGGTCCAGCCAACGAATGTTCATGAAATTAAAACGCCGCTCTCCACGCGCCGACCCACTCCCCACCCCGCTGACCCCTCAACAACCGGCCGGGCCAATGCAGCCCCGCTCCATCCACCTACCGGTGCGTCGGCTTGCTCACCCGGTCGCCGTCGTGGTGCGTCGTCATGCTAATTGGCGCTGCGTCCGCCCAAACAATGCTTTTTCAGCATCAACCCGATGCGGCGCGGTCATTGCCCGCGCTGCCAGCCCCCGGCGCGGCGGGCGACCGTTTTGCAACCGCGTTCGATCCGGGCAAATCGCATTTGGGAGAAGCTGCGCCCGACCAGGGGGCGCGCGCCGGATGCTGCGGCTTGGCGCGTCTCCGCTGCGGATGACGGGGCACCATCTCTCACGCCCACAGTTCCGCCTCGCGTAGTTGCTTGAGCAGGAGTGCTTCCAGGTTCGCGTCGGAGGCGGCCATGAAAAACCGGATGCCCCGCGCGGTGCAATACTCGCGCAGCCGCTGCACGAACCGCTCCACCGTTTGGCGATACGACTTCATTCGGAAACGACCGAACGTCACCTCCTGAACGGCGCCGGTTTCCGAATCCACCAAACGCAGGTCGCCAAACGTCGTCGGGGACAGTTCCTCCGGCGACAAAATCTGCACGCAACTGACCTCGAACCCGCGCCCGATGAGCGCGTTGAGGCCCGTTTCGTAACCGGCCGGATCAAGAAAATCACTCAACACCACAGCCTGGCCGACCCTTCGCGCCTCCAACGCCCCACGTCGCAACGCCTCATTCAGGCTGGCCGCCCCACCGGGTTCGAGCATTTCGAGGTTCTCGAAAAACTCGCGCGCCGAACGCTTGCCCCGAACACTCCGCAGCGCGTGTTCCGCCGCAATTTGCCGCATTCGGCCCGCACCCGGTTCGACATTCGACGTGGCATGTTCGGGCGTCGCGCCGGCCGCCCCCTCAGGCACGCGCACCGCCCCGCCCGGAAACGGGATCACGCTCACGCGATCAAATCCGCACAGCGCCACGTAGCCGATCGCGGCGGCGAGCTGACGCGCAAAATCAAACTTCGCCGGCTCGCCAAAGCTCATGGACTCGCTCGCGTCCAAAAAAATCCGCACCGGCAGTTCGCGCTCCTCCTCGAAAAGCTTCAGAAAAAGCCGGTCCAACCGCGCATACAGATTCCAGTCCAGATGCCGGAAATCGTCGCCGGGCGCGTAGCTCCGGTAATCGGCGAACTCGACCGACTGACCCCGCGCGCGACTCCGCCGCTCGCCCTTGAGCCCGCTGCGGGCACGACGCGACGCGAGCAATTGAAATTGCTCCAACCGACGCAGCAGTTCGGGACTCAGCAAGGCCATGAGTCATCCGCTGGTGTCAACGCCTTTCGCAACAGCTCGCGCGGTGGCTTTCGCATACCGCCGGCCCACAGGCCGCACTGAACGCCTGGCGCAAACGCCGGCCCTCATCGGCTCCGCGCTGCAGGATGGAATCGGGTCGGCGCGCGTCGCGCCCGCTTTGCGCACTTTTCCGCACCGGGACCATGCGGACCCATCGAGTCAGGATTCTGGAGCCTTGGCAACAGCAAAACCGCGCAACGCCAGTCCACTTGAGCACCGCTGGACAACCCGGGCTTGAACCCTATCCTTTCCCACGCAGCCAACTCTTATGAACCGCAAACCGTTGTTCGACCTCGGACAATCGGGATTCGCCCTTCCGCTCCGGGCTTTTTTCCTCTCGATTCTCAGTGCCGCAACCCTCGCGCGGCCCGCACCGGGCATCGCCTCCGATCACAGTCCGGAACTACAAACTGAGGCACGGCGACTCTGGATGTTCTCGGTGCGCTGGGAAAACGACACTTTCGGCGGCAGCGACCGGTTTTACACCGACGGCGTCTCATTGTCGCTCTCGCACACGGGGCCGAACTGGCTCGATCCAGTGGCCAACCGACTGCCCTGGGGCGAGGGCCGCCGCACCGTGGGTTACGACGTGGGCCAGATCATGGTCACGCCCTCCAACACACGGCTGCCCGTGCCTGATCCGGATGACCGGCCTTACGCGGGGATTCTTTACGCGGGCCTGGCGCTGCACGTCGAACGCGACAACCAATACTACGGCCTGAAATTTCTCACCGGCGTCGTCGGGCCCTGGTCGCTGGCCGAGGAAACCCAGAAACAGGTGCACCGCTGGATCGGCTCAAGTCTGCCGCAGGGCTGGGATTACCAACTGCGCAACGAGCCAATTCTCAATCTGGTCTTCGAGCATCGGCGCAAGTTCCGGTTGCTCGGCGCGCCGACGAAATTCAGCGTCGAAGCCCTGCCGGTGGGCAACGTGATGCTCGGCAACGTGCTCACGCAGGGCGACGTGGGCTTGCAGGCCCGCATCGGCTACAACGTGCCGGACGATTTCGGCATGACGCTCATGCGCGGCATGGTGCATCTGCCCCCGCCGCGTCCGGCCCCGGCGGGCGCACCACCCTGGAGCGTGTATGTGTATGGCGGCGCAAGCGTCAATCTCGTGGCCCGAAACATCACCCTCGACGGCAACACCTGGCGCGAAAGCCGCCGCGTGGACAAAGAATGGTTCGTGCCGGCGGCGGAGGTCGGCATCGCCGTCTCCGTGCACCGGCTCACCGCCGCGTTCGCCTACGTGTTCTGGGGACGCGAATTCGTCGGGCAACGCGACTATTCGGAATTCGGCGCGCTCACCGTCAATTACCACTTTTGAACCGCGTGTGCTTCCACACGAATCGGCGCTGGCTGGATGCGGGCTGTGTTTGGAACCCTGATTCAGCCGCGCCGTGGGGTGACGTTCCTGCCGCCAACCGCGCTTCGTTTCCACGGCGGTAACAAACGCCCTCTGACCAGCGTCATGGAAAGTGGTATGAGACGCAGTCTTTCAGCCCTGGCCCGGTGCTCTCACCGATCGCTCCAGCCCCGCACGTCCTGCCGCGTGAAACCACGCGACCGGGACGGCTCAACGCTCCAGGCTCGCCGGCTGTTGCGTCCGGGCGGTCGGCGGATGTGCGAAATCACCGTGCTCGCCCTCACGCTGTGTCTTGGGCCGACGCTTCGGGGCGCGCCGGCTCCAAACACCGCGCGTTCGGTCGCGGGGCTGGAACGTTGGGAACTGACCGTGGACGGCGTGAACCGTGAAGCCCTCGTGCGCGTGCCGGACGCGGCGCGGACAAACCCGGCGCCGGTCGTGTTTGTTTTCCACGGTCATGGGGGTAACTCGCGCAGCGCCGCCCGAAAGTTCGCGCTGCACGAGCACTGGCCGGAAGCCATCGTGGTTTACCCGCAAGGCCTGAACACGCCCGGCCGCTTGACCGACCCGGAGGGCCGCCGACCCGGTTGGCAGCACCGCGCCGGCGACCACGGCGACCGCGACCTGAAATTGTTCGACGCGCTCCTGGCGCGCTTGCGGCGCGACGCGCGCGTGGACAACTGCCGCATCTTCGCCACCGGCCATTCCAACGGTGGCGGGTTCACCTACCTGCTCTGGGTCGAGCGCGGCGACCTCCTGGCGGCCGTGGCCCCTTCAGCCGCCGCCGGCGCGCGGTTTGTTGCCTCCACTCCCAAGCCCAAGCCGGTGATGCACCTGGCCGGCGAACGCGATCCGCTGGTCAAGTTCACCTGGCAACAGGCCACCATGAACGCTCTGCGCCGCATCAACCACTGCAAACCCGAAGGCCGACCCTGGGCCGAGCACTGCACGATTTACGATTCGCCCAACGGCACGCCCGTGGTCACATACATCCATCCGGGTGGACACGAATTCCCATCCCACGCCGTGCCCCTGATTGTGCGCTTTTTCAAAGAGCACCCGGCCGCGACGCAATGACCGGTTTGCCCGCCCCGACCCGCCACCGGCCCAACCGCCCGCACCATGCTCGATGCGCCCGCGCTACCAGCTCGCGTCAGACGAGGCGAACCAACCCCAATCCATCCGCCCAGCTCGCGCCGATTTTGAGCGGTTGCCGTCATAACGGGAGCGAAACACGGCCCCCAGCAAGACCGACTTCCGTCATCCCTGGTCACGGGTGGATTTCAAACGTTGTCGCCGGCCAAAGTCGGAGTGGACAACCTCTCCGAAGGGCCTTACGAAATCGGCAACACAATCAGTGGAACGAGCATGAAACCGATTCGGTTGCCGCGATGGGTTTGGCAGCGACCGGGGTTGCAGGGTGTTGCCTTCACTGGCGTTTCGGAGCAGGTTGGCCTTCGCTCCGACGGCCCCGCAGCCGTTGCACCCGCCGGGCTTGCGCGTGCGACGATGGCGCTTTGTTTCGTGATTTTGGCCGCCCGCACCGCCGTCGCCCAACCCGCGGCGTCACCGCCCGAATCGAAGTCGGATTCTCCGGAAGCGGTGCTGCCTCAACGCGCCGCAGCCATCGCGCGCGAGGGCTTTTCGGAATTAAGCTCCAATTTGCTGGCGGCCATCACACGGTCGGGCTTGAACGCCGCGCTGCCCTATTGCGCGGAGAAAGCCATGCCCCTCACGCGTGCCGTCGCCCAAAAACACGGCGTCGGCCTCAAGCGCATCACCCATAAACCTCGCAATCCCGACAATCAGGCCTCAGCAACGGAGCTGGCTCTGCTGCGGCAATTTCAGGCTGACGTTGCGGCCAAACGCACCCCCGCACCGGCGCTGGTGACCAACGCCAACCAGACCGTTTCGGTTTACGTGCCCATCGTGATTCCCAATGCGTTGTGCTTGATGTGTCACGGCCAACCTGGCACCGAGATTTCCCCCGACCTTCAGGCCACCCTCCGCAAACTCTATCCAAACGATCAGGCGACCGGATTTGGCATCGGCGATTTGCGCGGTGCCTGGCGCGTGGACTTCACCAACGCACTGCCCCGGCCGTCGGCGACCAGGGAAAATTGAACCGATGCCAACCACGGGCCGGACTCCTGCCCCGGCTCACGCGCATGTAACCTTTTTCACCCTCGCGGCTCAATGCAGGCAGAGAACCATGCAAACCGCGATGAACAACGTCATCGAAGTCAACGACGCAAACTTTGAAAGCGAGGTGCTCCGGGCCAGCGGCCTGGTGCTGGTGGACTTTTACGCGCCCTGGTGCGGCCCCTGCAAAATGCTCGCGCCGTTGCTGGATCAACTGGCCGCCCATTACGCCGGGCGCGTCAAATTCGTGAAGGTCAACGTGGACGCGTCGCCCCGGCTGGCGATGCGCTACGAAATCAGCGGCGTGCCGACGGTCATGCTCTTCCGCGGCGGGCTGATTCTGGACACCTTTGTGGGACTGCCGCATCCGCGCACGTTGCGGGCGCGACTCGACGAACTGGCCCCCGCCCCGGCCGGCGCGGCGGTCCCGGCGTAACGTCACACGGCGGCGGAGCCGGCCACCCGGGCCGCACGTGGCCATCGGCGCGGGCCCACGCAAACGCTCCGCGCACGCGCGCGCGCACATGTGCGAGCTTGCGAACGCGCCTGCGTTTCCAGGCGCACGGAGACGCGAGGGTTGCAAATCAGGCATTGAAAATTTCAACTTGCCCCGGCCAGACATCTGCCATGCCATCCACCGACGGCCATGACATCCGAAGCGAGTGACACCTATGCCGCGATGAACACCGCCTGCGAATTCCCGCTCCAAAACGCAACCCCGGAGGAAATCCGGCAACTCTTGGCCTCGGCGCGGACGGTGGCCATCGTCGGGCTTTCAGACAAACCGGAGCGCGACAGCTACCGCGTGGCGCATTATCTCAAACAACACGGCTACCGTATCATCCCCGTCAACCCCAACGTGACCGCGGTCCACGGCGAACGCGCGTTTGCGAGCTTGCGCGACGTGCCCGGGCCGGTGGATATCGTGGACATTTTTCGCAAGCCCGACGCGGTGCCGGAGATTATCGAGGACGCGATTGCCATCCGGGCCAAGGCGGTCTGGATGCAGGAGGGCATCGCTCACAACGCCGCCGCCGACCGCGCCCGGGCCGCGGGCCTGCAGGTGGTCATGAACAAGTGCATCATGAAGGAGCACCGGAACGCCTTCGGCCCGTGAGCGCCTCGCGCGCGTCCGAACCAGCCGGCATGTTTACGGGATTGCGTAGATTGAACCGCCGGCCTGCGGCACTCAGGATCCGAACACGCGGCAAGCCCGCGCGCAGCGGGTCGGGCAGCGACGTGCCTTCGCCGATCGGATGAATGCGCGGAAATCATCGCCCGCCTGGACCTTGGGGCGCAGCGCCTCCACGGAACGGCCAGCCGGCAATCTGGCGAAGCAACGGCGCGGGTGCGTGATGCCCCGGCCCCGGCGCCGCACAAAACCGCCCTGACCGCAGCGCGGCCTTGATCGGCGCGGAGCGTCCGACTTGAATGGCGAGCGGCGGGTTTGGGTCAGAGCCGCAAAGGATTTGGCGTGATGCAACCGGCTCGTAAAGCCAGCGTCGCGGCCCGATGGGCACGCTCGATTGCCTCCGCCCTGATGCTGTTTTGGGCAACCGGCGCCCTGGGCATCCCGGTGGCACTGCGCCCGGTGGAAACAACCGCGCCCTATCAGCCGGGCTTCCCGCTCACGGCGGCGGTGGACGGTGTTACAGAGGTTGGCACGGGCTGGAGCGTCGCCGAAGGGCGGTTTGAGCAACAGTTCGCCGTCTTCGCCACCGCGGCGCCGCTCGACGTGGTGCTGCTGCGTTTTCAATTCCTGTTTCGCGGCGCGGCCAGCAACGCGGCGTTCAGCGAATTTGAGGTGGACGTGACCAGCGACGATCAGCCCACGGCCCACGGGCGCTGGATGCCGCTGATTCCCGAAGACGTGACCACCGACACCGAGGGCGGCGCCAAAGCCTTCGGCGCGGTGGTGCGAGCCCTGCCCGGCCAAACACCAACTGAAATCACCTTCCGCGCGCGCGCGCCCTTCGACGGAATCACCGGTTTCCGGTTGCGCCTGTTTCCGAGCGGAGCGGATCACGCCGGGCAACGCCCACCGGCCCTGGGCACCGCGCCCGACGGCTCGTTTCTGCTAACCGAACTGCGCGTCGAAGCCGTCCCTCATCGCAGCAGCAACCTGGCCCTGGGCCGGCAGGTCTATTGTTCGCGCGCGGTGGCCAACGGCCTGCCCTCGCGCCATTTGACGGACGGTTTTTACGACACTTACACGCACCCGGACCCGGCCGGCGGCGGATCGGCGGCTTTCTTTGAACTGGACCTGGGCCGAATGATCGTGCTCGACCACATCACGGTGCGCGGCCGCCAGAGCGAAGGCCCAAACACCGGCCTGGCCTCGTATCGCATCGAGTTGCTCACCGAATCGGGCGGGTACGCCGGCCAGACGCAATGGGAGGGGGTCTTCGCCCGTGACCCGGCCAGCCCGCAGCGCAACCGCATGGACGTCATCCGGTCGCGCGACGGACGCGGGACATTCGCCGCGCGACGCATCCGACTTCACAACGAAAGTCGCCAGGCCGACCAACCGCAGGTGGCCGAACTGGAGGTGTATCCGGCCCTGTTCCCGCGCGTGGCCATCTGGGTGGTGGATGACGAAACGCGCCCGGGCAGCCGCGAACTTTCGCTCTCCAGCTCGGCCCGACGGCTCGAATTCCGCATCGAATGTGGCGAGTTCGCGCGGCTGGCCGACGGGATGGTGTATCGGTGGCGGATTGTGGGCTGGCAGGACGCCTGGCAGGAAACCGGCCCGGACGGCCGCGTGGTGTTGTCGCCGCCTCCGCCGCGCGGAATTTTTCAGTTGGAATGTCAGGCCCGGCATTCAGATGGCGTGTGGGATCAGTCCGGGCAGCCGATCTCCCTGCGGATCCTCCAACCCTGGTGGCGCGACTGGCGCATGCTCGGCGGCGGAGCGCTGGGCGTGTTGTTTGCCGGTGCGGCAGTCTGGTGGCGCCTGAAAGCAGCGGTGATGCGACGGCGACTTGCCGCCGCCGAGCGGCACCTCGACCTGCAACGGGAACGGCTGCGCATCGCCCGCGACATGCACGACGAAATGGGTGCGCGCCTCACCTACCTGGCATTGCTCGCGGATCGTTTGCGCCAGAACGACGGCAACGGCGGCCCCGAGCACGCCGCGCAACTGGCCGAACTGGCCGAAAGCGCGCGCGATTCGGTCGGCGCCCTCGACGCCATCGTTTGGGCCGTCAGCCCGAAACACGATTCGCTGGGCGACCTGGCCGATTATCTCTCGGATTACGCGCCGACCTACCTGCGGGCGGCGGGCATCGAATGTCGCCTGGACCTGCGGGTCGAATCGCCCGCGCTCCCGCTCGGCCTGCGCTTGCGCCACGCCCTCATCATGGCCGTCAAGGAAGCGCTCCAAAACGTCGTTCGCCACTCCGGCGCCACCACCGCCGAGGTCGGCCTCCGACAACAAGCCCACCAGCTCGAGGTCACCATTTGCGACGACGGGCGCGGGTTGAACCCCGACGTCGCCGGCGCCACGCACAGCGGCCTGGACAACATGCGCCAACGGCTCGCGGAGGTGAACGGCACGTGCCATTTCGGGCCGGGCCCCGGCGGACGCGGCACGTGCGTTCGGTTCGCAGTCCCCCTGCCCTCCCCGGCCGAAATCGCCTCAAGCCCCAATCCGCTATGACCTCACCCGTGATCAACGTCAGTTTGGTCGAAGACCACAAGGCCCTCGCGGGCGAGTTGCAAACCTGGATCGCCGGCTCGCCCGGCCTGCGCTGTCAGGCGGTTTATCACACCGCCGAACAGGCTCTGAGCGAAGTCCCGCGCAACCCGCCCGACGTGTTGCTGGTGGACCTGCGCCTGCCCGGCATGAGTGGCGCCGAGTTGATCCGCAAACTGCGCGCCCTGTGTCCCAAAGTGCAGTGCCTGGTGCTGACCATGTATTCGGAAAGCGAACTGATCTTCGAAGCGCTCAAGGCCGGCGCGTGTGGCTACCTGCTCAAACGAACCACTCCCCAGGAAATCGCCGAGGCCGTCCGCCAGGTCCACGCCGGCGGCTCGGTCATGACTCCCCGCGTCGCACGCCGCGTCCTGGAAATGTTTGCCAATCCCCCGCCGGTCGCCACGCCGGTGCCGGCCGATGACCGCCAGCTCACCGACCGCGAAAAAGCCGTCCTCCAGTGCATGGCCCGTGGCCTGGCCCGCAAACAAATCGTGGACAGCGTCGGGCTGAACCCTCACACGCTCGACTACGTCATCCGCTGCATCTACCGAAAGTTGCACGTCAACTGCGCCGCCGCCGCCGTGTCGGTCGCCGTGCGAAAAGGCATCGTCGCCAGCGAACCGTAAGCCGCGACCCGCCCAGCCCCTGAACACACCAGAGGCCTGTCCGTCCTGCCCCACCAGGCGATTTTGCTACGCACTCCCGTAAGTTGTCCCGCCGCACGGCTTTCCCCAGTTTCGACGCTGGAGATTCGCTCGCCGCGCAACCCCGGCGCGCACATGCGCGCCTCGGTCGCCAGGCGAGGGTCAGCACCATGAATTGGTATCACTCATCGGCCGATCCATGCCCTCGGCGCCGGCATCGCTCGCGCCGACCCCGAAACGGAAACATGATCGTTTCACGCAGAACCAAACACCGTGATCAACCGGTCTGCACCCGAACCGCTCGCGCTTTCACCCTCATCGAGCTGCTCGTCGTCATCGCCATCATCGCGATTCTGGCGGCAATGATCCTGCCGGCTCTGGCCACGGCCCGACACAAAGCCCACGGCATGGCGTGCATGAACAATTCCAGGCAACTGGGCCTGGCGTGGCGATTATACACCGACGATCACAACGGCGTTCTGCCGAACAACGACAGCGGCCCGGCCGCTTACAACGCCAGCCATCCTTACAGTTGGGTCGCCGGTTGGCTCGACTGGACGGGCAATCCCGACAACACCAACGTCCTGTATCTGGTGGACGAACGCTTCGCCAAGCTCGCCCCCTATTCCCGCCACCAGGCCGGCATCTACAAGTGTCCCGCCGACCGCTACAAGTCCCCCTACAACCCCGGCCCGCGCGTGCGCAGCATCTCGATGAACGCCGCCATCGGCGGCTCACCTTCTGGCGACAAGCTCAACTTCCAAAACTGGTCTCCGCCGTTTTTCTTCGCCCGCAGAGAATCCGAACTCATCAACCCCGGTCCGGCACTGTCGTGGTTGCTGGTGGACGAGCACCCCGACAGCATCAATGACGCGGCTTTTTTCCTCAACGTCGGCTACACCGGCCCCAACTGCCGCTGGACCGACCTGCCCGCCAGCTACCACAACGGCGCCGCCGGCGTCGCCTTCGCCGACGGTCATTCCGAAATCAAGAAATGGCGCGACAGCCGGACACGCCGAACCATCACCTTCACCAAAATGCCCGAATTCAACGCGCCCAACAGCGTGGACTACCTCTGGATGGCCGAGCGCACGCCCCGCCGCTAACCCCGACCTCTCGTGAACACCGGGCTTTGGTCCGGTGAAAAACGCCGACCAACCGCTTGAAACCGTTTCAACGGTTTTTCGCAGTGGACCCCAGGCCGTTGAAACGGCCTGCAGTCCGGCTTGCCACGCTTCACCCCGCTCAAGCGCCGTGCCGATGAAATCAGACTCAGCCGGTAAGAACCTCAAAACGGCAGTCGCCGCACGGTGGCATTGTCGGGCCACGGACGGAACAGGGATTAAGCACGGATCGCTCCGCCTGAGCCGCGTTTACCCTCGGGGTGGGCCGCCGTTCCATGCCAAGCGCCTCCATCTGTGTCGGTCCGGGTTTGATCGGTGGTCCAGCGGCGTTCTTCAGGCGAACTGTGCCTGGCAACGCTCACCAATGCCGCCCCTCGCGTGTCCCTGCGTCGTTGCCTTGCTCATCCCGGCTTGTAACCTTTTGCCCGCTCGCGGCTCAGAATGGGCGAACACGTATGCTGCTCAAACTGCTCATCGGCATCGCGGTCGGAGGCGGACTCGGGTTCGCCTGGTATAAACTCGTCGGCTGCTCGACGGGCGCTTGTCCGTTGACAAGCAACCCGTGGATCAGTTCGCTCTACGGCGCGCTGATGGGCGCGCTCATCGCCACCAGCGTCCGATGAGCAGGCAACCCCAAACCCTGCAAAACCCATGGAAATGATCATTCGCCGATTCGCCGGATCGGTCATCCTCATCAGCTTTGTGCGCGCACACGTCCACAGCCCCTACGGGCTGTGGGTCACCGCCTTCGTTGGATTCAACCTGCTCCAAAGCTCCTTCACGCGCTTTTGCCCGCTGGAGATCATCCTGCGCAAACTCGGCGTGGGCGGCTCCTGCTGCGGCACGACCGATCAACCCGCCGGCTCGCCCAAATGAAGGCCCGGACCGCCCTGCTCACCCTGGCTTGCGGCGCGACGCTCTCATTGCGCGCCGCCGACGCATGGACGCTGGAGCGCGCCGTGCAATTTGCGCTCACCAACAGCCCGGA
>JAOAIM010000370.1 GCA_026414705.1 Verrucomicrobiia bacterium | reverse complement strand
ATTACGGGGGACGGGCTGGTGAACACGTCGGATTACACGATCCTGAAGGCCAACTGGCTCAAGAGCGGCGACCCGCCGTGAGCCGCCGCAGCGGCTGCGTGCCATTGGGCCCGCGGCCCCCGCAACCCTCATTGCCGGCAGAACGGCGGGTCAAGCTCGGCAAAAATCTCCTTCATTTCCACGAACGTTCCGCCGCGTTCCCGACTTCGCAGACCGGCGATGAGCACCGCCATCAGCTCGACCGTTTCGCTCAGCGGATAGGGGCGTTCGCCGGTGCGCAGCATCTCGATGAAGTCCACCAGTTGATTGCGAAACGAAGTGTAAGTGTCCCAGCACGTGACGGCCAGGTGGCCTTTCGTGCCGAAGACGTGCAGCGCGCCGTAGCTGCCCACCGCATCGTGAAACACGCCTAGGTGCACCTGCACGCCGCTCTGGTGCGTTACGTAGGCCACGTCCGATCCGGGTCGGCTCTCGACGCGCACGCCCAGGAATCCCGGCCCGAGCACGGGCCAGATCGCCTCCAGCGCGTGGATGGCGTAGCG
>JAOAIM010000369.1 GCA_026414705.1 Verrucomicrobiia bacterium | reverse complement strand
GTCCAGCGGCGCGCAGCGGAGTGCGCGCCCTACCGCCACCGGTGGGGGCTCGCAGTCCTCTGCGAGCCGCGCAAGAAGGTAGGGCGGGCAGTCCTCTGCCCGCCGGACAGAAAGCGGCGGCAAGCCGCTGCACTCCAAACGCTTCCCGTTGCGCGGAGCGGTGCCGAAGCTGAATATTGGAAAGGGAGAACGTCGTGCCGCAACCGCCAGTTTGCTATGGCGCATCCCGCTCCGCGGGGACAAATCGCCGGCCGCCCTGGGCTGGGGAATAGCCTGCCGACTGGAAGTCGGCGATACGGCAGGCTGGAAGCCTGCGCTACCTGGGTTCGGCGAGCCGCCGAACCCGACCGCCCAGCGGGCGGTGCTCCCCACCGAAACAAAGCGCCGGCAAGCCGGCGCACTCCAAACGCGCCACGTATGGTCTGTGGCGCTTCCTAGGGCACGGCAGCGTTTGGAGTGCGGGAGCGTGCTCCCGCTTTGGGGCCCGGGCCTTGCGCCCTTTCAGGGCGCAGGGACGAACTTTTTTCGGGGCTGCCGCAACCC
>JAOAIM010000368.1 GCA_026414705.1 Verrucomicrobiia bacterium | reverse complement strand
CGCGCAACCGCCCAGCGCCACTGCCCCCAGCCCAAACGCCGCGTAGCGCCGCCACTGCGCCGTCGCGGGCGCCCTCAACAGCAGACCCAGCCCCAAAGCCAGGCACACGACAATCGCCCCGGTGTGCGGCGACATGCGCCCCACGCGCGTCTCGCCCGCCGGCGATGTCAGTAGCGCGGCCCATTGTTCAAACTCCACCGGCAACTCCACCCACGGGCGGAGTAGCGCCACCAGCCCCAGGATCGCCCCCACAACCGACGCTGCGCCCACGAAAATCTGCGCCGAACGCCGTTCCGCGCAGCAGAACAATCCGAACAGCGCCAGGCCCAGGATGAAGATCAACAACCCGTTGTGCAGCGCCATGCCGAACGCCGGTTTGATGGCGCTCACCCACCCACTCCACGGCGCCGTCACCCGGACCACCACCGCCGCCGCGGCATACGCCATCGCCAGCAGCGCCAGCATTTCAATAATCCGCCGCGACACGCGCTCGGCCTTTGGGTCTGGATTCATCACCCGTCTCATCCGTCCACCCGGTTGGCT
>JAOAIM010000367.1 GCA_026414705.1 Verrucomicrobiia bacterium | reverse complement strand
GGATGCCGCCCCCGAGGTTCGCGAGGGCGCTCGACCCGTCGGCGGTCGTGCCGATGAGGTTCCCCTGGACGAGGTTGTTGTCGGAGCTCGCGTCCGGGAGCGCGATGCCGACGCCGGCGTTGCCGGAGATGACGTTGCCCTCACCGGCGGCCGTGCCGCCGACGGTGTTGCCCGAGGAGTCGAGCCGGATACCCGCACCGGGGGCTGGCGACGAGACCGCCCCGATGCCGTTGCGGATGAACGTGGTCCCGTCGAAGTTGGTGCCGATCAGGTTCCCCTGGATGATCTGGCCACCCGAGCCGGCACCCGCCCAGATGCCGTATTCCTTGTTCCCGGAGATGAGGTTGTTCCGGATGATGTTGCCGTTGGAGTAGCCGCCGCCCGCGTCGCCGTCCATGCCGATGCCGTCGGCGAAGTTGCGGATCGCGGCGGTGCCCGCGGCGTTGGTGCCGAGATAGTTGCCCTGGATCAGGTTGTTGTCGGAGTTCCAGAGGTAGATGCCGTGCTCCCACTCGCCCGCGATGCCCGAGTCGTTGCCCGAGACTACGT
>JAOAIM010000366.1 GCA_026414705.1 Verrucomicrobiia bacterium | reverse complement strand
CAACGTGGACCAGTTCCGCTGGCTGGTACGGCGCGACATGCAGGAGCAGTTGCGTGTTGCGCATGAGGAAATCGGCGCACGGCATGTGCGTGCGGTGGGCATGTTCGACGACGAGATGCGCGTGCTGGCGCTTGATCCAACCACATGGCGCGACAAAAAGCGCACGCCGCGCTTGAACTGGCAGATTGTGGATTACGTCATCGAGTCGTTGCTTGAGCTTGGGCTGAAGCCAATGTTCACCACCACGTTCGTACCGACCGCACTGGCCTCGGGCACGCAAACGGTGTTTTCCACACGCAGCAATGTGACACCGCCACGCGACCTCGCCGCTTGGAGCCAGTTGGTGGAAACGGCGGTGCGCCATGCCATTGAACAATTCGGTGCGGCGGAGGTGCGCCAATGGTATTTCGAGGTGTGGAACGAGCCGAATCTGACCGCGTTTTGGGCGGGCACACGCGAGCAGTTCCATGCGCTGTGGCAGGCAACGTATCGAGCCATCAAAAACGTGGATGCCGCTCTGCGTGTCGGGGGTCCGTCCACCGCACGTGCGGAGTGGCTG
>JAOAIM010000365.1 GCA_026414705.1 Verrucomicrobiia bacterium | reverse complement strand
GGCCAATCCCGACGCCTTCAACCCGGACTTCGCGATGTCGCTGAACAACCTGGCGATTTTGTTGAGCGACTTGGGCCGGCGGTCTGAGGCGCTGGGGCCGGCGCAGGAGGCGGTGGAGTTGTATCGGGCGCTGGCGCGGGCCAATCCCGACGCCTTCAACCCGGATTTGGCGATGTCCTTGGGGATGATGGGTCAGGTGCAGGAGGCCAATGGAAACCTTGATGCGGCGTTGGCGTGCTTTCGAGAGGGCATCGAAGTATTGACGCCGGCCTTCGGTCAGTTGCCGGAGGCGTTCGCCCCGCTCGTGCGGGCGTTAGCTTTGCATTACCTCCGCACGCTCAAAGCGCTCAGTCGTGAACCGGATTACGGCGGTGCGGAGGCGTTTTTGGTGCCGGCGATCGAGACTTTTCTACGTGTTCCAAATGCTGGGCCCTTCCCTGCCCCGCCAACAACTCCAGGACCATCGCCGTAAAACTTTTGTCCCGCCGACTGGAAGTCGGCGAACCAGCAGGCTGGAAGCCTGCGCTACGCTCTGACGCTCCACGCTCCACGCTCCACGCCC
>JAOAIM010000364.1 GCA_026414705.1 Verrucomicrobiia bacterium | reverse complement strand
GTCGATGTTGTGGGCCAGGATCAGGCCGCCGGGCCGGACCAGCGGAAGCAGCCGGTTCAGATAGTCGACATAGCCTTCCTTGTCCGCGTCGAGGAACAGGATGTCGAACGGATCCTTCAGGCGCGAGATGGTCTGGTGGGCATCGCCTTCGACGATCGTGACCAGCGGGGCGACCCCTGCTTTGCGGAAGTGCTCGCGCGCGGTGGCAGCGCGCCCGCGGTCATATTCGAAGGTCGTCAGCCGCCCGCCGGTCTTGTGGAGCGCAAGGCAGAACCACATGCCGGAGATCCCGGTGGAGGTGCCGATCTCGACGACCTGCTTCGCCCCGGAGGTTTCCGCCAGCAGGCGGAGCATGCGTCCGTCCGCCGTGGGCACATTGGCGTAGGTGGCGCCGGTCTTCCACGCCTCTTCAATCACCGCAAGAATGGCCTTTTCTTTCTCGGAGTTGGCCAACGGCAGGCTTTCCGCGGAGGCTCCGCCCGGCCAGCCGCGGAAACCGCCCCGGAATCCCCTCTGGCCCCAGGCTGCCCCCAGAGAGGCCAGGAACCCGAACAGCGCAGATC
>JAOAIM010000363.1 GCA_026414705.1 Verrucomicrobiia bacterium | reverse complement strand
GTTCAGGATGGCAGCAGAAGGGGAACTGCCGGACGGATTCAGCGACTGGAGCCTCTGCGATGAGTCCGGATGGACTATCGCACATGAGGCTGCAGTCTACGGCAAACTCCCCGCTGACTTCAACCAGTGGGGATTAGCCACAAAAGACGGCTGGACAGTTGCGCATGAAGCAGCGTTTCAAGGGCATTTGCCCGCTGATTTCGATCAGTGGGAATTGCTTAATCGTTTCTCCTACCGGACGGTGGCCCACGAGGCGGCCAAGTATGGGCATCTGCCCGCTGATTTCGATCAGTGGGAAATAGCTGATGATTTCGGCTGGACGGTGGCCCACGAGGCGGCCAAGTATGGGCATCTGCCCACTGACTTCGATCAGTGGGAAATAGCTGATAATTATGGCCGAACAGTCGCTCACGCGGCAGCCGTATATGGGCATCTTCCCGCTGATTTCGATCAGTGGGATCTGGCTGACTATTCCGGTTGGACGGTGGCCGATGAGGCGGCTCGGTATGGGCACCTTCCCGCTGACTTCAATCAGTGGGAAATAACTGCTGATGACTCAGGCC
>JAOAIM010000362.1 GCA_026414705.1 Verrucomicrobiia bacterium | reverse complement strand
ACGACCTGCAACTCAAGACGGTCAAGACCGGGGCGGCCCGGATGGCCCTGGAGTTGGAACACCGGCATGGCGGCCGGCTCGGCTTGCAGATTGTGCCGGTGGGCCTGACCTTCAGCGCCAAAGAGCGCTACCGCAGCGACGTGCTGGTCAACTTCGGCGAGCCGATTCGCGTCGCGTCGCACCTGGCCGGCTATCCTGAGCAAAAGCGGGAATGTATTCAGCGGCTGACCACGGAGATCGAGCACCGCATCGAAGCGCTGATCCTCCACCTGCCCAAGCTGGAACGCGCTCGCTTGGTGGAAGCCGTCAAACGCCTTTACCTCGACCGGCTGTGGGCCGGCAACCGGGTCATCCACGAGCCTGTCCCGCCGCAGGTCGGCGAACTGATGTTGACGCAGGCCATCGCGCACGCGGTGGATTTCATCTGCGACCGGCAGCCGGAGCGCGCTGCTGACTTCACGCGGAAACTTGATGTATATGAACGCCGGCTGCGCCGGCTGCATCTGGCCGACGAGGACCTGGCCCATTTCCCGGACAGGACCGTCCTCTTCTGCAGAGGTCTTGGCGTGGC
>JAOAIM010000361.1 GCA_026414705.1 Verrucomicrobiia bacterium | reverse complement strand
GGTGGCGGTGATGCTTGCTGTCGGCGGCTGGCTGCTGGCGCTGCAGCGCCGGGGGCTGTACAGCACGGCGATGAACGTGCCGTTCTTCAAGAATCTGCGGCCGGAGCTGCTGATCGACTCGCTGCTCGGCAATCCGTGGACGTATCCGCTGGCCTTCCTTCCCTTCTTTCTGCTGCTGCTGTTCGTGGTGGTGGGCGCGTCGAACGCGGTGAATCTGACCGACGGGCTGGACGGGCTGGCCGCGGGGCTGATGATCATCGCGGGGGGCGCGATGACGGTGCTGTGCTACGTCAGCGGCCACGCGCAGTTCGCGCGGTATCTGGAGATCGCGCGGCTGCCCGGCGCGAGCGAGCTCACGATTTTCTGCGCTTCGCTCACCGGCGCGGTGCTGGGGTTCCTGTGGTATAACGCGCATCCGGCGTCGTTCTTTCTGGGAGATGTCGGCCCGCTCGCTCTGGGCGGCAGCCTGGGGGTCGTGGCGGTGCTGATCAAGCAGGAGCTGCTGCTGCTGTTCATCGGGGGCGTGTACGTGATCGAGGCGCTGAGCGTGATGATCCAGGTGGTGAGCTTTCGGACGCG
>JAOAIM010000035.1 GCA_026414705.1 Verrucomicrobiia bacterium | reverse complement strand
GAGCGCGATGGCCGGGCTGCTGATTGCGTTGGGGACGATGAGCGCGGTTGGCGCGCCAGCGGGTCGGCCGAACAACGGCAGGCCGTTTGTGCCGGTGGAGTTCAGCGTGACGGACGCGGCCAGCGGACGGTTTGTGCCGGCGCGCATCACGATCACCGACACCAACGGCGTGTTGTTGAACTTCCGACGGAGCAATCGTTCGGAAGCGGTTGCGATGCGGCGGGGGCTGTTTTACATGCGCGGCACGCCGACCACGGTGGAATTGCCGCCGGGCACCTACAATGTGTATGCCACGCGCGGGATGGAATGGAGTCGGGCCGAGCGGCGCATTGTGGTGCGGCCAGGCGCGCCGTTGCACGTGTCGCTGAAAATCGCGCGCGAGGTGGACACGACCGGTTTTGTGGCTGCGGACACGCACGTGCACACGCTCACCTACAGCGGGCACGGCGATGCCTCAATGGAGGAACGGATGCTGACGCTGGCCGGCGAGGGGGTGGAACTGGCCGTGGCCACCGATCACAACCACAACACCGATTACCGTCCGGTGCAGGAAAAGATGCAGGTGACGGAGTATTTCACGCCGGTGACCGGCAACGAGGTCACGACGCAGATCGGTCACATGAACGCTTTTCCGCTCGATCCGAAAGACCGCCCGCCCGATCACCGGCTCGACACCTGGGTCAAGCTGGCCGATGAGATGCGCGCCAAGGGGGCGAAGGTTGTGGTGCTGAACCACCCGCGCTGGCCGTCGCTGGCGCGGTGTCCGTTCACCGAGTATGGCCTGAACCGGCTTTCGGGCGAGTTTCGCGACCAGCCGACGTATCCGTTCGACGCGGTGGAACTGGCGAATGCCTCGGTGTTGGAGCCCGACCCGCTTTACATCGTGCGCGACTGGTTCGCGCTGTTGAATCGCGGTTACCGCGTCACCGGGGTCGGCTCCTCCGACACACACACGGTGGGCGATCCGCCGGGGGAGGCGCGCAGTTATGTGCCCAGCCGCACGGATGACCCGGCGCGGATTGACGTGGAGGATGCCTGCGCGCGGTTCCGGCGGGGCGAAATCATCGTGAGCCTGGGCATTTTTGCCGACGTGTGGGTGGACGATTTCTGGAAGATGGGCCAGACCAACGCGCTGCGGGACGAGACGGTGCGGGTGAGGCTGCGCGTGGCGGCGCCCTCGTGGGTCACGCCGCGCATGGCGATGGTGTTTTTGAACGGGCGTGAGGTTGCCCGCAAGCCGGTGCTGACGCGCGCGCCCAAACAGCCGACCGACGCGCGGGTGGAGTTTCGCCTGCCGCGCCCGAAAAATGACGCCTACCTGGTCTGCGTGGTGGTGGGCGACGGCGTGAACCATCCGGCCTGGCGGATTCAGGAGAAATACACGCAAGCGGTGACCAACCCGGTGTTTCTGGATGGCGACGGGGACGGTCACTACAGCAGTCCGCACGCGCAGGCGCTGGCGACGCTGGCGCGCGCCGGCGAATCACTCGACGCGCAGTGGGCGGCGGTGCTGAGCGCCGAAGACGCCGTGGCGGTTCAGATGTTGAGCCTCATGCGCCAGCGCGGCGGGCGCCAGACCTGGGCGGAGGTGGAGAAGCGGATTCGCGCCGTGAGCGATCAGCGGCCGGCCTTGCGTGATTACATCGAGTATCCGCTGCCGTCGCTCTAGATCGCAGCGGGGTTTTCTCAATCGCCGGCGGCGTCATCCCAACGCCAGCGAAGGCGGTGGCCGTGTCGAGGAGACCGCACGTGCCGGACAGGACGGACTGGTGGAAGGCCGGAAGGGCGGTCACGAGTTGCGAGGGCGCGGCGCGGGTGCACCAGAGTCCGGAGCGACGGGCGCGGCACGGAGTTGTGAAGGCGGCGCGGTCGAGCGGTACAAAGCGGCAGGGGCAGCGGCTGGGGCAGACCGTGCTGCAAGAGCGGGAGCGGCGCGGAGTTTTCGAGGCGGGCGCGTCGCCAGTGAATGACTAGGCCGCACAGGACCAGGCCGGTTGCCACAACGAGGGCAAACAACACCAACAGCGCGACAGCCGCGACATCCACGGGGTTCACGCCGGGAATTTAATCAGGTTGGCTGTGGGTTCAAACGGGAAAATGGTTGTGGCGCACTACGGGAGCGTGGGGCTGGTTGCGGGGCGCGGGTCGTTGACAGGATGCAGCCGTCGGTTTAATGGAGCGCCATGCAAGCGAATGTGGCGTGGGTGACAGGCGCGGTCCTGCTGAGCAGCGTGCTGGGAGCGGGGAACGTCCGGGGCGCGGACTGGCCGTGGTGGCGCGGGCCGGAGCGGAACGGCATTTCGCGGGAAACGGGCTGGTCGCTCAACTGGCCGGCTGCGGGGCCGAAGGTGCTTTGGAAGGCGTCGGTGGGCGTGGGCTTTTCCTCGCTGGCGGTGCGGGACGGGCGCGTGTTCACGCTCGGCCACGCCAACAACGCCGACACGGTGTGGTGTCTGGACGAGAAGACCGGCGCGGTGCGGTGGAAGTTTTCGTATCCGGCGAAGCTGGACGCGAATTATTACGACGGCGGGCCGAGCGCGACACCGACGGTGGCGGGGGATCGGGTTTACACGTTGAGCAAGCGCGGGGTGTTGTTGTGCCTGGAGGCGACGACCGGTCGGCTGGTGTGGTCGAACAACGTGATGGAAACGCTCAAGGCGGAGAAACCGACGTGGGGTTTTGCCGGTTCGGTGGTGGTGGACGGGGAGTTGTGCCTGTTGAACGCGGGCAGCAGCGGGGCGGCGTTTGAAAAGGAGACCGGCAAGCTGCGGTGGTTTTCCGGGACGGACGCCGCCGGGTATTCGACGCCGGTGCCGTTCGACTTGAACGGGGAGCGCGTGATGGCGCTGGCTCTGAAGCAGGAGTTTGCCCTGGTGCGGGTGCGCGACGGGCAGGTGCTCTGGCGGCATCCGTGGAAGACGGAGTGGGACGTGAATGCCGCCGACCCGATTCCGAGCGAGGGGCGACTGTTCATTTCCTCCGGTTACAATCACGGCGGGGCGTTGCTGGACATTCGGGGCGAGACGCCGCGCGTGCTCTGGGAAAACACCCAGATGCGAAACCAGTTCAATCCCTCCGTGCTGGTGGACGGGCATCTTTACGGGATTGACGGGGACGTGAATCGGCCCGACACGGGGTTGAAGTGCGTTCGTTGGGCCGACGGCAGCGCGCGGTGGAGTCAGAAAACCGGCATGGGTGGCGTGATTGCGGCCGATGGAAAACTCATTGTGCTGACCGAGAAGGGCGAGCTGATCGTGGCGGCGGCATCGCCAGAGGGGTTCAAACCGCTGGCGCGCGCGCAGGTGTTGGGCGGCAAATGCTGGACGACGCCGGTGCTGGCGAACGGGAAAATTTTCTGCCGCAATGCGCAGGGCAACGTGGTCTGCGTGGACGTGAGCGGCTCCTGAGCGAACGCGGCGCGCCGGCTTGCATCCGTGCGGACGGGCGGACGTAGGGCTCTTCGAGAGCCGACCGTTCGGAAAAACAAAAACGCCGCCGGACGGGTGTCGGCGGCGGTCGCGCAAATTCTGAAGCGTGCTTCTACTGCCGGGGTTGATCGGCAGCGGGCTTTTCGGCCTTTGACGATTTCGGCGCGCGGCCGGGTTTGGCGGATTTTTCTTTTTTGGCCTCGGCGGGCCGGTCGGCTTGAGCCGGAGCTTTTTCGCCGGCGGCTTTTGCGGCGCGGCGCGCTTTTTTGTCGGCGGGCGCGGCGGCAGGTTCTTCTTTCTTCGGCTCGGCTGGAGCTGCGGTTGCGGCGGGGGCGGTGATGGGCGTGGTGCTTTCGACGCGGACCTTGAGGGTGCCCTTGACCTCGGCGTGGAGGTCGAGTTGGACCTCGTAATCGCCGAGCGCCTTGATGGGGTGCTCGAGGTGGATTTTGCGTTTGTCAAGGGAGAGGTCGAACTGGTGTTTAAGTTCCTCGGCGATCATGCCCGCGGTGACGGCGCCGAACATTTTGCCGTCCTCGCCGGTCTTGACCTTGATGATGCAGATGAGCTTGGAGAGGGTTTTGGCCAGCTCGGTCATCGTGTTGAACTCCTGCGCCTCGCGCTCGGCGCGGCGCTTGCGGAGGGCTTCGAGCCGGCGCTTGTTGGCCTGGGTCAGCGGGATGGCCAGGCCGCGCGGGAAGAGGTAGTTGCGCGCGTAGCCGGCGGCGACGCGGACCTGGTCGGACTCGGCGCCGAGGCCGACGATGTTGGCGGTGAGAATGACATCGGTTTTCATCGCTGTGTTCGGTCGTTTAATCGCTCGATTCGGTCGAGGCGGCAATCCTGCCAGAAATTCGGTCAAAACGGAACGTCATCGTTTTCCTGCGGCGGGAGGTCGGGTTCGGGCGGTTCGACCACGGCGGCGGGGGCGGCGGCTGCGGCGGCTTTGGCGGCGGGGCCGGCGGGTGCGGCGCCCTCGTTGTTGGGCGGAGCGCCGAGGAATTGCACGGCTTCGGCCACGACGCTGAGTTTGCTGCGTTTTTGGCCGGTTTGCTTGTCATCCCACTGGTCCAGGCGCAGGCGGCCTTCGATGAGGATGGGGCGGCCCTTGCGCATGTATTGGGCGACGTTTTCCGCGGTGCGCCCGAACACGTCCACGTCCACGAACGTCACTTCTTCTTTTCGTTCGCCGGTTTCGGTGGTCCAAACGCGGTTGAGGGCGATGCCGAGGCGGGCGACCGGCGTGCCCTTGGGGGTGTAGCGCAGTTCGGGGTCGCGGGTGAGGTTGCCCATGAGGATGACTTTGTTGAAGCTGGCCATAAGGCCTCCGGGGTTGAGAGTTATTTGGCAGGCTTGGGTTCGGGCGAGACGGTGAACATGACGCGGAAGATGTTTTCGTCCAGGGCGAAGCGGTTGCGCAGGGTGGCAAGGGCCGAGGGCGCGATGGAGAAGATGACGTTGGCGTAGAAGCCGGCGCTGTGTTTTTTGTTGGCGACGCGGGCGAAGGGTTTGCGCTCCATTTTTTGAATGGTTTCCACGCGTCCGCCTGCGGCGGTGATTTCCCTGGAAATTTTCTCGAGCGTTTCAGGGACTTTGTCGTCTCCGCTGCGGGTGCACAGGATGAACAAGCCTTCGTAACGTTTCATGGCGTCTGGATGCTTGGTGGTTTCAAAGCGTTTGTTGTTGGTGGCCGGGGCGGCGATCCGGTTCAGGTTCGACCGGCCCGTTGTAACGGCTCATGGCTTTGTGGATGCCGTCGGTGAGCCAGCATTCCACCTGTTCGGCGGCGCGGGCGAGCACTTTTTTCACCAGCGCTGCCTCCTCGGGGCTGAAGCGGCTCAGGACGTAGTTGGTGATTTCGCGCGCGCCCGGGGCGCGTCCGATGCCGATGCGCAGTCGGGCAAAGTCGCTCGTGCCCAGGGCGGTTTGGATGGATTCCAGGCCGTGATGGCCGCCGCTGCTGCCGCGCGGGCGCAGGCGGATTTCGCCCAGGGGCAGGTCGGCATCGTCCAGCACAACCAACAGGCGCTCCAGCGGCAGGCGGTAGAAGCGGACGAGCGGGCCGACGGCTTCGCCGCTGGCGTTCATGAAGGTCTGCGGTTGGCAGAGCAGCAGGCAACGGCCGGGGCGGCGCACCCGTGCCACGCGCGCCCGGAAGCGCCGGGCTTCGTGCCAGCTCGCGCCCCAACGCTCGGCGAGGGTCTGGAGGAGGGCAAAGCCGGCGTTGTGCCGCGTGCCGGCGTATTCGGGGCCGGGGTTGCCCAGGCCGACGATGAGAAACAGTTCGTCCATGCACAACGGCGTTGGCTTTCCAACGCTGCGTCACCGGGCCGGACGCGGGCTGGCGGTGCCGGCTCCGGGCGACGTGGCGTGCGGTTGCAGCGCCCGCGGCTCTCATGCCTGTTTTTTCTTTTCGGCGGCGGGCGCGGATTTTTTCTCCGCGGTGGGCGCGGCGGCGGCCTTTTCGGCTTTCTCGGCTTTTTCGGGTTTCTCCGGCGCGCCGGCCTCGGCGGCGGCTTCCTTCTTTTCCTTGATCATTTCGACTTCGCCCGGGGCGACGGCCTCGGCGGCGGCCGGGGCTTCTTCGACGCGCGGTGTGGCGATGGAGATGACCGAGATGCTCTTGTCGCCGAGGATTTCGACGCCGGGGGGCGGTTGGATGTCGCCCAGATGGATGCTCTGGCCCGCCTGGAGGTGGGAGACGTCCACCAGGATTTGTTCGGGCAGGTCCTTGGGCAGGGCGCGGACTTTGATTTTGAACAGGACGTGTTCGAGGACGCCGCCGCCGGTTTTGACGCCGATGGCCTCGCCGACGGTTTCGACGGGCACCATCATGGTGACCTTTTCGTTTTCGGAGACTTCGTGGAAATCCACGTGCAGGACGTCGCCGGTGAGGGGGTGATGTTGGACCTCCTGGACGATGGCGAGGCGTTTGGCGCGCTGGTGGTTTTGGATTTCGAGGTCCACCAGGATGTTTTCCGACGCCGAGTGGAGGAGCAGGTTGCGCAGTTCGCGGGCGTCCAGCTCGAGGTTTTCGGCCGGGACGTTGCGGCCGTAGATGACGGCAGGCACGCGGCCCTGGGCGCGCAGTTTCTTGACGCCGCCACGTCCGGTCAGGGCGCGCGGCGCGGCTTTCAACGGCACCGATTTCATCGTTCAATTCATTCAGCGCGGGCGGCCGTCAACTGGTGCGCGCACCCTTGAACTCAAACAGAGAATTCACCGACAAATTCCCGTGGATGCGCTTGATGGCCTCGCCCAACAGTCCTGCGACCGAGAGCGTGGTGATGTTCACGCCCCGGATGGCAGGGCGCAGGACTGTATCAGTTGTGATGAGTTCGTCAATCGGGGAATTGCGGAGGCGCTCGATGCCGACCTCGTTGAGGATGGCGTGGGAGACGCAGGCGAGGATTTGCTTGGCGCCCTTTTGTTTGAGGAGTTTGGCCGCCTGCACGAGCGTGCCGGCGGTCTCGGTGAGGTCGTCCACGATCAGGGCGTTTTTGCCGCGCACCTCGCCGATGACGGCCATGGACTCGACGTCGGTGGCGCTGCGCCGGCGTTTGGCCACGATGGCCAGGGAGGCGTCGAGGGTTTGGGAATAGGCGTAGGCCATTTTCAAGCCGCCCACGTCCGGGCTGACGACAACCAGGTCTTTGAGGTCCTTGGTGCGCAGGTATTCATACATGACCGGGGCGGCGTAGAGGTGGTCCACCGGGATGTCGAAGAAGCCCATGATCTGCTGGGCGTGCAGGTCCATGGTGAGGATGCGGTTGGCGCCGGCGGCGACCAGCAGGTTGGCGACGAGTTTGGCGGTGATGGGCACGCGGGGCTGGTCTTTGCGGTCCTGGCGGGCGTAGCCGTAGTAGGGCAGCACGGCGGTGATGCGGTCGGCGCTGGCCCGGCGCAATGCGTCCATCATGATGAACAACTCCATCAGATTGTGGTTGGTCGGCGGGCAGGTCGGTTGCACCACAAACACGTCCGCGCCCCGGACGTTTTCGTTGATTTTGACGAACGTCTCGCCGTCGGGAAACGGTTTGATCTGGCACTGGCCCAGTTCAATGCCGATGTAACGGCAGATGGCCCGGGCCAAAGGCTCGTTGGCTGTTCCGCTGAAAACTTTCACACGCCACTCCGATGTTTGAGTCGAAAAGAAAAACGCGCCCACCCGGCGGGCTGCGCACTCTGACTCTGGCAAAGCATCCGGGGTGCGGCAAGAGCAAAGCGCGCCAGGGCGGTTGGCGGCGATTCGGCGCGGCTCCGGGTCGCGCCGCGCCCGTGCGTGGGGCGCGACGGCGGCTCAACGGCTGATGCCGCGTTCGCTGGCGCGAATGAAGGCGACCAGGTGCCGGACCTCCGGCAGGGGCGGGATTTCCTGTTCGATGCGGGCCAGAGCGTTGGGAATCGTCAGCCCGTCGCGGAACAGGAGCTTGAAGCATTGCTTGAGGGCAGCCTGTGCTTCGGGTGAGACGCCGCGGCGCTCCAGGCCGACCTTGTTGATGGTGCGGGTGACGGCCGGGTTGCCGTCGGCCATCATGAACGGGGGCACGTCCTGCACGACCTTCGAACAGCCACCGATCATGGCCATCTGCCCGATGCGGCAGAACTGGTGTACGGCCGCCAGGCCGCCGATCACGGCGTGATCTTCCACGACCACGTGGCCGGCGAGGGTGGCGACGTTGGACATGATGACGTGGTTGCCGAGGGTGACGTTGTGGGCGATGTGGCAGTAGGCGAGGATGTGGTTGTGCGAGCCGATGCGGGTGACCTCGCCCTCGCCGGTGGCGCTGTTGACGGTGACGTATTCGCGGAAGGTGTTGTGGTCGCCGATCTCGGTGCGGGTGAGGCCGCCGCGCCATTTGAGGTCCTGGGTTTTGAGGCCGATGCTGGCGAAGGGGAAAATCTCGTTGTGCGCGCCGAGGGTGGTGTGCCCGTCAATGACCACGTGCGAATGTAAACGGCAGCCCGCGCCCAGCGTGACGTGTTCGCCAATGACGCAGTAGGGGCCGATCTCGCAGTCGGGGGCAACCTGCGCTTTGGGATGGACGATGGCGGTGGGGTGAATCATGAAGGGCGACAAGCGGCGCGGCGTTCCGGCGAGCGGGCCGGCCCGGCCTATTGAACCATGAAGGTGACCTCGGCCTCGCTGACCATCTCCTCTCCCACTTTGCACACGCCGGTGGCCCGGCCAATGCGCCCGCGCGTTTTGGTCAACTCCACCTCGATGAGCAGCGTGTCACCCGGGCGCACCGGCTTGCGCCATTTGACCTTTTCGGCGGACATGAAGTAGGCGACCTGGAAGCCGCGCTCCTCGGCGCGCATGAGCATGAGCAACCCGGCGACCTGCGCGATGGCTTCCAGTTGCAGCACGCCGGGCATGATCGGTTGACCGGGGAAATGGCCTGCAAAGTAGGGTTCGCCGATCGAGACGTTTTTCAGGGCGACGATCCGGTTGCCCTCAATCCGCAACACCCGGTCCACCATCAAAAACGGGTAGCGATGCGGCAGCCAGCGCATGATGCCTTCGACGTCCAACGCGCCCTCGACCGGGGCCGGTGGGGGCGAGAGCGGCGTCGGGGTGGGCATTTCGGGCGCGGGCGTCGGCGGAGGCAGAAAGGTTTGCGCCTGGCGCAGGGGTTTTTGCATTTGCGCGACGAGGCGTCGGGCCAGTTCGCAGTTGGCCGTGTGACCGGGCCGCACGGCGATCAGGTGGCCCTGAACAGGTCGTCCCACGAGCGCCAGGTCGCCCACGATGTCGAGCATCTTGTGCCGCACGAATTCTTCGGGATACCGCAGCGGCTCGGTGGTCAGGACCGCGTCCTCGCGGATGACGACGGCGTTTTCGAGGCTGCCGCCGCGGATCAGACCGTTCTGAATGAGGTAGGCAATTTCCTCGTAGAAGCAGAAGGTGCGCGCGTGGGCCAGCTCCCGTTCGAAAGTTTTGGGGGTGATTTCGGTGCTGAAGAACTGGGTGAACCGGCCTTTGGAATCGGCGCTGGTGCAGGAGATGCGGAATCCCTCGCCCGGCAGGAGCGTCATGACCGTGTCGCCCTGCTCGAGCGAAATCGGCTCGGTCACCGACCAGGGTTGACGCCGGGCGTCCTGGGCGGTGAGACCGGCGGCGTGAATGAGGCGGCAAAACTCGCGGGCGCTGCCGTCGGCGATCGGCGGTTCGTTGGCGTCCAGTTCGATGATGGCGTTGTCCACGCCGCAACCGGCCAGCGCCGCGAGCACGTGTTCGACGGTGTGAATTTTGATGTTGCCGCGGGCCAGGGTGGTTGAGCGCGTGGTGTCGGTGACGTTTTCGACGCGCGCCTCCACCTCCGGTTTGCCGTCCAGGTCCACCCGCCGAAACCGCAGCCCGGTATCGGGCGGCGCCGGCAGGATGCTCATGTGAACGCGGTTGCCGCTGTGCAGGCCCACGCCGGCCAGCTCCACGGCGCGGTTCAAGGTGTGCTGCGATGACACGGCGTCATTAGACAACTGCGCGTCCGCGTTGGCAAGCCGGGCGGTTTTTGCGCCGGCCCGGGGTCGTGGCGGACTCAGCGCGCGGCCGGGGTGCGCGCTTTCCGTTCGTGCGCAAACGCCGCGCAGAGTTCGCGGATCATCGCCGCCAGGGCCAGCGCGGCGCGCGTGCGGTAACGCAAGTTGTGCTGCGCCAGGCAGAGGCGCCGACGCGGTTGCGGCTCGCTCAGGCGCACCAGGCGGCAACCCCGGGCTTCGGCCAGTTCCCGAAACATCTCCGGCACCAGTGACACGCCCAGTCCCCCGGCGACCATTTCCAGAATCGTGCCCAGGTGCGCGCCGCGAAAGCGCACGTTCCAGCGCAGGTCGGCGGCGCGACAAAACTCGGCGACCTGCCCCGCCAGACAATGGAGTTCATCGAGCACCAGCGCGGTTTGCTCGTGCAGGTCGGCCCAGCGCGCGCGGGGCCGGCGCGCCAACGGGTGGGTCGCCGGGACCGCCAGTCGCAACGGTTCATCGGCGAGCGCCTCCACGTGAATGGCCGTGTGCGGGTGCGCGTCGGAAATCAGCGCCAGGTCCACGCTGCCCTCCTCCAGCCGGACCAGCAACCGGTCGGTGACCTCCTCGACCACTTCGACGGTCACCTGCGGGTGTTGGGTGGCGAAGCGCCGGATCAGCCGCGGCAGCAGCGCAGGTGCAATGGTGGGAATGGCCCCCAGCACGACGCGTCCCGAAGGCGCATCGCGTCCGTCCCGCACACAACGGGCGGCGTCGTTGACCTGGGCCAGAATGCGCCGGGCGTGCTCGAAGAAGCGCCGTCCGGCCTCGGTCGGCACGACCGCGCGCGGCAACCGGTCGAGCAACGGCTGCCCCAGCTCGACCTCAAGCTTTTGAATTTGCTGGCTCAGCGAGGGCTGGGCGACGTGGAGGCGGGCGGCGGCGCGGGAAAAACTTCCCTCCTCGACGACGGCCACGAAGTAACGCAACTGGTGCAGTTCCATGAGCGCGCCCTAACGCGGCCATCCTAAAGCCCGGACGGTTGCGCAGCAATCTTCAGCACCGAATCGGGCAGGGATGGCCCGAACGGCCGGGTTGCTTGACCCGGCGGGAGAATGGCGCGAGCAGCGTGTCGGCCCACCCCAACCGGCGCGCGAAGTCGGTTCATGGCGCAGGCGCGAGGCATGGGATTCTTTGACAGGCTGGCCGGAAACTGTCAGTTTGGCCGGGCGTTGTCCCGACGCGGACCATGAAAAACGGCTTGCAAAACCTGTTGATTGTGCTGGCGCTGGCGCTTTGCGGCCTCTGCGCCTGGCAATGGCATCGTGAAACCCGGTTGCGCCAGAAAATCCAGCAGCTCACCGATACGGGCCAGGACCTGCGCGACCGCATCCAGGGCCTCGAAGGCACGCTCAAACGCTCCGAGGAGGAGGTCAAACGGCTTGAATCGCTCCGCGTCGAACTGATCGAGAACCTCAAGAGCAATCGCACCTTCATCGCGCAGTTGACCAAAGACCTCGCGCGCACGGAGGAGGAGCTCGAAAAGAGCACCCGCAAGATCGAGGACTACAAACGCGCCCTGGACACCGCCAACCAGAGCATCCTCAAGCAGAACGAGGACATCAAACGCCAGAACGAGGAGGTCAAGAAGCTCGTTGAGGAACGCAACGACGCGGTGGTCAAATACAACAAGCTGGTGGCGGAATTCAACGATCTGGCCAAGAAATGGAACGCGCTTCAGGAACAACTCGCCACCAACGCCCCGCCGGCCAAAAAGAGTTCCTGACGCGTCGCCCTCCGCCAACTCCGTCATGGCCATCCTCGTCACTCCTGATACCCGGGTTTTGATTCAGGGCATCACGGGCAGTTTCGGCGCCCGACATGCGCAGCTTTCGCTCGACTACGGCACGCGCGTGGTCGCGGGCGTCACGCCCGGCAAGGGCGGGCAGCTCTTCGAGCACAACGGCCACAAGGTGCCCGTGTTCGACACCGTGGCCGAGGCGGTCGCCGAAACCGGGGCGACCGCGTCGGCGGTGTTTGTGCCGGCGGCGTTTGCAGCGGACGCGATTCTGGAAGGCGTGGCCGCCGGGCTGGAATTGATCGTGGCGATCACCGAGGGCATTCCGGTCAACGACATGGTGCGCGTCAAACGTGCCATGGAGGGTCGGCGCACGCGGCTCATCGGTCCGAATTGTCCGGGCATCGTCACCCCGGGCGAGGGCTCGGACTCGCGCGGTGGCTGCCGCATCGGCATCGCCCCCGGCTACATTCATCGGAAGGGCCATGTGGGCGTGGTCTCGCGCAGCGGCACGCTCACTTACGAGGCGGTGTGGCAGTTGACCTGTCGCGGCGTGGGCCAGAGCACGTGTGTGGGCATCGGGGGCGACCCGGTGCCGGGAATGTCGCATTTGGACGTCATCAAACTTTTCAACGAGGACCCGGACACGCACGGCATCATCATCATCGGTGAAATCGGCGGCAGCGCCGAAGAAGAGGCGGCGGCGTGGATCAAGGAACATTGCCGCAAGCCGGTGGCGGGATTCATTGCCGGGGCCACGGCGCCGCCGGGCCGCCGCATGGGCCACGCCGGAGCGATCATCAGCGGCGGCAAGGGGACAGCCGCCGCGAAAATCGCCGCCTTCCGCGAGGCCGGCATCGCCGTCGCCCCGACCCCCAGCGAAATGGCCGACACGTTGCTGCGGATCATGAAATGACGCGGGAGCGGATCGCGCGGCGCGCGGGTCGGCCTGGTCCGACTCAACCGTGCGGTGGGCTGATGCGGCCACTGCGGCCTCGAGACCCGAGACCATCGTGGGCATCGTTGATTTCATCCTGAATCTGGCGGGGTTGCTGTTGTGGGTGAACTGGCGCGCGGCGGCGCTCGACCCGCTGAGCCGGGCTGCGCCCGCGACACTGGCCGGCACGTTGCGTCGCGCCGAGCCGCGTCGCGCCCGCCCCTGGCATTTTTTGGCGGGCATCGGTGCGTTGCTGCTGGTGCGGGCGTTTTTCTACGCCAACCTGGCCCCGGCGCTGGAGTGGACGCCGCGTCTGGACCTGGTGGCCACGCAACTGGCGTTTCCGAGCGACCTGCGCGCGTTTGGGCGGACGCTGGGCTGGATGACGCTCTATTCGGCGCTGAGTTTTGCGCTCACGCTGGCGGTGTTTTTTTTGTGGTTGCTGCTCTTTTCGCTGGTCGGCGGGGGCGGACCGGATTCGTTTTTTCTGGTGCGGCTTGTGCGGTTGCACCTGGGCCGCGTGGAGCGATGGCCGGGCTGGGCAAAGCTGCTGTTGCCGCTGGTGGGCGGGGCGCTGCTGTGGCTGGGGATGAGCGGGCCGCTGGTTGCGCTGGGGTTGCTGCCGCAACCCGGATCGTGGTGGGCGCGGCTGGGGCAAGCGGGGCTGATGGGATTGAGCGCCTACACGGCCTGGAAATATCCGCTGGCGTTGCTGCTGGGACTGCACCTGCTGGGCAGCTACGTGTATTTCGGGCCGCATCCGATCTGGCGCTATGCGCATGAGGCCGCGCGGCGCGTGCTGCGCCCGCTGGCCGCGCTGCCGTTGCGCGTGGCGAAAATGGACCTGGCGCCGGTGCTCGGTCTGGCGCTGATTTTTTTGGTGATGCGGTTGGTGGAGGAGGGCCTGCCGTTGGGGGCGGGTTATCGCGTGCCGGGGCTGGCCGACTGTTTTCGGATGACGACGCGCTGAGGGCGGCGGGCGTGCGGCTCAGGTCGCGGCCGGATGCGGCAGTTGCACGCGGATGGTCGTGCCCTGGTCTCTGGCGCTGCTGATGGTGAGGCTGCCGCCGTGCAGTTCGGTGAGTTGCTTGGCGATCGTAAGGCCCAGTCCCAGGCCCTGCTGCTCGTGCATCTTGCGGTCGAACTGCATGTAAGCGCCCACCCGCGCGATTTGTTCGGTCGAAAACCCGCGCCCGGTGTCGCTGACCGAAAGCGTGAGGGTGTCCGGGGTGACCTCGAACCGCACGCAAACCCGCGTGCCGCGCGGGGAGAATTTGAAGGCGTTCTCAACGATTTCATCCACGACCTTGCCCAGGTATTCCTCGGACATGGGCACGGTGGCGTCGGCGAGGCTCAGTTCCAGGTCGCCGTCGCGCTGGGCGGCCCGCGCCTGTTCCCACGCGCGGGTTTCGATGATGCGCGCGGCGTTGGGGGTGCGCGCGCTGCGCAGGGCATTGACGCGGTCGGCGTCGGTGCGCAGCAGTTCGATCTGGGCGTAGATGAGAAAGTTTTCCACAAGCCGTTCCAGCCGCCGCGCCGAGGCGCTGATGACCTGGCCCATTTCGGCGATTTCAGCCGGGGTGAGGGTTTCGGCGTCGTTTTTGAAAATTTCGCCGTAGGCGATGATGCCGTTGAGCGGGGTGCGCAGTTCGTGGGGGAGGGCGAGGCTGATGGCGTGGCGCAGGTCGGCCAGGCGGCGTTCGGATTCTTCGCGGAGCAACTGGGCCTTGCGCAGGCGCGCCTCGATGGCGGCATAAAGCGCCTCGATGGTGAAAGGCTTGGGCAGGTAATCGTCGGCGCCCAGTTCCATGCCGTGGCGCATGCCGGCATTGTCGGCCAGGCCGGTCATGAGAATGAACGGGATCGCGGCCGTGGCCGGCTCGTTGCGCAGCGCCGAGAGCGTGAGGTAGCCGTCCACCTTCTCCATGTTCACGTCGCACAGGATCAGGTCGGGCAGTTCGCGGCGGGCCAGCTCAATGCCCGTGGCCCCGTTCTCGGCCAGAATCACGTCGTAACCCCGCTGCCGCAACGCCATCTGCACCATCTCGCGCAGCCACGCTTCGTCATCAATCACGAGGATTTTTTTTCGGCCCGCCATGCTCTGGATGCGACTTTTAACGGAAAACGCGGTGCTGTCAATGTGGGCCGCACCGGACAGATCATCCGTTGTCTCCGGCCCTGCGCGGCGTGAAAACCCCGGCCCGCCGCGATGCCATCGCACCGGGCTGTCAGGGTTGCCGACGCGGCGAAGTTCCAGTTGAATCGGCCCGACCGCATGAGCCAGGTGTTGCTCGAAGTTCAGAATCTTAAGGTCCATTTCCCCGTGCGGGGCGGATGGCTGCGGCGGCGACGGGAATTTGTTCGCGCGGTGGACGGGGTGAGTTTTCACTTGGCGGCGGGCGAGACGCTGGGGCTGGTGGGCGAGAGCGGTTGCGGCAAAACGACGCTGGGTCGGGCGATTTTGCGGTTGGTCGAGCCGACCGCCGGGCGCGTGTGGCTGGAAGGGGAAGACCTCACGCAATTGAACGGGGCCGCGTTGCGGACGCGTCGGCGCAAACTGCAAATGATTTTTCAAGACCCGTACAGCTCGCTGAATCCGCGCATGACCGTCGAGGACATCGTGGGGGAGGCGCTCGACATCCACGGTCTGGCGCCGGGGCGCGCGGCGCGGCGCGCGCGGGTGGCCGAGCTGTTGGAGGCGGTGGGTTTGGACCCGGCGCACGCGCTGCGGTATCCGCACGAGTTCAGCGGCGGCCAACGGCAGCGCATCGGCATCGCGCGCGCGCTGGCGGTGGAGCCGAAATTGATCGTGTGCGACGAACCGGTCAGCGCACTGGACGTTTCGGTGCAGGCGCAGATCATCAACCTGCTCCAGGACCTGCAGCGGCAACGCGGCCTGGCGTATCTGTTCATCGCGCACGACCTGGCCGTCGTGGAGCACATCAGCCATCGCATCATGGTGATGTATCTGGGGCAGGTGGTGGAACTGGCGGAGGCCAAAACGCTCTTGCGCGCGCCCAAGCATCCCTACACGCAGGCGCTCATCTCGGCGGTGCCGGAAGTGGACCCGGACACGCAACGTCGGCGCATCGTGCTGCCCGGCGACGTGCCCTCGCCGATTCATCCGCCGGTCGGATGCCGGTTTCATCCGCGTTGTCCGATGGCGCAATGGCCGCGGTGTCGGGACGAGAGCCCGGCGTTGCGGGAGGTAGAGCCGGGTCATTGGGCGGCGTGCCATTTTGCGAAGTGAGGCGGGGTGAATGGGGATTGGATGGGTGATCAGTTAAATGGGTGATTGGTTAAAGGGTGGTTGGGGGTGAGCGCCGGGGCATGACGCCGGCGAAGTGCAGCGTAACCGGGCTTCGGTGCGGTCCGTCCAATTCGATGGCGTCGTTGCCCGAGGGCCTCACCGTCGGGGCGTGGTCTGAAAATCGTGCCGGGCTTCGAGTTTGCCGGCTTTGAGGAACAGCCGGTAGGTGACGCCGGGTTGCAACGGGTCCGGTTCCGCGCCGCGCACCGGCGGGCGCATTCCCCGAATGCGTTGCCCGTAGGTGAACGATTTCACGGGCACGGAGTTGGAATCGGAGATCAGATGCCAAACCGGGTGGGCATATTTGTTGGTCTGCCATTCGGCCAGGAGCACGACCTTCAGCTCGGTCAGACGGCAGCGGCGGTCGAGCGAAAACAGCACGGTGTTGCCCGGTGGCGGCGGTTCGGGTCGCGCCCGGCCACGCGGCGTGCGCGGCGTGTAGGGACGAAGGGTGTGGACGATTTGAATTTCTTCCGGGGCAAACCAGTCGGTGAGGAGACGATAGGCGGCGAAGGCAAGCGCCGCCAGCGCCACGATGAGCAGGAGCATCTGCTTCCAGGCCATAAAACCCGTGGAATGGACGCGGCCCTGTGGCGCGCTATTCGAGGCGGACCGTTGCCGGTGTGTGTCGGGGAAAGATTTCCCAAGCCGCCACCTCTCGGTCCGGGAGGTTGACAAGTTTCCTGTTCAGCGAGGATGTATGCGTGCGGAGATGCGAATCCCGAACCCTCCGGGTCAGTCCGGCAACGACCGGGCGGACGCGGCCTTCACGCTCATTGAGCTGCTGGTGGTCATCGCGATCATCGCGATTCTGGCCTCGATGCTTTTGCCGGCGCTCAGCCGGGCCAAGGAATCGGGCCGGCGCATTGCCTGCGTGAGCAACCTGCGTCAACTGGGCCTGGCCCTGAAAATGTACGCCGACGACAACGAGGGCATGTTCCCGCCCCGGAGCAGTCGGGGACGCTGGCCGACGCAACTGTTCGATGCGTATCGAAACGTCAACGTGCTGCGCTGTCCCAGCGACGGCCCGAATCCGGCCACCGGCAACAACAACACCAACGGTTTTCCGGCCGACGCCGCCCCGCGCAGTTACCTGATCAACGCCTGGAACGATCATTTTCAAACGTCGCTCGATCCGACGGCGTGGTCGGCCTACACCAGCGGCGCGTATCCCTGGGGCATGAAGGAAATCATGGTGCGGTATCCCTCCGACACCATCGCGTTCGGCGAGAAGGAAACCGACTCGCACCACTACTACATGGATTTCTATGAGGGCAACGGCAACGACGTGGACGAGGTTGAGCAGAGCCGTCATTCGGGGCGCGGCCCCAAAACGCGCAGCGGCGGCTCGAACTTCGCCATGGTGGACAACCGGGTGGACTTCCTCAAATTCGGACGCTCGCTCTCGCCCATCAACCTGTGGGCCGTGACCGACTTCTACCGCACCAACTACGCGACCTTCTACTGAGCCGGCGCGTCGGTCGCGGGGCCACCGCCGCGCGCCCGCAGCCGGCGCCCGCCGCCGACGTTGCTTTCGCCCCGCAGTTGGTTATGCTGCCGACGCGGGGATGAAAACGTTTGCCGAACTGGGCTTTCCGGGCCGGCTCATCGCCGTCGAGGGCCTCGACGGCGCGGGCAAATCCACGCAAATCCACCTGCTCAAACGCTGGTTGGAGGCGCAGGATTTGAAGGTGTTTTTCAGCGAGTGGAACTCCTCGGAACTGGTGAAAAGCGCCACCAGCAAGGGCAAGAAGCAGCAGTTGCTCACGCCCACGACCTTCTGTTTGATCCACGCGACCGACTTTGCCGACCGGTATGAACGGCAACTCGTGCCGCTGTTGCGCGCCGGTTACCTGGTGCTTTGCGACCGATACATCTTCACGGCCTTCGCCCGCGACGTCGTGCGCGGGTGCCCGCCCCGATGGGTGCGCGACCTCTACAGTTTCGCGGCGCTGCCGGACCTGACGTTTTTCTTCAAGGCCGACCTGGAGGTCTCGTTGAGCCGGATTCTGGACGGGCGTCCGACGCTCAAGTATTTCGAGGCGGGCATGGACCTGAACCTCTCGCCCGATCCGTATGAGAGCTTTCGCATTTTTCAGGGTCGCCTGCTCGAACAATACCTGGCCATGAGCACGGAGTTTCGGTTCATCGTGGTGGACGCCAACCAGCCGATCGAGGCGCAACAACATTGCGTGCGGTCGCTGGTGGCCGGCAAACTGGACTTGAGCGCGTTTGCCCGCGGACAACGCCGCACCGGATCATGAAAGCGCGCCTTCAATCCCGCGCCGCCCGCCGCGTGCAGCCCGACACCCGCGTGCTGATCCCGCGCAAGTCCCCGCGCCGCTTCTACGGTCAGGGCATCCCGGGCGTGGAGCTGGACAAACTCATCGGCAAGCTCATCGTCGTGGAGGGTGCGGACGGTTCGGGCCGCTCGACGCAAATCAAGCTGCTGGTGGACTGGCTCGAAAGCGCCGGCCACGCCACCGTGCAGGTCGGCCTCAAACGCTCCACTCTGGTCGCCGAGGAACTGGAGCGCGCCCGACAGGGCAACATTTTGAGTCGCACAACCCTGAGCCTCTTCTACGCCACCGACTTTGCCGACCAGTTGGAAAACATCATCCTGCTCGCGTTGCGCGCCGGCCAGATGGTGCTGGCCGACCGTTACATCTACACACTCATGGCGCGCGACATCGTGCGCGGCATTGACCGCAAATGGCTGGAGAACCTCTATGGCATGGCGCTGGTGCCGGACGCGGTGTTTTACCTGAACGTGGCCCCGGAGGAACTGGTTCAACGCACCTTCGCCAAATACTCGGCACTCAACTACTGGGAAAGCGGCATGGACCTGGGCCTTTCCCGCGACATGTTCGACTCGTTCCTCCAGTACCAGGCGATGATGGTGCGCACGTTCAAGGAACTTCAGCGCACCTACGGCTTTCACATCATTGACGGCCACCGGCCGGTTCAGGAGATCAACGCCGAGTTGCGGCGCAAGATCGAGGCCGTGCTCGCCGGCCATCCGCTCAAATGACCCTCCCGTTATGGCTGCCAGCGACCGCGAATTCTACGTCGGCGTGGACCTCGGCGGCACCAAAATCCTCGCCGGTGTCTTCGACGCCCAGCTCAACCTCCTCGCCACCGCCAAGCTCAGCACCAAGGCCGACCGCGGCGTCGAAGCGGTCGTGGACCGCATCGCCCGCTGTGTGGGCGACGCGGTGGACGAGTGCGACCTCGCGCTCAAACAGGTGCGCGGCGTGGGCGTGGGCGCGCCCGGTGCCGTGGATACCGCGTCGGGCCGGGTGATCTTTGCCCCGAACCTGCCCGGCTGGAAGGACGTGCCCTTGAAGAAGGAGCTGGAGGAGCGGCTCGATTTGCCCGTGTTCGTCGGCAACGATTGCAACGTTTGCACGCTGGGCACTTTTGACCGGGAATACCGATGCAAACCCCGCCACCTGGTCGGCATATTCATCGGCACGGGCATCGGCGGCGGCCTGGTCATCAACGGCGAGCTTTACGAAGGCCACAACCTCACCGCCGGCGAAATCGGTCACATGGTCATCGAGGTCAACGGCCCCAAGTGCGGCTGCGGCAATCGCGGCTGCCTCGAAGCCCTCGCCAGCCGCACCGCCATCTTCCGCCGCATCCAAAACGCCGTCAAAGACGGCCAGAAAACCCTCCTGACCGACATGCTGGGGGATAACCTCAAGGACATGCGCAGCGGCGACCTCCGCAAAGCCATCCGCAAGGGCGACAAGTTCGTTCAACAGGTCGTCGAGGAAGCCGCCGAGTATGCCGGCATCGGCGTCGCCAACCTCATCAACATCCTCAACCCCCAAATCGTGGTGGTCGGCGGCGGCGTGATCGAGGCGCTGGAAAACGAGTTCATGCCCACGCTCATCAAGACCGCCAAAGACCACGTCATGCCCGGCACGATGAACGGCATCGAAATCGAGGCCTCCAAACTCGGCGATCACGCCGGCATCACCGGCGCGGCCGTGCTCGCCCGGCGGCACGTCAGCTAGCGTTTCGCCCGTTTGCCGCGCGGCGCGCCATGCCGCGGGCTGAGCAACCATTCCAGCGTCGCGCAACGCCCCGCCTTCAGGCTTTCCACCTCCAACCGGCACAACCCGCCCTTCTTCAACTGCACCGCCAGACCCGGCCCGCCGGTGCACAGCAACGAGATCAACCCGCTCAAATGCGGCTCGTGCCCCACCAGCAACACCGCCTCCGGGCGCGGACGCAACCGCTCCAGTTGCGCCACCAAATCCCCATAGGCGCCCTCGGGCGACAGGGCCTCGGTCAGTCGCAGGCGTTTTTCGAGCTTCAAACGGCGCGCCACAATCTCGGCGGTCTGGCGCGCGCGAATCAGCGGGCTGCTCAAAATCACGTCAAAGCTCACGCCCCATCGCTCCAGGGCGTTGGCCAGTTGACGGGTGCGCTTGTGACCGCGGGCGGTCAGCGGGCGGGCCGCATCGTCGGGATACCGCGGGTCGCCGCGCTCGACAGCCTCACCGTGACGAAGCAGATACAGTTTCATGGTTCGAAGCGATTGGTTGCGAAGTCGGCCCGGAGCCCGGATCCGAAGTCCTTGCGGTTGTCCGGCGGCGCGTTCGACGCGCCCGCCGGGGGCCAAACTCCGGGCGAAACTCGTCGAGCCGATGTGCCACGGCGTGCAAGCGTTGCACCCGGCGCGCCAGGCTCGCATTCAGCGCGGCGTGCAATCGCCGCACCGCCGCCAGGTCCACCGCACCTTCCCGAACGGCCTCTTCCATGTGTCCCAGCAACACCCGGATGTCCTGAATCTCGCCCATGCGCGTCTGCCAGGTTCGCATCTGACGCAGCCGACGGGCGCTTAGCCCCGGCAACCACGGTTGCAACGACTCGCACAGGTAACGGAGTTTCTTGAACGCCACGCGGGTGCGGTGGATCGCCTGCGTGTCCGGCGGACGGATTTGCCGGCGAAAACGCATCACCCGCGCCGCGGCCCGCTGCAGGGGCCGACGCAGCACCTCCCCGGCGTTCACGTCGTCAGCAGCCGCCTCCTGCAGGTCGCGCGCCAGCGCCTTGAGCGCCTTGTCCGGGCGGCGCGGTTTGAGGCGGTGCAATTTCTTGCGCAACGCGGCGCACAACTCGTTTTCCCGACGGCGCAGATACCGCGCCAGCGGACGGGCTTCGGGAAAACGCGCCAGCCACCGGCTCAACCATTCCTGTCCCACCTGCACATCCCGCAACGCGTCAAACGCATCAAGCTGACGTTTGAGCATCCGGCGGGTTTTGCCTCCGGCGGCTTCAAAGCCCAGCGCCTGCAACAGGTCCAACAGCGCCAGCGTGCGCCGCGTTTCCACCCGCAGTTCGTGAATCGGCGTCGGTGACCAGTGCTTTTGCGCGTCTTCGAGTCGGCGGCGTCGGCGCCGTCGCACGCGCCGCAACAGCGCCTGCAAATGCGCAACCAGATCGCGGGGCAGCTTGGGTTTCATTTGGCGGAACGCGGCGATGAAACCGGCGCAACACCGGCCCGCCGGGCAGGGGTGGCGTTGATCCGTTGGCGCAGTGGCGTCTTCAACAACAGGTCCGGTCGGCCCGGCGCCGACGCACCGGCCGCACCCGCCGGGGCCCCGGTGGCCAGCGCCATGAATTCAAACTGGCTGCGCCGTGCCGGCGTGCCCGGCGGCCGCGGCGGCAACACATAACGCCCATCCGCCCGCAAATGGCGCGCCCGGGTGTTGTCGGCCAGCGGCAGCGCCAGCAGCTCGTGGATCACCCGGTCGCGCAGGTTGCCGTCCAGCACCGGCACCACCGTTTCAATGCGCCGGTAAAAATTGCGCGGCATCCAGTCGGCGCTGCTCAGGAACACCTCCGGCGTGCAGGCATTCTCGAAATACAGCAGGCGACTGTGTTCGAGAAACCGATCCACAATGCTGCGCACCCGAATGCGTTCGCTCACGCCGCGAACCCCCGGTCGCAAACAGCAGATGCCCCGCACGATCAGGTCAATTTCCACCCCGGCGCGCGCGGCGTCGTAAAGCGCCTCGATCACCGTCCGATCCACCAGCGAATTGATTTTGGCGATGATGCGCGCCGGCAGGCCGCGGCGCGCGTGCTCGGCCTCGCGCGCAATCAACGCCAGCAACCGCGGTTGCAGGTCAAACGGCGCCACCCACAACCGCCGCAGCGGGCGGTACTGACAAACCCCGGTGATCAGATTGAACAACTCCGTCGCGTCCTCCCCCAAATCCGGATGGCAGGTGAACAGGCCCACATCGGTGTAGAGCCGCGCGGTGTTCGGATTGTAATTGCCGGTCGAAAAATGCACGTAGCGCCGGATGCCGTCGGGGTCGCGCCGCACCACCAGCGTGGCCTTGGCGTGAATTTTGTAACCGACCAGGCCATAGACCACGTGCACGCCCGCCTCCTCCAACTGCCGCGCCCACTGGATGTTGTTGGCCTCGTCGAAGCGCGCGCGCAATTCCACCACGGCGGTGACCTGCTTGCCGTTGTTGACCGCGTCCATCAGCGCGCCGATGATCCGCGCGTCGCCGCCGGTGCGGTAAAGCGTCTGCTTGATCGCCAGCACGTGCGGGTCGCGCGCTGCCTGTCGCAAAAACTCCACCACCGGCTCGAAACTCTCGTAGGGATGGTGCAACAGAATGTCGCGCTCCCGAATCGCCTCAAACACATCGCGCCGTCCGCGCAGCGGACGCGGCACGGCCGGTTGAAAAGCCGGATACCGCAGCTCCGGCGCCGGATGCTCCTCGACAATGCTCACCAGGCGTCCCGGATTCAGCGGCCCGTCCACCGCGTAAAGGTCCGCCTCGCTCAGCCGCAACCGCGCCAGCAGGTCGGAGCGGATGTCGGCCGGACAATTGTGACTGACCTCCAGGCGCACGGCGTCGCCCTTGCGCCGGTTTTGCAGCTCCGTCTCCACCGCCGACAGCAGGTTCGCCACCTCCTCCTCGTCAATGTAAAGCTCGCTGTTGCGCGTGACCCGAAACAGCCAGTAACCGGCAATGGTCCAGCCGTTGAACAGTTCCCCCAGAAACCGCCCGATCAACTCGCCCAGCAACACGTAATCCCGCCGCCCCGGATCGGAGCGCGGCAGCCGCACCAGCCGGGGCAACACCCGCGGCAGCGGCACCACCGCCAGACGCTCAAGCGGTTTGCGCCCGTCGCGCCCGCTCAGCCGCACGATCAAATTGATCGAGCGGTTGAGCAACAGCGGGAACGGATGCGCCGGATCAATCGCCAGCGGCGTCAACACCGGCTGCACCTCCGCGCGAAAAAATTCCTCCAGCCACCGTTGATCCGCCGCGTTCAGCTCCGAGGGTTTCCAAAACCGCACCCCCACCCGCGCCAGTTGCGGCACCAGTTGCCGTCGCCAGCACCGATACTGGTCGGCCACCATCCGATGCGCCCGCGCGCTGATCGCCCGAAACACCTCCGCCGGCGTCAGCCCGTCCGGCCCGCGCTGCATCGAGCCGGCCTCGATCTGCTGTTTGATGCCGGCCACGCGCACCTCGAAAAACTCGTCGAGGTTCGTGCCCACGATGCAAAAAAACTTCAGCCGCTCCAGCAGCGGGTTCGCCTCGTTGAGCGCCTCGTCCAGCACCCGCTGGTTGAATTCCAACCAGCTCAACTCCCGATTCAAAAAATGCCGGGCCTGATACCGCAATTCGTTCACCGGGCGCAGTCTAGCCAGCCCGCCCGGGACTTGTCCAACGGCGCCCAACCCGCCCGCGCCCCTCAAATCACCTCCGGACCGGTTTTTTTCGCACCGTCACGCAGCCGTCACCCAAATTTAACTTTGGCCGCCGGCCCGCTTTGCCTTTCACTGCGCCCGTGACGCGCCACGCGGTCATAGACATCGGCACCAACTCGGTGAAATTGCTCGTCGCCGACGTCGCCGGCGCGCGCGTCGTGCCGGTGCTCGAAGACGCCCGCCAAACGCGCCTCGGACGCGGCTTCTACCAAACCCATCGCCTCCAGCCCCAACCCATCGCCCAAACCGCCCGGGCCGCCCGCCTGTTTGCCGCGCAGGCTCGAAAACTCGGTGCCACCACTCTGCGCGTCATTGCCACCAGCGCCGCGCGCGAAGCCCGCAATGCCGACGAACTGATCCGGGCCGTTCAACGCGCCTGTGGGGTGCGCCCCGAAATCCTCTCCGGCAGCCGGGAGGCCGAGTGGGCCTTCCGCGGCGCGATGACCGATCCCCGCCTGGCGCGCGAACCGGTGCTCCTGCTCGACGTCGGCGGCGGCAGCACCGAGTTCATCCTCGGCTGCGGCCGCGCGATCCACTTCCGCCACAGCTATCCGCTCGGCGCGGTGCGCCTCCTGGAGCAGCAGCCGCACTCCGACCCGCCCCGTCCCGAAGAGCTGGCTGCCTGTCGCGCGGTGCTGCGCGCGTTTTTGCGGGAGCGGGTGCATCCGGAATTGCAACCGGCGCTCGACCGGGAACGTCGCCGGCATCCGCAGCACCACGCCGTCCGGCTGGTGGGCGTGGGCGGCACGGCCACCGTGCTGGCGCGACTCGAACACGGACTGGACCGCTCCCCGCGCGAGACGCTCGAAGGCACGCGGCTTTCCCTCCGGCGCGTGCGCCAGTGGAGCGAGCGGCTCTGGAGCGTTTCCCTCGCTCAACGACGGCGCATTCGCGGGATGCCACCCGAACGGGCTGACGTGATGCTCACCGGCGTGTTGATTTACGAGGCGATCATGGAGGTGTTTGGCTTCCGACAACTGCGCGTGAGCACCCGCGGTCTGCGCTTTGCCGCCGTGCTGGAAGCCGCCCACGGCGCGCTGCCTTCCGCTTCGCCAACCGTCCAACCTGCCAGCGGCCTGACCCGTTGAACCGTTGCGGCGTCAACGCGCCAAACCGCAGAAACCGAAAGGCGCGGCGAGCGTGAAGCGTTGGAGCGTAGCGCAGGCTTCCAGCCTGCTG
>JAOAIM010000360.1 GCA_026414705.1 Verrucomicrobiia bacterium | reverse complement strand
CCGAAATCGCGCGCGACGCGGTCGGCGTAAAGCCCGGCGGCGTTGATCACGTAACCCGCCTGACACTCGCCCGCGCCCGTGCGCAGCGTCGGTCCGTGGCGACCCAGATAGGGCGCGCTGCGGCGGATTTCGATTCCCTCCTGCGCCGCGTCGGCCTCCATCGCGCGCAAGACCTGAATCGGATCGGCCGTGGCGGTGTTCGGCGAGAAGATCGCGCATTGGTAGGTTTTGACGCGCGGTTCGATCACGCGCGCCTCCTCGGCGGTGACCGACTGAAGTTCCACGCCGTTGACCCGGCCGCGGCGGAGCAATTCCTCGAGCGCGGGCAGCTCCGATTTGTCGCGCGCCACGACCAGCTTGCCGCAGCGGTTCACGGGGATGCCCTTTTCCTGGCAATAGGCTTGGAGCAGCCGGTTGCCGTCGCGGCAAAAGCGCGCCTTGAGACTGTCCGCGGTGTAATAGAAGCCTGCGTGCAGAACGCCGCTGTTGCGTCCGCTGGCGTGGCGACCGCATTCAGGCTCTTTCTCGAGCAACAGCACGCGCGCGTCACACCATCGGCGCTTGACCTCGCGCGCGATGGACACGC
>JAOAIM010000359.1 GCA_026414705.1 Verrucomicrobiia bacterium | reverse complement strand
GCCGCTGACAGATTATCTGAACCGTCCGCCTGCCCGGCGAGGCGGCGGTTCGCTGCAGCGCCTGGTTAGCCGTCTTGTTCCTCTTGCGCTGAAAACTCTCTGAACAACAGACAAACGCCGACAGTCCACAAGACGAGGTCAAGTCCGCCGGCCAACTCAATCAAAGCCCAAAACGTCGGAGACGAAGTCTCCGCAGTCCACGAGAGCACCGACACCACTGCGCCAAGCCCGGCAGACACTGCAATCAACAATACGCTGCGTCTGGCTCGTCGCTGGTAAAACTGAATGGCAGCGACGCACACTATCGCGTTCGTGATGAACGTGAGCGAGCCGACAATCCGAGGAATGAGGTAGTCGAGTGCCATAACGCGCGATGACGGCTAACGACTCAAGCTCAGCGACCGCCGCCGGAAACGCCCGGTCGGTTGCAACCATCGCTGCCAAATCATCCGAACCGTCCGACTGCAAAGCGGGGCGGCGGTTCGCTGCAGCGCTCTGGTTAGGTGGTCTACTCAACCTGCGCACAACTGTCCTGACCAAAATCGCCGCCGGCAGTGCGGACGTCCTAATCCCGGTGACACCCCTCTCGAGAC
>JAOAIM010000358.1 GCA_026414705.1 Verrucomicrobiia bacterium | reverse complement strand
ACCGTCGAGCGCGATAGCCCCGCCTGGCAGGTCGGTTTGCGCGAAGGCGATCGCTTGCTTCAGGTCAACGGACGGCGTATCGAGAGCTTGCGCGATCTAGGTGCAATCCTGCGGGCATCTAAGGGGCTTTATAGCCTGCACATCCAGCGCGGTGAGGATCTGATCGTCTTAGCGCGGCGTTGAGACCTTGCCTCAAGACCCCCCTAAGGGTCAGAGGGGCCGGCGGCCCGCAGTTAGGGATGCAAAGGGCCCTTAGGGGGAGGTAAGCGGCCCTTATCGAGAGGGGTCTAGGTCCTCCCTCGCCGTGCCCCAACCCGTAGCCGCAGGGCATTGAGCCGGATGAAACCGGTGGCATCCGCCTGCTGATAGGCGCCGGCATCGTCTTCAAAGGTCGCGATCCGAGGATCAAACAGGCTATCCTCGGAGCGGCGTCCGACCACCATGACATTGCCCTTATAGAGCTTAAGCCGGACTACGCCGTTGACAGAGCGCTGGGTCTCGTCGATCGCTGCCTGGAGCATCCGCCGCTCAGGGCTAAACCAATAGCCGTAATAAATAAGGCTGGCATAACGCGGCATGAGTTCATCCTTCAGA
>JAOAIM010000357.1 GCA_026414705.1 Verrucomicrobiia bacterium | reverse complement strand
TAGACATGGATCATGGTCCGCATCGTAGCGCAAGGGCCCGCGCGCGGTGGGGCGTTGGGTGGGGCGCATGACCGGCCCGGGGTGGGCGGGCTTGGCACAATGCGGGTCTTCCCCTGCGCATGGCCGACCCGATGACCGCTTCCCCCCTCGATCCCGCGCTACCGCCCCCCGATGCGACCGCGCCGCTCGCCCACTGGCTGGCCCATTTGGAGCGGCTGCATGGGCAGCGCATCACGCTGGGTCTGGAGCGGGTGCAGGCCGTCGCGCGCCGGCTGGGCGATGCCGTGCAGCCGCGCTGTCCCGTGATCACCGTGGCGGGCACCAACGGCAAGGGGTCCACCTGCGCGATGCTCGAGGCCATCTACCGCCAGGCGGGCTACCGCACGGGGCTCTACACCTCGCCGCATCTGGTCGATTTCGAAGAGCGCGCCCGGCTGGACGGCGTGCCGATGGCGGCGGCCGATCTGGTGCCGTCCTTCGCGGCGGTGGAGGCGGCCCGCACCGCAGGCGAGGCCGTTGCGCTCAGCTACTTCGAGTTCACCACCCTGGCGCTGGTGCATGCGCTGCTGGCGCGACGCCCCGACGTGCTGATCCTAGAGG
>JAOAIM010000356.1 GCA_026414705.1 Verrucomicrobiia bacterium | reverse complement strand
AATCAGAAGGGCTTCCATCTCAGTACTTTCAAACATCGCTGAAGGCTTTGAAAGAGGCTCAAATATCGAATTTATTCAATTTCTTTATATTGCAAAAGGATCCTCTGGTGAGGTTAGATCACAACTCTATCTTGCAAAAGAACTTGGATATATTGAAAACGATGATTTTAGTACCTCACTTGAAACATGTAGAGAAGTATCAGCTCAGATAGCAGCACTTATTAATTATTTAAAAGGAAGCAAGATGAAGGGAGAAAAATACAAAACCAGTTATAAAAGAATGAGGGATGAAGTTGAGGATTTGATGAGAGAATTCAATGTTCAAAATTCAAAGTTCAAGCAACCTTAAACCTTGAACCTTAAACCTTAAACCTTGAACCTTAAACCTTGAACTTTGAACCTTGAACCTTGAACTTTGAACCTTGAACCTTGAACTTTGAACTTAAATAAAAGGAGTCTCAATGAAAACTTATGAAATCACCATAAAACCAATCTCAGGCTTTGGCACACCACTAAAAGGCGATACCCTTTTTGGCCACATCTGCTGGCAGGTGGCTTATGATAGAAACCTCTTAGGTAAGGATTTAAACACACTACTTGC
>JAOAIM010000355.1 GCA_026414705.1 Verrucomicrobiia bacterium | reverse complement strand
CAGATGGGGAGCGCGCGCGTCTCGCGTGCCGGTTTCGGCGTCCCGCCGAAAACACCGTTTCACGGCAGAGACGCCGAGGCGCGGAGATGGGACAGGAAAATTGAGGACAGGAACATCGGCTCTAGATTTTATTTTCCTGTCAATCATCTTCCTGTCCTGAATCCGAAGCCAAAGCGGCGACCAGTCGCCGCACTCCAAAACGCTTCGCATTATTCGCTGCCCTCTTGGCATCGCGGCGGAACGTCCGCACGACGCCACGCCTCGGGCCGTCGCACGCCGGGAGCACGACGCGCCGGCATCTCAGGCATCGGGATAAGGGATTTGCTTAGGGGGTCAGGTTTTTCACCAAGCCCAAATAGGGTTGACTGGCCGAGCAAGTTGTGCCTTTGATTAAAGCGACAACTCAGGAGTAGCCATGAAGACGACGATGAGGATGTTCGGATCGGTTCTCTCTCTCTCTCTGACCGTGTGTGCGCAGGCTCCGCCGTCGCTGGCACTTAAGGATGCCGGGGAGTCGGCGACGTTGCAGGTCGCCGAGCGCGGGCCGCATCATCGCACCTGGCAGCGGGTTCTCCCCACCCGGGACGCGCGGGGGCGCATTGT
>JAOAIM010000354.1 GCA_026414705.1 Verrucomicrobiia bacterium | reverse complement strand
CATGTTATGTCCCGCGCAAAAATGCAAAAATTCCCTGGCGTATTTAATCTCAATAACTTTGTCCTGTGTTTCAAAAAACTTTGAATGAAACCATTCTTCAAGTTTGTCCATCGGCACATGCGGCGTGTAGCGACGATAAAAATTCACAAACGGAAGACAAAATTCGGAACGAAATTCCTCTAATGTCATCGCTGGAAGCCCGGCATTCTTTAAAACATAATTGGTCGCCTCCCACACGGCAGGCAGGTCGTCTACAAGGGTTCCCGACCAATCAAAAATTACGTTCCTAATCACATAAAAATTTTACTACACAAAGGTTAAATGACAAATGATTATTGTCCACTAATGATGACAAATGAATTACTGCCATTAAAATATAAAAATGTGTGGATTATTTAAAGCCAAATGGATACTATTATTTTCAACTTTGCCTGACATGGCGTCATGAAAACTGTTGATTGGCTTTTAAATTTCGCTTCTATTTTGATATGGATACGGTGGTTGGCTTTTTTTAAAACGCCGACTTATGCGCATTTGACCCTTGCAACCATTGTAAAACCAGCCGATAGCCGAACTAAGAGAAGTTACTTACCCCTGTTTACAATC
>JAOAIM010000353.1 GCA_026414705.1 Verrucomicrobiia bacterium | reverse complement strand
ATCCCAATGCGCCGTTCGCAGCACTGGTCTTTAAGATCGTCACCGATCCGTTTGTCGGCAGACTTGCCTACGTGCGCGTCTACTCCGGCGTCCTACGCGCAGGGGAAACCGTCTATAACTCAAGCCGCAGGAAACGGGAGCGCATTGGACGTCTGGTGCGCATGCATGCGGACAAGCGCGAAGATATCAAAGAGATCTCGGCCGGCGACATTGCCGCAATTGTGGGGCCGAAAGAGTCTTATACCGGCGAGACCCTCTGTGATCCGAAAGCGCCGATTCTGTTGGAGTCGATCGAGTTCCCTGAGCCGGTCGTCAAGATCGCCATCGAGCCCAAGTCCAAAGCGGATCAAGATAAGCTCACCGATGCTTTGCTTAAACTCGCCGAGGAAGACCCCACCTTCCGCGTGCAGTACGATGACCAGACCGGTCAGACGGTGATCGCCGGCATGGGCGAGCTTCATCTCGACATCATCGTCGATCGTCTCAAGCGTGAGTTTCGCGTGCAGTGCAACGTGGGCCGTCCACAGGTCGCCTACCGAGAGACCATCACGCGCGCCGTCAAAGCGGAAGGACGTTTCGTGCGGCAGAGTGGCGGTCGCGGTCAGTATGGG
>JAOAIM010000352.1 GCA_026414705.1 Verrucomicrobiia bacterium | reverse complement strand
GCGTGAGAGCGTCGGAGCGTGGCGCAGATTGGAAATCTGCTGTCTCGCCGACTAGCAGTCGGCGAGGCGAAAGCGCCGACACCCAGCACACCGAACTCTGAACTTTGAACCTTGAACTTTGAACTTTGAACAGGGCCATGCGTGAGCACCCGGCGAACAAGCGGGCCAACGGCGCCTTGGGCAATTCCCTCTCCCTCGAGGGAGAGGGCCAGGGTGAGGGTGAGCGCACCGCACAGCGGTGAACATCGAACAACGAACACTGAACATCGAACATCGAAGGAGGAACTCAGGAACGGGGGAAACAAGAACAGAGGCGCGCGCGCGTCACGCGGGAAGACCCAACTCTGAACTTTGAACTCTAACCGGATCGAGCGCGAGAGCCGGGGCGCAGATGCCGTCAACCGGCGGCTTGGGCAATTCCCTCTCCCTCGAGGGAGAGGGCCAGGGTGAGGGTGAAACGCCGCAAACATTTGGAGACCCTTTTGTCCACGACGCGTTCTCCCTCACCCCAACCCTCTCCCGCTGGGAGAGGGAGCACGGGCGCGCGCCCCGCGAAACATCGAACAACGAACATTGAACATCGAACATCGAATGGAGCGTCGGAGCGCCGG
>JAOAIM010000351.1 GCA_026414705.1 Verrucomicrobiia bacterium | reverse complement strand
ATCCTGGACCGCGTGGCCGACCTGTATCCGACGTTCGATTTCGGCCGGGAAGGCGTCATGTACGAAGGTCCGCCGTCGCACGGATACGTCTCCACCTGGCACGACGCGGCGGTCGAGGTCCGCGAATTGGCCATGGCCTACGACCAGGTGTTCGAGGCCCTCGCGCGCGACGCGCCGTTGGCGGCGTTCCTCGCGGCCAAGGCCCGCCAGCACAAGCTGGCCAATCCCAAGGCCACCTTCGCCGACGTGCAGCGGAACATCGAGGACCGGATCTTCCGCGACACGCTGGCCAATCGCCGAAAGATCGAGTCGAACTACCCTTCAACCGATCTGGCCCTGACCGTCATCCACGCCGTGCTCGGCTGGCCGGGCAACCGCGAGCAGGTCACGGGCATGGTCGACGCGATGATCCGGCGGGCCGCTGCGGTCGATGGCGTGACCGGGGAAAAGGGCCTCGACGGCTATTCCGCGATCGGCCCGCACTGCATCGCTGACCTGCTCGGCTGGTTTTCCCGGGCCGACGCCGGGTTCGTGCGCGACGCGTTGCGCCGCAATCCGCAGCTCCACGCCATGTATCGCTTCCACCTCGACACGTGGTGCCTTGGCCACTATTACCCAAGG
>JAOAIM010000034.1 GCA_026414705.1 Verrucomicrobiia bacterium | reverse complement strand
CGCGATGAACAGCGCCGTCATCGTTGCCGCCGGACGCGCCACGCGCATGGGCGCGGGCGTGGACAAGCTTTTCCTCCCGGTCGCCGGCCGACCCGTCCTGGCGCACACGTGGCAACGATTTGAAGACGCGCCCTCGATTGGCGAAATCATCGTTGTGGTGCGCGACGGAATGCAGGTTGCCGTCGAGCAACTGGCGGCACAGCACGGCTTTCGCAAACCGCATCGCGTGGTTGTCGGCGGCGCGGAGCGTCAGGACTCGGTTGCCAACGGACTGGCTGCGCTCGCCGCGCAGGCCGAGATTGTCGCCATTCAAGACGCCGCGCGCCCGTGTGTGACGGTTGAACTCATCGAGGGAACGATTGCCGCTGCGCGCGAGACCGGCGCGGCCATTGCCGCAGCGCCGGTGACCGACACGATCAAAGAGACCGCTGACGGCGTCGCCGTTCTTCGCACGCTGGATCGCGGCCGGCTCTGGGCGGCCCAAACGCCGCAGACGTTTCGCGTCGAGATCATCCGCCACGCACTGGCCGAGGTGCGTCGGCGCGGGCTGAGTGTGACCGACGATGCGGCGGCGTGCGAACTGATCGGTCAGCCGGTTCGGCTCGTTCCGGCTCGCGCTCCGAATCCGAAAATCACCGTGCCCGGCGACCTGCCGTTGATCGAGTCGCTGCTCCGCGTCGCCGGGTCGGCCTGAAAATCCCGCAACTCGTGCTTTTGGTTTGCGCGCGAGGGGTGGTTTCGACCTGCGCGCCCCGCACGGCAAATTCGGCGTTGTTCTCGCCAAAAAGTGGCAAGCCTCTTCGGCCCGGCGCGATCATGCTCGGAAGCAGGCGGGCAGCCGGATCCGGGTGCGCTCCAATCAAATCCAAACGGGCGATCGGACGGGGACAACGCGAATTCCAACCAGGACACCCACGATGAAAGCAAATGGTTTCTGCCGGAGGGATGGGACTTCAGGTGGTCGGGCCCGGGCACTGGCGTTGATGGTGGTTTTGTTTGCAGGTGCTCACACGCTGGTGGCGCGCGCGCCCATCCGCAGCACGTTTTTCCAGCAGTATCCTTCTGCGGTGGGCACGGTGTTGGACACCGTACCGAGCAAGCCCGGCCACTGCGGCGTTTGCCATTACGATTTCAACGGGGGCGGCTCGCGCAATCCCTACGGCCTGGCCATCCAAAACAGCGGTTATCCGATGAACACCGAGGCTGGCCGCAGCAACGCGATTTTTTCAGTGCGTCTGTTGGACTCCGACAACGACGGCTACAACAGCCTGACTGAAATCACCAACACCGTCACCTACGCGAACACGCCGACCTTTCCGGGCTATTCCACCGCCAACACCAATCAGATCAAGAACGTCGCGTTGTCCGACATCGCCGGGCGCCTGACGCCGATCATCGGCGCGGACACGACGCCGCCGTTTGTGCAACTGCTCTGGCCCAACGGCGGCCAGACGCTCACCGCCAACCGCCTGACCAACGTGACCTGGACGGCCAGTGACCCCAGCGGCGTCGCGGCGGTGCACTTGTTCCTTTCGCTCAACAACGGGCTGACCTATGAACCGATCGCCCGCGCGCTCGCCAACACCGGTTCGTTCGGCTGGGTGCCCGCGGACCGGCCCACCGCGCAGGCGCGGATCAAGGTCGTTGCCACCGACTCCTACGGCAACAGCACCAACGACGTCAGCGACGCGGTCTTTGCCATCGTGTCGGCGCCCTTCACCAACGCGCACGGCGTGGCCACGACGTTGCGGGATTTCGACATGCCCGGCACGCAGCCCTTCGAGCACGGGCCGGACCTTGAACCTGCCGCCAGTTGCGCCTCCTGCCACGGGGGATACGACGCGGCGGTCGAACCGCATTTCAACTGGCAGGGCAGTATGATGGCACATTCGTCGCGCGACCCGTTGTTCCTTGCGAACCTGGTCATTGCCAATCAGGACGCGGCCAACTCGGGCGACCTGTGTTTGCGCTGCCATCTGCCCCGGGGCTGGCTGGCCGGACGTTCGGTGCCGACCGACGGCAGCCGGATGTTGCCCGAGGATCACGAGGGCATCGCGTGCGCGTTGTGCCATCGGATGGTGGACCCGATCTACCGGCCGGGCGCGAGCCCGACCAATGACCTGGCCGTGCTGGCTGCGCTTTCGTTTCCCGGCACCAATTACAGCAACGGCATGTATGTGGTGGACCCGACGGCGACGCGCCGCGGCCCTTACACCAACGCGCTCCTGGGCCATGTGTCGCTCGGCTCGCCGTTTCACCGCTCGGCGGCGTTTTGCGGCACCTGCCATGACGTGAGCAACCCGGCCTTCACGCGCGACGCGCAGGGCAATTATGTGCCCAACGCCCTGGACGCCCCGGCGCCGAATTTCTCGCCGCACTTCATCGCGCCGGTGGAGCGCACCTACAGCGAATGGTTGCACAGCGCCTACGCCGCGCCCGAGGGCGTGTATGCGCCGCAATTCGCGGGCAATCGGCCCGATGGCCGCGTTTCGACCTGCCAGCACTGTCACATGCGCTCGGTCGCCGGCTACGCCGCCAGCACCAACACCAATCCCGGCATCCCGCTGCGCGCCGACATGGGGTTGCACGACATGACCGGCGGCAGCACCTGGCTGCCGGGCCTGCTCACCAACTTGTATCCGAGCGAAGTCAACGCGGCTGCGATTCGGGCCGGCATCGCCCGGGCCGTGCAACTGTTGACCAACGCCGCCTCGCTGGCCGCCTTCGACCACGGCGGCCGGCTCAAGGTCATCGTCACCAACGAATGCGGCCACAAACTGCCCACCGGTTATCCCGAGGGCCGACGCGTCTGGCTCAACGTGCGCTTCTACGATGATGCGATGAATCTGCTGGGCGAATCCGGCGCCTACGACCCGAACACCGGCGTGCTCACGCGGGATGCAGAGGCGAAAATCTACGAGGTTCATCCGGCAATTGACCCGACCCTGGCTGCCGTGCTGGGGCTGCCCGCCGGCGCCTCGCTGCATTTCGTGCTCAACAACGCCGTGTATGAGGACAACCGGATTCCGCCGCGCGGGTTCACCAACGCCGCCTATGCCGCCTTCGGTGGCGCGCCCGTGGGGCATCACTACGCCGATGGCCAGTATTGGGATGAAACGCTCTACACCCGGCCGCCCGGCACCACCCGCGCCGTCGTGCGCCTTTACTACCAGAGCACCAGCCGCGAGTTCATTGAGTTTTTGCGCGATGAGAATCGCACCGACACCAAAGGGCAGGAGCTCTACCACCTCTGGAACACCAACGGCAAATGCCCGCCCACGCTCATGAAGGAAATCGTCTGGTTGCCGATCTTCGAACTGAAGGCGGCGCGCCTCACACCGGAGGGTCGCATGCAAATCCACTTCCGCTCCCGTCCGGGCGTGACCTACACGATTGAGTACACCGATAGCCTCAGCGGGACGCCCGTTTGGCAGGAGTTCGTCAACAACGGAACACTCCTGGCCACCGACACGGCCAGCGTCTTCGAGGACGATTTCACGGCGAACAGCTCCGGCGGGCCGCCGCTGACCGGCGCGCGGTTTTATCGGATTCGCTTCAACGGCGTGCCCTGAGCCGGTCCGGCTGGCCGACGGCGCGGCGCGCGCGTCAGATCGCGCTCGTAAACCAGAAACAGTTCATTTTCCACGCGGCGTGCGGACTTGAGGCGAAAGGCACGAGCGCCGGGGAGCACGCGCGCGCCCACGCCATCCGCGATCGTGGGCGCCGCCCTTCCGCCAAACACCAGCGGGCAAACCGTCAGATGCACCTCGTCCACCAAATCGGCGCGAAACATCGCGTCATTGAGTTCGCCGCCGCCCTCGCAGACCAGGCGTTTGACGCCCCAGCGTTCGCGCAACCAGCGCAGCGCCGCGCGCAGGTTCACCGCGTCGCGTCCGCAAACCTTCACGTGCGCGCCGGCGGCGCGCAGGCGCTGGCGCGCGGCCCGCGTCGCGCGTGAGGTCACAAGCACGATGACCGGCGAGAACCGACGCTGAAACACGCGCGCATCCGGCGGGATGCGTCCGCGTCCGCTCACGATGACGCGGAGGTTGTATTCGGCCAGACCGCGCCGCTGGCGCAGCCGACGGAATCGCGCCGGGCCCGGCCCCAAATCCACCGGATGCGCGCTCACGGTGCGCGCCCCGGCCATGACCGCATCCGCCGTGGCGCGCAACGCCAGCAGATGGTCATGGTCGCGCCGGCTGCCGAACGAGGAAACGGCGCGGTTGGCCGTGGCGATTTTACCGTCGGCGCTCATCGCCATGTTCACGAGCACAAAGGGACGCCAGACGCGGGAGTTTTTGCGTTTCACAGGATGAACATCGCGTCGCCGTAGCTGAAAAACCGGTAGCGCCGCCGCACCGCTTCGGCGTAGGCGGCCAGGATCAGGTCGCGCCCGCGGGTTTGGCCCGGCGCGGCAAAGGCGCTGACGAGCATCAGCAGCGTCGAGCGCGGCAGATGAAAATTGGTGACCAGCGCGTCCACGATCCGGAACTCATACGGCGGATAGACAAACAGGCGGGTGCGCCCGTGCCCGGCGACCAGCCGGCCCTGGTGCGCGGCGGCGACGCTTTCAAGCACGCGCAGGCTCGTCGTGCCCACGGCCACGACGCGGCGCCCTTCGGCTTTCGCGGAGTTGACGGCGCGCGCGGTGTCTGCGCTGACCTCGTAACGTTCCTCGTGCATTTTGTGGCCGGCGGGCGTTTCGGCCTTCACCGGCGCGAACGTGCCCAACCCCACGTGCAACGTCACGAAACACACCTCCACTCCGGCGGCGCGAATCCGCTCCAACAGCGCCGGAGTGAAGTGCAGTCCCGCCGTGGGCGCGGCGACCGAGCCGGGCCGCGTTGCATACACGGTTTGATACCGCTCGCGGTCGTCGAGTGACCCGCGCAGCGATGACGGGTCGGCACGCGCGCCGTCGTTGCGGTGAATGTAGGGCGGCAGCGGGACCAAACCCACGCGTTCGAGTTCGCTCCAGACATCCGGCACGCCGTGAAACTGCAGGCGGCGATGGCCCTCGTCGTTCGTGGCCAGCACGGTGGCGGACAAGTTTGCGGGCGCGCCGTCGGGCTGCTGGATTTGGAGCGTGGTGCCCACGCGCGCGCGGCGAGCGGGCTTGAGCATCGCCCACCAGTCGTTGGGCGCGTTTTCCTCCAACAACAGAATCTCGAACCGTCCGCCCGTGCGCTGGTTGCGCGCGCGCAGTCGCGCCGGCACCACGCGCGAATCGTTGAGCACCAGCACGTCACCGGCTCGCAAGTAGTCGGGCAGGTCGCGGAACTGCCGGTGCTCAAAGCGTCCGCTGTCGCGGTGCAGCACAAAAAGGCGCGAGCGATCGCGCTCCGGCAAGGGCCATTGTGCGATCAATTCTTCGGGCAAATCGAAATCGAAATCCGCCGTCCGCATCCCGTCGCCAGCGTAGTCACCGCTGCGCGGAGAAACAACGCTGCGCGAGCTTGCGCGCGGTGTCGCGGCCGCGCGGTGGCGTTGTGGTGGGGCGAAAAAATGTTTCGGTGGGGCGCGCGCGGGATGGAGCAACAATTCGGGTTGACAACCGTGGGGCAAAGTGTTTTAAGATGGGGCGCAGTTGCAGCTCAGGTGCAGCAATGTGGGGCAAATAGGCAGACAGCCCCAAACATAACAGTGCGGTCATGCCGGAGGAGCCGACAACGGAACGAATCATTTTCAATTCGGAAGTCACGCACGGCGTGGACGCGAAGCGTCGCGTTCAGATTCCGGCGCGGTGGCGACCGAAGAAAGGTTCGATCGAGTTCACGTTGATCCTCTGGCCGAAGTATCAGGTTGGTGCGTGTCTGCGCGTGTTGCCGCCCTGGGAGATGGACAAGTTGCTGCGGACGCTCAACGCGATGCCGAACGACGACCCGAACAAGACGGTTTTGAAGCGCATCATCGGCACGCAATCGGTTCAGGTCGTGCCGGACAAAGCCGGTCGGATTTGTTTGCCGGAGGAAATGGCCCGGGCTGCCGGCATCAAGGACAAAGCGGTGCTGGCCGGGCTGATTGACCGGTTCGAGATCTGGAATCCCGAACGCTACGCCCAAATTCGGGCTGCCGACGAAGCCAAGGTGCCCGACGCCTTTCGCACGGTGGAGTGACCATGAAACTCGCCCGACTGCTTGCTGCTGGAAAAAGTTTTGTGGCGGCCCGCGATGGCGGGCATCGCTACCGGCTCAATCGCGTGTCGCTGCCGAAATTCATCTCCCCGCAAAACCCCTTCGCGCCTCCGACGCGAACCGAGGCGTCGCCGGCCGGGAAGCCGGATGCGGCGCCGTATGCTTCACCGCGGCCGGCGAGCCGGGAGTCCCCGGCCCGAGGTTCGTTGCCGCGGACCGATCCGCCGGCGCGAGGCGTCGCGCGACCGGCGCGGTGGTGGCAGGCGTTCCGACGCTTTTTGGCGGGGCGGCGCTGGCGCAGACCGTCGGCGTCGGGCTCCAAAGCCGCACCCGTGCAGCGGGAACTTTCGCTCGATCAAGTTCAAGTGGTGCGCAGCGACCTGCGCGACGAGGACCTTGTGGTGGTGATGGCGCGGCCCCGGGACGGCGCCGGGGGCGGCGGCGCGTCGTCGCCCAAGTGGGGTGTGGTCGGGCGCGCCTGGGAGCGATTGAGCAGCCGATTTACGACGGTGAACCAGACCTGAACGGAGAAGCGCCGTGCGTGACGCGGTATTTCCACAAGCCGGTGTTGCTGCGCGAGGTGATCGAGGCGCTGCGACCGCGCCCGGGCGGGCGCTATGTGGACGGCACGGTGGGCGGCGGCGGTCACGCGGCGGCGATTCTGGCGGCCAGCGCGCCGGACGGATGGCTCTTTGGCTGTGATCGAGACGCGACGGCGTTGGACGCCGCGCGCCAGCGGCTGGCGGAATTCACCGGCCGGTTTGAGTTGCGTCAGGGCAACTTTGCCGACCTGGCCACGTGGATTCCGGCGGCCAGTTGCGACGGGGTGTTGCTGGACCTGGGCGTAAGCTCGGCGCAACTGGATTCGCCCGAACGCGGATTCAGTTTCCAGCTCGATGGCCCGCTGGACATGCGGATGGACACGCGCCAGGCGCAAACCGCGGCCGACCTGCTCCAGCGCCTGGCGCCCGACGCGCTGGCGGCGCTCTTTGTGGAACTGGGCGAAGTCCCGCGCGGGCTGGCCTGGCGCGTGGCCCGACGCATCGCAGCGGAGCGCGCCCGGCGAGCGGGCGGGTTGCAGAGCACGCGTGAGCTGGCGGCGCTGATTGAGCGCGAGGCCCCGCGCGCCGGCCGACGGACGCATCCGGCCACGAGGTTTTTCCAGGCGTTGCGCCTGGCGGTGAACGACGAGTTGAGTTCTTTGAAACGCGGGTTGGAAGCAGCCTGGACGATTCTGCGTCCGGGCGGGCGGCTGGCCGTCATTTGCTTTCACTCGCTGGAGGTGCGGCTGGTGAAGGCCTTTGGGCGGTCGCGGACACGGGCCGGGATGTCTCCGGGAGGAACCGAGGCAGAGGCGTCCGGTGCGCCGCGACCGCCTGACGCGGTTTGGGTCACGCGCAAAGCCGTCCGGCCCGGCGCGGCGGAGGTGGCGGAGAACCCGCGCAGTCGCAGCGCGCAGTTGCGCGTGCTGGAGAAGCGCGAAGTTCGCTGAGGGCGTCTCCGAACGCCCGGGCACAAAAGACATGGCGAAAAATCGCAGACATCAATCGGCGGCAATCCGGTTTGGCCCGGCGCTGAAGGCGTTGTTGTTGTGCGCGCTGCTGGGCGGCTCGGGTGTGGGCTACGTCTGGCAAAAGGGCCAGATCAACGAGCTGGGCCAGCAAATTCTCAAACGCGAGCGCGCGCTGGCCCAACTGCAGGAGCAAAACAAGAAATTGCGCGACCAACTCGCCCTGCTGCGTTCGCCGGCGATGCTCGAAGCGCGGGCGCGCGAGTTGAACCTGGGTCTGGTCGCACCCCGACCGCAACAGATCGTGACGCTCTTGGAGCCGCGTCCGGAAGCCACGGCCGGCGCTGCCGTCGGCATGTCGGCGCTCGCGCGCAATGATGTGAGCGAGCCGCCGTTGCGGGAAATGCGATGAAGATTTTTTGCCGCCGCCCGTGCGCTGTCGGAGAGGAACCGATGGCCGCGGGCGGCGTGCATGTTGGGATTTCACCGCCGCCCACGACGCCGTGGGTTGGAGGAACCGATGGCGTGGGCGGTGGGTGATTTTGCGATGAACCGACAGCGACCATTGCAAGTTCGACGCTGGCTGCTGCTGGTGCTGGCCCCGGCGGCGGTGTTTGCCGGGCTGGCGGCGCGGCTGGTGGAGTTGCAGGTCTGGCGGCACGCCGAGTTGCGCGCCCGGGCCGAGCAAAACACCCGCCGTCAGATCCCGCGCGAGCCCCGTCGCGGCGACATCCTTGATGCGCGCGGCAATCTGCTGGCCACGAGCGTGTTTGTGAAAACCGTTTGCGCCGACCCGACGCTGGTCGGTCGGTTCGCTCCGGAGGTGGCGCGGACCGTCGCGCCGCTGCTCCAGCTCAACGAGGCCGAGTTGCTGACGCGGCTGACGCCGAGCGTGCGACAGAACAGCCGGGGCGAAACCGTGACCAACCGTTACGTGGTGCTCAAACGCAAGGTGCCACCGGAAACCTGGGAGCAGGTGCGCGTTGCGATGGAACGGCTTGCCGCGGTGCCGGAGGGCCGCAAGCTCACCCGCGCCGAGACGCTTGCGTTGCGCAACCTGCGCGCCTCGGTCTTTGCCGACCCGCTCGATGACCAGCAGCGTGTGTATCCAAACCGGACCCTCGGGGCGCACGTGCTCGGTTTCGTGGGCATGGAAGAGCGCGAGGTGGACGAGATGCGCGTGCTGGAGACGCGCGGCGTCGAGGGCATCGAGGCGGCGTTGGACTCCAAGCTCACGGGCGTGCGGGGCTGGCGGGTGACCGAAAAAGACCGACGCGGGCGCGAGGTGCTCCCGCTGCGGGATCAGGACGTTGAACCGCGCGACGGTTTCAACGTGGTGCTGACGCTCGACGCGGTGGTGCAACACATCGTGGAGGAGGCGCTGGCGCAAGCAATGGAACGGCACACGCCCCTGAGCGCCTCGGCCCTGGTCGTGCGCCCGCGCACCGGCGAAATCCTTGCCATGGCCACGCTGCCAACCTTTGACCCGAACCGGCCCGGGGCCTTCCCGGCCGAGGCCCGGCGCAACCGCGTGGTCACCGACATCTTCGAGCCGGGTTCGACCTTCAAGATTGTCGTGGTGGCGGGCGCGCTCAACGACGGGCTGGTGTCGTTGAACGACAGTTTCGACTGCGAGCACGGGCACTTCGCGTTTGGCGGGCGGGTGCTGCGCGACCATGAATCCTACGGCGCGCTTACCGTGCAGGGTATCATCAGCAAGTCCTCGAACATCGGCGCGGCCAAAATCGGCATCCGGCTCGGCGCCAACCGGCTTTACGACTACATGCGGGCGTTTGGCTTTGGGTCGAAAACGGGCGTGCCGTTGCCGGGTGAAGTGCCCGGCTCGGTGCCCGAACCGGCCAGGTGGTACAAAGTTTCGATTGCCCAGATTCCGATGGGCCACGGCATCGCGGTCACGCGCCTGCAAATGACCATGGCGATGGCGGCGCTGGCCAATCGCGGTCGGTTGATGCGCCCGATGCTCGTGGCCCGGCTGGAGGACCGCCAGGGTAACGTGGTCGCGCGTTACGAACCGCAACCGGTGCGCCAGGTCATTTCCGAGTCTGCCGCCCGGCTCACCGTCGAGGCGCTCAAAACCGTGGTGTCGCCGGAGGGCACGGCGCCGCGGGCCGCGTTGGAGCATTACACCGTGGCGGGCAAAACCGGCACGGCCCAGAAGCCGGGCCCCGGCGGCTATCAACCCGGAAAATACATCTCCTCGTTCATCGGCTTTTTCCCTGCGGACGCTCCGGAGGTGTGCATCAGCGTGGTGCTCGACGAGCCCAAACAGGGTTACTACGGCGGGCAGGTGGCCGCGCCCATTTTCAAGCAGATCGCCGAGCGCCTCGCGAATTACCTCAACATCCGACCCGACCGCGACGCGCCCGAGTCGCCGTCCGAACGCACCGTGGCGTCCGTCCCGGAACGGCTCGCGCACCGAACCGATTGGCCCCGAAACCTCAACCAACCTTGAACGCCCATGAACTCGAATGTGATCTCGCATCACCTTTTTGTGGCTGCGTTGTCCAACGAGGCCCGACCCGTTGGTGAAAACGGCCCCGACACCGCCGCACCGGGCAACGGCCCGGAGGCGGTCACCCGCGTCTCGCGGCGACTGGCCCGGGCGCTGGCGGCGGCCGAATCCGGTCGCGCCGCCCGGATGCGGGCGGCGGCGCTGTCGTTGGGACGGGCGTTGGACTCCCGCTCCAGCCTGTGAAAATTTGCGCTGGAATTGCCTGCGACCTGGACGCCGTGGGCTGGCCGCTGCGGGCGCGCCCACGGCCCGGCGGGCTGCGCCGGGCGCGCCGCGCGTCCCGATCGTCGGAGGAAATTGTGGAAACTCGCGAGGTAAGTTTTGTTGTGGCCGCCTGCGAGGGCGAGCTGGTGCGCGGCGACGCGCGGGCGCGGATCGAACGGGTGTGCACCGATTCGCGCAAGGTGCGACCGGGCGACCTGTTTTTCGCGCTGGCGGGCGAACGGTTTGACGGCCACGACTTCGTGGTCGAGGTCGCGCGGCAGGGCGCGGCCGCCGTGGTGGTGGAGCGCGGCAAGCTTGCGGGGCTTGCCGGGGCGCTGCGGGGCGGCGGGACGGCGGCCGACCTGTTCGCGCGTTGCGCGGTGATTGCGGTGGACCACACGCGCCGGGCGCTGGGCCGATTGGCTGCGGCGTATCGGCGCGACTTTTCTCTGCCCGTGGTCGCGGTCGGCGGCTCCAACGGCAAGACCACGACCAAGGAACTGATCGCCTCGGTGCTCTCGCGCCGCTGGAACACGCTCTGGAGCGAGGCGAGCTTCAACAACGACATCGGCGTGCCGCTGACGTTGTTGCGCCTGGAGCGGGCGCATCAGGCCGCCGTGCTGGAGGTCGGCACGAATCATCCCGGCGAACTGGCGCCGCTGGTGCGCATGGCCGCGCCGCGCTACGGCGTGATCACCAACATCGGACGCGAGCACCTGGAATTTTTCGGCGATCTGGACGGCGTGGCGGCCGAACAGGGGACGCTGGCCGAACTGTTGCCGGCGGAGGGCGCGCTGTTTCTGAACGGCGACAGCGCGTGGGCCGAACCGATCGCGGCGCGGAGCCGGGCGCGCGTGGTGCGCGTGGGTTTGGGCGCGCAAAATGACTGGCGCGCCCGCGCGATTCGCCTGGAAGCCCGCGCGGCGTCGGGCGGCGCCGACGGCGCACCGGGGTTCGGCGTGGTCTTTGAAGTGGACGCACCGGATCGGCGCTTTGACGGCGAGTATCGGGTGAACCTGTTGGGTCGCCACCAGGCGCTCAACGCGCTGCTGGCCATCGCGGTCGGCGCGGAGCTGGGGTTGGCGCCGGAAGAAATCCGGCGCGGGCTGCTGGCGTGCGGCACGCCGAAGATGCGCCTGCAACTGTTCGAGCACCGGGGCGTGCGCGTGCTCGACGACGCCTACAATGCGAATGCGGATTCGATGATCGCCGCGTTGGAGACGCTGATGGAGCTGCCGTGCGAAGGGCGGCGGATCGCGGTGCTGGGCGAGATGGCGGAGTTGGGGGCGCAGAGTCAGGCGGCGCACGCGGAGGTTGGGCGTCGGGCGGCGGAGCTGGGCGTGGGCCAGGTGTTTGCCGTGGGCAAAATGGCGGCGGCGATCGCGCGCGCCGCGCGTGAAGCGGGCCTGGTGCGGGTGATGGAATTTGAGGACGCGGAATCCGCGACGGCGGTGTTGAAACGATTTGTGAAGCCGGGTGACGTGGTGCTGGTGAAGGCATCGCGGGTGGCGCGGTTGGAGCGGATCAGCGAGGCGCTGCGCACCAACGGCAACGGGAAGGTCTCTTGAATGCTTTACCATCTGACGCAATGGCTGCTGCAAACGACGGCGGGCACCGAGTGGGCGGAGGCGCTCTCGCCGCTGCGGCTGTTTCGTTACATCACCTTCCGCAGCGCCGGGGCGGCGATCACGGCGCTGGTGTTGAGCTGGTGGCTCGGACCGAAGGTGATTGCCTGGCTCAAGCGCATCCGGCTCGACCAGGATTACACCGACCGGGCCGAGGCGGCGGGCAACCTCCAGACGCGCGTGATTCAGAAGCGGGGCACCCCGACGATGGGCGGTCTGCTGATCGTGATGGTGCTCAACGTCACGACGCTGCTCTGGGCGCAGTGGAACACGCTCATCCAACTGACGCTTTTGGCGGTGCTGGCGTTTTGTGCGCTGGGGTTTTACGACGACTACGCCAAGATCACGCGCCAGAACGCCGCCGGGGCCACCGCGCGCGTCAAGCTGGCCGTGCAGTTTGCGCTGGCGCTGTTTGTGGCGGTGTATTTGTGGAAGCTGCCGGCGACCAGCCAGTTGCGGTTGCCCGAATTTCCCGCGCCCCTGATCAACAACCTCGTCACGGTGCTGATGCTGCCGTTTTACAAGTATCCGGTCCAGGTCGGCGCGGCGCTGGGCATCCTGGTCATTGTGCTGGCCCTTGTGGGCAGTTCCAACGCGGTGAATCTGACCGACGGGCTGGACGGGCTGGCGATTGGTTGCACGTTGATCGTGGCGACGGTGTTTCTGGTTTTCACGTATGTGAGCGGGCACGTCGAGCTGGCGCGTTATCTGCAGGTGCCCTACGTGCCGGGGGCGGGGGAGTTGACGGTTTTTTGCGCGGGGCTGATGGGCGCGGGCATGGGGTTTCTGTGGTACAACTGCCATCCGGCGCAGGTGTTCATGGGCGACACCGGGTCGCTGGCGCTGGGCGGGGCGCTGGGGATTGTGGCGGTGCTGATTCATCAGCCGTTTGTGCTGGTGATTGCCGGGGGGGTGTTTGTGATGGAAGCCGCCTCGGTGCTGCTGCAACGGGGCTGGTTTCTTTACACCAGGCGTCGCACGGGCGTGGGCCGGCGGATTTTTCTCATGGCGCCGATTCACCATCACTTCGAGAAGAAGGGGTGGTATGAGTCGCAGGTGGTGACGCGGTTTTACATTTTGGGCGTGCTGTTTGCGGTGATCGCGTTGAGCACGCTCAAGATTCGGTGAGGGGCGCGGTGAGGCAGTGGTTGGTTAAACGGTGATTGGTTGAAAGGATGATTGGTTCAATGGTGGTTGGATTTCAACGGGGCCGTTTGGATGGTTCCCTCTCCGTTGAGGGAGCGGGTCAGGGTGAGGGTGCGGCGCGGCGCGGACCGTGGCGCGCTGGCTTACACGAGGCATTCTCCCTCACCCCGGCCCTCTCCCGCCGGGAGAGGGAGAGCGGTGCGGTGTCCGCGCAGGAGTCGGCGCGCGACGAGTCGGTGCCGGAGCGCGCGCATTGTTCCTTCGCCCGGGCGGCTGCGCGCCAAGGTGAGGGGTGCAAGAGTTGGGGTTGTTTGACCTCCAACGGTGGCCTCACCGGGGCGCGCCTGTTTTTCCCTTGCGCGGCGACCGCCCGGTGCTTACATGGCGCCACGGAAACGGCGAAGGCGTCGCCCGCTCTTCGGGTTGACGACGCTGCGCCCGCGCTTTCGAGCTTCCGTCGGTCTCCGCCCCTCGCCAGGCAGGCCGATGAGCTTGGCATTGGAAACGAAACAATCGGTTGGGGTAGGCGCGAGGGATACCCCAAGGGAAACGACACTTTGCGACCGAACGCCCGACGCACCAACGGTCTGAGGACGCACGCGCGGCGACGTTTTGTTGAGGGGAAACGCCGCTGCCGAACACCACAACCTTCCTCAAGCACAGAAAGGACGCCAACCGCGCCAAACCTATGAACACGCCCAGTCCATTGATCCCGCAAGGCTCGTTGCTCGAACAAAAAAATCGCAGTCGCTCCCGCGTGAAAGTGGCTTTCTTTTGCGTGGTCGGAGCGCACCTGCTCGGTTTGATGGTGCTGTTGATCCAGGGCTGCAAACGCGAGCCGGCCCTGCCACCGCCCGCCGAGCCGGCGCCGCCCACGCTCACGGACACGGGGTTGCCCCCGGTGGTGGACACGAACCTGCCGCCGCCACCACCCACCAATGTCGTCATGCCCCCGCCGATGGTCGAATTACCGCCGCCGCAACCGCCGCAACCGCCGCAACCGGCGGTGCAGGAATACGTCGTTCAGAAGGGCGACACCTTCGACAGCATCGGACGCAAACACGGCATTTCGTGGAAGGCGATTCAGGATGCGAATCCGAACGTGGACCCGAAGCGGTTGCAGATTGGCCAAAAAATCGTGATCCCCGCGCCCGGGGCGGCAGCCGCGCCCGCGACAACCGGCGCACCCGCGCCGAGCGGTGGCGAGCGCGTTTACGTCGTCAAGTCCGGCGACACGCTCACCAAGATTGCCCGGCAGCACGGCACAACCGTCAAGGCGCTGCGTGAGGCCAACAAATTGCGCACCGACCGGATTCGGGTTGGCGACAAGCTCGTCATTCCCGGCAGCGGCGCGGCCCCGGCAGCGCCGGAAAGCGCGCCGGCGCCCGCACCGGCGCCGCCGCCGGTTTACACACCGCCGCCCGTTACCGCGCCGCCGAGCGGTCCGCCGCCCGGTCGCTGACGGGGTTGCCAACGCCGGGCGAGGTTGCCCGGCGTTTGCGGTTCTCGGCCCATGAAAACCGTCGTCACCACCTTGTGCTGTTGTGTGGCCGCGCTCCTGTCGCTGGGGATGGTGATGCTCTACAGTTCGAGCATGACGGTGGCCGGCGCGCATTATTTGAAGATGCAACTGATTTGGTGCGTGCTGGGGTTGGGGGTCTGCGTGTTGGTGATGGCGCTGGACGCGCGCTGGTTGGAGCGGGCGGCCTGGCCGTTGTTTGGGCTGAGCGTGTTGCTGCTGGCGTTGGTGCTGGTGCCGGGGTTGGGCCGGCGCATCAACGGCGCGCAGCGGTGGTTTGATTTCGGCGGGGTGCGGTTTCAGCCCTCGGAACTGGCGAAGCTGGGTTTGATCCTGGCGCTGGCGTGGTATGGCGCGCGGTTTCAGCGACACATGACCACCTTGACCCGGGGCGTGTTGCTGCCCGGAGCGATGATAGCCGTGCCGGTGGGGTTGATTTTTGTCGAGCCGGATCGGGGCACGGCGATTCTGCTGGCGGCGGTGGGCGGGATGATGTTGCTGCTGGCCGGGGCGCGCTGGCGGTTCATCGTGCCTCCGGCGTTGGTGGCCGTGGCGGTGCTGGGTTGGTCGCTGTGGCACGACCCGGTGAGGCGCGAGCGGATTCTGGCATTTCTGCACCCGGAACAACACAGAGAAGGGGCCGGCTATCAGGTTTGGCAGGGCGTGCTGGCGCTGGGTTCGGGCGGATGGTTCGGCACCGGCCTGGGCAACAGCCGCCAGAAACTGGGATACGTTCCGGAGCGCCACACGGATTTCATTCTGCCGATCATTGGCGAAGAACTGGGCCTGGTGGCGACGCTTTCGGTGTTGTTGGGGTTTGCGGTGATTTTTTACTGCGGGGCATTCGTGGCGTGGCGCGCATCGGACCCGTTCGGATTTCTGGTGGCATCTGGAGCGAGCCTGCTGATTGCGTTGCAGGCGTGTATGAACATCGGCGTGGTGACCGCCAGCCTCCCGAACAAGGGCATTCCGCTGCCGTTCATCAGCTACGGTGGGTCGAACCTGGTGACCATGCTCGCGTGTGTGGGTCTGGTGCTGAACGTGGCGCGGCACCGGGCGGGGAGCGAGCCGGCGCGGCGCTCGCCCTTTGAGGCCGCAGAAGTTCCCCAGTCGGCATGAACCGGTCGGTGATTCAACCGCGAATTGCGATTGCGTGCGGCGGCACGGGCGGGCACGTGTTTCCGGGCCTGGCCGTGGCGGGCGAACTGCGCCGGCGCGGTTGCGAGGTGTGGCTTTTCGTTTCCACGCGCGCGGTGGATCAGCAGGCATTGCGGGCGGCGCTCGGCGAAACGGCGGGGGCTGCACCGGGGAAATCCGATCAGGCCAACTGCACGATTGTCACGTTGCCGGCGGTGGGGTTGCAATCCGGCCAACGGCTCGCGTTTCTGGTCGGTTTGTGGCGCGCGTGGCGCGCGGCCCGCGCCGCGTTCCGCCAGGCCCGACCGGCGGCGGTCCTGACGATGGGCGGCTTCACCGGCGTCGGGCCGATCTGGGCCGGGCGTTGCATCGGGGCGAAAACTTTTTTGCACGAGTCGAACACGATTCCGGGGCGGGCGAATCGCCGGATTGCCCGGCTGGTGGACGTGGCGTTTGTGGGATTTGCCGAAGCGGCGTCGCGTTTGCGCGCGCGTCGCGTGGTGGTGACCGGCACGCCGGTGCGTCCGGAGTTTGTGCCGGGGGCTGCGGCCGGGGCGCGGAGCGAACTGGGTTTGGACCCGACGCGTCCGGTGGTGTTGGTGATGGGCGGCAGCCAGGGCGCCAGCGGCATCAACTGGCTGGTGATGGCGGCGTTGCCGGCGCTGGCGGCGCGCGCGCCGCACTGGCAATGGCTGCACCTGACCGGGCCGAACGACGCAGCGGCGGTGAAGTCCGCTTACGCGGCAGCGCGAGTGCGCGCGGTGGTGCACGAATTTTTCGGGCCGATGCACCGGGCGTTGCAGGCGGCCAGCGCGGCGGTTTCACGGGCGGGTGCGTCCACGCTGGCGGAGCTGGCGGCGGTGCGGGTGCCGGCGTTGCTGGTGCCATTTCCCTGGGCGGCGGACAACCATCAATGGCACAACGCGCTGGCGTTTGCGCGCACCGGCGCGGCCCGTGTGCTGGAGGAAAAGGATGCCACGCCCGAACGCTTCGCCGAGCAGCTCTGGGAACTGGTCGAAAACCCGGAGACGGCGGAGCGGATGCGCACCGCGCTGGAGCGATGGCATGCGCCGGATGCCGCCGCGCGAGTGGCCGAGGAGATTTGCCACGCGGTTGCGGAAGCGCGAACGCAAACCGTGGCGACGGCGCGGCGGGCGGTGCAACCCGTCGCCCCGGCGCGGTGGGTCGAAAATTCTGACGCAGCTCGACCTGTTGTATGAACGAGGTGGCCCGGGTTCAGGATCGGCCCTCGCCGGGCGAGCGGCACGTGGTGGAGGAGTTGATGGCGAGCGTCTCGCCGGAGACGCGCGTGCTGTGCGATGAGCCGCTGGCGCGGCGCACGACGCTGCGGGTGGGCGGGCCGGCGGACGTGTATGTCGAGCCGGCGAGCGAGGCCGACCTGGCGGCCGTGCTGCGGTTTTGCACGGCGCGGGCCGTGCCGTTTTTCATTTTGGGGCGCGGCTCGAATTTGCTGGTGCGGGACGGTGGATTTCGGGGCGTGGTGATATGTCTGGCGCATCCGGTGTTTGCGCAGATCCAGGTGCGGGGGGAATGCCTCGATTGCGGCGCGGGCGCGCGGCTCAAGCAGGTGGCTGCCGAGGCGCGGCGACAGGGTTTGGGCGGGCTGGAATTTCTGGACGGCATCCCCGGCAGCGTGGGCGGGGCGTTGCGGATGAACGCCGGGGCGATGGGCAGCTCGACGTTTGACGTGGTGCGCACGGTGCGGGCGATGGACATGCGGGGGGTGGTGCACGAATGGTCCGCCGCCGAGATGGAGGCGGGCTATCGGTGTTGTCCGCGCCTGAAGGATCACGTGGCGCTGGGGGCGGTGTTTGCGGGTCGGCCCACGCCCAGGGCGGAGATCGAGCGGCGGCTCAACGAATGGAATTTGAAGCGCTGGCAGTCGCAGCCGGCATCGGCCAGCGCGGGTTGCATTTTCAAGAATCCGGCGAGCATTCCGGCCGGACGCCTGATCGAGGAGCTGGGACTCAAGGGCGCGCGCGTGGGCGGGGCGGTGGTTTCGGTTGAGCACGGCAACTTCATCGTGAACGAGGGCAACGCCCGCGCGCGCGACGTGTTGGAGTTGATCGCGTTGATCAAATACTACGCGAAGGCCCAGCGGGGCATTGAGCTGGAGACGGAAGTGGTGATTGTGGGCGAGGATTGATCGGAGGATCAGACAAATCCGACAGATCGGACGGATGGGTGACCCTTTGCACATTGTGGTGATGTTGGGCGGGCCGAGCGCCGAGCGGGAGGTTTCGCTCCGCTCCGGCACGGCGGTCGCGCGCGCGTTGCGCTCGCTGGGCCACCGGGTCACCGAACTCGATCCCCGCGATGACACCTGGCAGTTGCCGCCGGACACCGACGTGGTGTTTCTGGCGCTGCACGGCACGTATGGGGAAGACGGCACGGTGCAACGGCGACTGGAGGCCCTGGGCGTGCCTTATACCGGTTGCGACGCTGAAGCCAGCCGGATCGGTTTCGACAAGCTGCTGACCAAGGAACGCTGCCTGGCGGCGGGGGTGCCGACGGCGCGTTTCACGGTGGTGGAGCGAGCGGATGCACCCTGGCCGGTGGGTTGGACGCCGCCCGTGGTGCTCAAGCCGCGCCGTCAGGGCTCGAGCGTGGGCCTGCAATTTGTCGAGCGGCTCGAGGACTGGCCGGGCGCGCTGGCCGGAGCAATGCGCTACGACACAAGCGTGTTGGTGGAGGAAAAAATTTCGGGCCGCGAATGCACCGTGGGGATTCTCGACGGGCAGGTGTTGCCCATCCAGGAGGTGCGCCCCAAGACCGGCATCTACGACTACAAAACCAAATACACGCCCGGCTCGGCGGAATATTTCTGTCCGGCGCCGTTCGACGCGGAGACGACGCGGCGGATTGGGGCGACGGCGCTGGCGGCGTTTGAGGCCATCGGCGGGCGCGATTACGGGCGGGTGGACATGATCGTGCGCCCGAACGGTGAGCCGGTGGTGCTGGAGATCAACACCCTGCCGGGCATGACCGAGACCAGCGCGTTGCCGCGCATAGCCGGTGCGGCCGGGATTTCCTACGCGCAGTTGTGCCAGCGGATGGTGGACCTGGCGCTGCGCCGGCGTCGGCACTGAGCGGAAAGATGTTTTGAATCTCTTGAACGGTGGAGTGAACGCATGGGACTGCTGAGAGGTCGCCCGCGAAATCGGCGAGCCGGTCGGCCGCATGTGCTTGACGTGAAGGTGCGCTCCGACCAGGTGCGCCGGCTGCGACTGCGCCGGGGGGCGATGACGGTCGGGACGTTGTTGGGCGCGCTCTTTGGCCTGTATGTGTGCTGGCAGATGGGCGCCTGGGCGCTCGACCGCTTCGTGTATGAGAATCCGGCCTTTGCCATCCGCGAGGTGCAGGTGCAGACCGACGGGATTCTTTCGCCCGAACAGTTGCGGCGCTGGGCGGGGGTGCGCCCGGGCCAGAATCTTTTCGCGCTCGATCTGGCGCGCGTGAAGCGCGACCTGGAGTTGGTGCCGCTGATTGAATCGGTCGCGGTCGAACGCGTCGTGCCCGCGACGCTGCGGTTGCGCGTGACCGAGCGCGAGCCGGTGGCCCAGCTCAACGTGCCGCGTCCGGACGGTCGAGGCGGATTCGAGGTGGGCGTTTTCTGGCTGGACGCGAGCGGGCATGTGATGTTGCCGCCCGATCCGCGTCAGTGCACCGCGCCGCTGCCACCGGAGGAGACATTGCCGGTGCTCACCGGAGTGGGCTTGCAGGACCTGCAACCGGGTCGGCGGCTGGAATCGCCGCAGGTTCGGGCGGCGTTGGAGTTGATTGAAGCCTTCACGCACTCGCCGATGGCGGGGCTGGTGGATTTGCGGCGGATAGACCTGAGCGCGCCGGAGGTGTTGGTGGTGACGACGGGGCAGGGGGCCGAAGTGACGTTTGGGACGCAGAATTTGGAGCAGCAGTTGCGGCGGTGGCGGGAGATTCACGAGTTGGGCCGTCGCCAGGGTCGCGCGGTGGCGTGGCTGGACCTGGCGGTGGGCAACAATGTGCCGGTGCGCTGGGCCGATGCCGAGAGCCTGCCGCCCGCCTCGCCCAAACTGCCAAAATCCCCTCGCAAACGAAAACATGTTTGATTCGGAGCCCATCGTTGTCGGTTTGGAAATCGGCACCTCGAAGGTGTGCGCGGTGGTGGGGGAGCTGTTGGGCGAGGGCGCGGGCGTGAACATCGTGGCCGTGGGGCAGTCGCCCTCCCAGGGCGTGCGCAAGGGTGAAATCCGCGACGTGAGCGACGTGGAGGAATGTGTGCGGCGGGCGATCGCGGAGGCCGAGGAAATGGCCAATGTTGAAATCCGCAGCGTGTATCTGGGGGTGACCGGCGGGCACATTCGCGGTTTCAACAACCGGGGCGTGCATCCGATCCCCTCGGCGGATCGGGAAATCACCTCCGAGGACGTTCAGGACGTGATCAAGAACGCCAAGGCGATCAACCTGCCGCATGAGAACACGGTGCTGCATGCGATTCGGCAGCATTTCTTGGTGGACGGTCAGGACGGGGTGACCGACCCGGTGGGGATGGTCGGTTCGTGCCTGGAGGTGGACATGCACGTGGTGCACGGCAACCTCAACCGGATTCAGAACCCCATTCGCCTGGTGCGCGGCCTGCAACTGGAGGTTGAAGAGGTCGTCTTCACCGGGCTGGCGGCGTCACTGGCGCTGCTGACCAACGAGCAGAAGGAACTCGGAGCGCTGGTGATTGATCTGGGCGGAGGCACGACCGATTACGCGGTGTATGCCGACGGGGTGATCAAACACACCGGCGTGCTGGCGGTCGGCGGCGACCACGTCACGCAGGACCTGGCGCTGGGCTTGACGGTGCCGATCAGCCTGGCCGAGCGGCTCAAGCTCGAACACGGCGGGGCGTTTGTGGACGAGGAGGTCAAGGGCCGCATCCTCACCCTGCCGAGCGAGCACGGGTTCACGGGCACGGCGGTCAACCTGGAAAACCTCCGCCGCATCATGCACCTGCGGCTGGAGGAGACGCTCGATCTGGTGGCGCAAGACGTGGACAACGCCGGGCTGCTGCCGCATCTGCGGGCGGGCGTGGTGTTGTGCGGGGGCGGGGCGCGCGTGCCGGGGCTGACCCGGCTGGCCGAACAGGTTTTCAAGTTGCCCGTGACCGTGGGCCACACCACCGCGATCAGCGGGTTGAAGTCCACGCTCGATCAGCCCGAATTCGCCGCGCCGCTGGGCCTGGTCAAGTTCGCCGCGTTGAAAGCGCGCTCGCGAACCGAACGCCGTTCGGGCTGGCATCGGGTCAAACGGTTTTTCAGCGAAGTCTTTTCCTTCTCCAGCCCCGGGGAGACCTCATGAGCACTGAAACGGCACCGGATCCAATCGCGTCCGCCGCGTCGCCCGCTGCGGCCACGGCTCTCGTCGCAAAAATTTTCGGGGTCGGCACCGCCGGGGTGCGGCTGCTGGAACGGATGCGCCAGGGCGAGTTCGAGGGAGCGAAGCTTGTGGCGGTGGACACGGAGGCAGCGGCCGTGGGCGCCGTGGCGGCATTTGCCGAGGCGTTGCTTTTGGAGACGCGCCCGTTGCGGGGCCTGGGAACGGGGGGCGACCCGGAGCGTGGGCGCGCGGCAGCGGAGGAGAATCTGCAAAAGCTCAAGGACGCCTGCCGGGGGGTGGACATTGTTTGCATTGTGGCGGGATTGGGGGGCGGTTCGGGCACCGGCATCAGTCCGGTGCTGGCGCAGGTGGCGCGCGAGAGCGGGGCGTTGACGCTGGCGTTTGCGTTGTTGCCGTTTGATTGCGAGGGCAACCGGCGGTTGCGCCAGGCGCGGGAAGGACTCGAGGCATTGCGAGCTGCTGCCGACGGCGTCATTTGCCTGCCGTGCCAGAAACTATTCGGCGTGGTGGGCGAGAACGCCAGCGTGGTGGAGGCGTTCGCCGCCGTGTCCCACGTCTGGCTCGACGGGTTGCGGGGCGTCTGGCGGCTGGTGGCCCGACCCGGGCTGATTCCGATTCACTTTGGCGAGCTCTCGGCGTTGCTGCGGGGACGCCACGCGGACAGTTGCTTTGCCACCGCCGAGGCAGCGGGCACGACGCGCTCGCGCGACGTGATCGAAAAACTGTTTGCGCACCCGCTGCTCGACGGCGGGGCGGGGCTGCGCGAGGCCGACGCGGCGCTGGTCAGCCTGCTGGGCGGGCCGGACCTGACGATGGTCGAGGTGCATCGGGTCATGGAACAAATCTCGGAGCAATGTCCGCGCGCGCAAATCGTCATGGGCGCCGCGGTGGACGAGACGCACCGGGAACGACTGGCGGTGACGCTGATCGCCACGCGGCCCTGTCCGACGCCAAAAACCGAACCGGCCAGGGCGCGGCCCGCGCGCAATCCGTCGTCCCGGAGCGACAACGCCACGTTGGAGTTTGACTCGGACTTTTTGCATCCGGTGGAAACGCCGCGTCCGCCGGCGCGACTGGTGCCGCCCGCCCCCCCGCTCAGCGCCGAGGAACGTGAGCAATTGCTGGCTCGGACCGCCGCGCGCGAAGCCGCCGGTCGCAAACGCGCCCCGCGAATGCGCCAGACCCAGTTGCCCTTGGAGATTGTGAGCAAGGGCCGCTTCGACCGCACCGAGCCGACGGTGCATCAGGGTGAAGACCTCGACCTGCCCACGTTCCTGCGACGGGGCGTGAAGTTGAATTGATCGGCGCGCAGGGCTGGTCCGATTGCGCGGTGGGCCGGTTCGGATGCGGCCAACGCCGCTTTCCTTCTCCAATGCTGTTCCCTCGCACGCGAGGTTCGATGGTTTCCACGGCGGGTCGAGTGCGCGCGCCGCAGGCCTCAAAGGTGCAGTGCGGCCGGCGGTCTTTGAGCGGGCGGTCGGCTTTGCCCTTTTGCTGGTGCGCGTCCCGGCGTAGGCTCGCGCCATGATCACGCGCTATTCGCGCCCGGAGATGCGGGCGATCTGGAGCGAGGAAAACAAGCTGCGTCTGTGGTTGCGGATCGAGGAGCTGGCCGCCGAGGCGCTGGTGCGTGAAGGCATCGTGCCGCGCGCGGACTTCGCCCGAATCCGCGCCGGTTGCCGGAAATGCGTGGCGGACCTGCCGGGCCTGCTCGCCCGCCAGCGGGAACTGGAAAAAACGCTCAACCACGACGTTGTCGCCTTCACGACTGCTGTCGCCGAGAAAATCCACCACCGGGCCAGCCGCTGGTTGCATTACGGGCTGACGAGCAGCGACGTGATTGACACGGCGTTTGCAGTGCAGATGACGCAGTCAGCGGATTTGCTGATTGCCGACGTGCAGGCGTTGTTGCCGGTGATTGCGCGGCGGGCGCGGGAGCACAAGTTCACGCCTTGCATCGGGCGCAGCCACGGCATCCACGCCGAGCCGATCACCTTCGGGCTGAAGCTGGCGCTGATGTATGACGAGTTCCGGCGGGCGCTGCGGCGGTTGGAATCGGCGCGGGAGGCGGTGGCGGTGGGCAAACTCAGCGGCGCGGTGGGAACCAGCGCGCACCTGCCGCCGCGCGTGGAGGCTTTTGTGTGCCGGAAACTGGGCCTGCGTCCGGCGCCGCTCTCCACGCAAATCGTGCAGCGCGACCTGCACGCGGAGTTTCAGGCGGTACTGGCGCTGGTGGGCGCGAGCATCGAGCGTTGGGCGGTGGAGTTTCGGCACCTGCAACGCACCGAGGTGCTGGAGGCCGAAGAACCCTTTGCCCGGGGCCAGAAGGGCAGCAGTGCCATGCCGCACAAGCGCAACCCGATCACCTGGGAACGGCTCAGCGGCCTGGCGCGCGTGCTCCGGGCCAACGCGCTGGCGGCCCTCGAGAACGTGGCGCTCTGGCATGAGCGCGACATCAGCCACAGCAGCGTCGAGCGCATCATCTTTCCGGACTCGTGCACATTGCTCGATTACATGCTGGGGTTGCTGACGCGGTTGATGGACGGGTTGAACGTGTATCCCGAGAACATGCGCAAGAACCTGCGGTTGAGCCTGGGGATGTGGAACAGCCAGACGGTGTTGCTGGCGCTCATCCGCAAGGGCCTCACGCGGGAAGCGGCCTACCAATTGGTGCAGGACGCCGCCATGAAAACGTGGCAGGCGAAACACGCCGGGCGCGAGGATGCCGATTTTCTGGAACAGCTTCGCGCCGAGCCGGCGATTGCCAAACACTTCCGCCCGGGCGAGTTGGAGCGGCTCTGCTCGCTGGACTTCCATTTCCGGGATGTGAGCCGGCGGTTTCGGTTGGTGGGGTTGTGAGCGGGTCGAACGAGGCTCGCGTGGCTCAGCACGGGGCTTGTTGTGTTAAGCCGCGAGCTTTTGGCTTTACACAAATCGGCTTGTGCCAAGCATGGTTAACACAACGGTTTTGAATGCAGCCTTTTGAGCCGGAGTCGCTTCCGCCGCGAAACCTGGACCTGCCAGGACTTGTGCCGTTGATTGGCAAGGCCAATCGGGGCGTTGCGATGTTGGAGGGGTTATTTCACGGGATTCCCAATCCCGACGTTCTTCTGTCTCCATTAACAACCGAGGAGGCGGTGCTCTCTTCACGGATCGAGGGCACGCAGGCGGATTTCGGGGATGTGCTCAAGTTTGAGGCTGGCGAGGAGCCCGCAGAGCCGGGGCGTCGGGAGGAGATCGTGGAGATCATCAATTACCGGCGCGCATTGCGCCTGGCCGAAGAACTTCTGCGCGAGAGGCCTTTCTGCCTGAACACGCTCTTGAAGCTTCATGAAGTGCTCATGGACAGCGTTCGCGGGCACAACAAGGGCCGCGGACGCTTTCGCACGGTGCAAAACTGGATCGGCCCGGAGGGCGCGCCGATCGAGGCAGCGGTGTTCATTCCGCCATCCCCGTTGCACCTCCAGGAGCACTAGAATCGCTGGGAAGCCTATTGGCACGCTGACGCGCCCGATCCATTGCTCCAACTCGCCCTGCTCCATGCCCAGTTTGAAATTCTGCATCCGTTCCTGGACGGCAACGGGCGCATTGGCCGCATGATCATCCCGTTGTTTTTGTTTGAGAAAAAACTCCTCAGCCGACCCTGCTTTTACCTGTCGGCTTTCTTCGAGATGCGGCGGAACGAATACATCGCACGACTGCGCGAACTTGGAGGGTCGGGGAGTTGGACCCGATGGAGCGCCTTTTTTCTGGAGGGCGTGGCCTTTCAAGCCGAGGCGACGGCACGGAAGGCCCGGGCCATCCACGAGCTTTACGAACGCCTCAAGAGGCGAGTGATTGAACTGACCCACTCGCAGTTTGCCGTCCCGCTTTTGGATTTTATGTTCGAGCGTCCCATTTTCCGCAGCAGCGACGTGGTCAGGCTCGAGCACATGCCCAGCGCGCCCATGGTGGCGAACCTCCTGGGCAGGCTGCGTCGCGCCGGCATCTTGCGCGTCGTGCGGGAAGGCGCCGGACGGCGTCCCCACGTTCTTGCTCTGGCAGAGTTGATAAACCTCTGCGAAGGCCGCCAGGTGTTTTGAATGGGGCCGCCGTTGAAGATTTTTACCCGCAGTCGGTCACGCGAAACAACCGGAGCCACGGATTGTTCGGAACGAGCCCGTTGGGAGCCGGCGGTCGCCCGCCACTTCCGCCCGGG
>JAOAIM010000350.1 GCA_026414705.1 Verrucomicrobiia bacterium | reverse complement strand
GTAGTTCTGTTCGCCCATTGCATCGAGGCACAATCGCGCCAACTGCTGCGGATTACGGGCAGTGCCGAGCAAAAAGTTCTGCTGGTTGTCGTCACGGCGGACGTTGTATTCGCCGGAGATTTGGCCGAATCTCCACTTCCAGCGCCGATCTTGAATCCGCACGCGATAGACTCGCGCGCGGCCGGCATTCTCGATCAGGTCGAAGAGATGGTCGAAGCCGATCATCGACCGGGTGAGGGGAGAGAAGTCGAAGCCTGTCCTCATGGCCATATCCTCCTTCGAGCAACATGGAACGAGGGGGCACCGGGCGACGCCTGCGCCCCCGGGACACTGCCGGCCCCGCACGGGCGACCGGCACGGCCTAGATGGGAATCCTTTCTTCCGATTTCAAGAGGTTGCGGGCAAGAGCTCGGGTCCTGCGCGAGCCCGGCTCACTCCATCTCGATGGTTCCCGGAGGCTTCGAGGTCACGTCGTAGAGCACCCGGTTGACGCCGCGCACCTCGTTGATGATCCGCGTCGCGGTCTCGGCGAGGAAGTCGTGCGAGAAGGGGTAGTAGTCGGCCGTCATCCCGTCCACGCTGGTGACCGCGCGCAGCGCCAGCGCATAGTCGTAGGTGCGCC
>JAOAIM010000349.1 GCA_026414705.1 Verrucomicrobiia bacterium | reverse complement strand
CAGCTCATCGTGGAAGAGGACATCGTCGAGGTCGTCTATGACGATCAATTCACGCTGGCGGCGCGGATTCCCAAGAAACTGCGCACGACCTCGCTGGGCATTTTTACCGAGGCCGGGCCCGTGAATTTCAGCAACGTTGTGGTGCATCGGCTCAAAAACCTTGAGGCCATCCCGATTCCCACCAGCACCACGGTCAGCGCCTCAACCAGCAACTCCATTTACGGCACGGCGGTGACCTTCACCGCGCGAGTCGCTCCCTGGACCAATGGGCCGCCGACCGGCAACGTCGTGTTTACCATTGATGGAGCGCCGCAATCGCCGGTGCCGCTGACCGCACAAGGCACCGAGGGCGTGGCGAGCCTTTCCATCGCTTCGCTTTCGGTCAACGGCGGCATGCCTCACAGCATCACCGCCCAGTTCACAGGCTCAGCGGGCCATGAGCCAAGCAGCGGCTCATTGCCGGGAGGTCATCGCGTCCTGCCCAAACCGCTCGCGATCACGGGCCTCACTGCGGCGAACAAGGTCTATGACGGCAACACGGCGGCAACGCTGGTGGGCACGGCGCAACTGCTGCCGGCGATTCCGATGGGCAGCGGCAGCGCCCACGATGGACGGCCCTATAC
>JAOAIM010000348.1 GCA_026414705.1 Verrucomicrobiia bacterium | reverse complement strand
GCCGTGGTGGGCAAGCCCGATCCGCTCCGCAGCCAGATTGTCAAGGCGTTCGTGGTGGTGCGCGATGGCTTCACGCCCGGCGAGGAACTTGCGCGCGAGTTGCAGGCGCATTGCCGTCGCCTCACCGCGCCCTACAAATACCCGCGCGAAATCGAGTTCGTAAAGGAACTGCCCAAGACCATCAGCGGCAAAACCCGGCGGTTTGAACTTCGCGCCCGGGCGTGAGCCGAACCACATGGCGGAGGGTTGTCCGGGCCACGGCGGGGCGCGGCGGGCGTCGCCGATTCAAGGCGCGGCAACGGGCCTTGCCCACGAGGCGGTCGCACTTTTTCGGTGCGTTTCCAACCGCCTGTTCGTATGTTCGGGCGAGCATCAGCAACGCCATGAGTTTTTACGAGCAGTTGAAGTTCGACACCAACGGCCTGATCCCGGCGATCATTCAGGATTACCAGTCCGGGCGCGTCTTGATGATGGCCTGGATGAACCGCGCCGCGCTGGAAAAAACGCTCGAAACCGGCAAGCCCCGCTTCTGGAGCCGCTCGCGGCAGAAATTCTGGATGAAGGGCGAAGAAAGCGGCAACACGCAGACCGTCAAGAGCGTCGCGTTCGATTGCGACGGCGACACGC
>JAOAIM010000347.1 GCA_026414705.1 Verrucomicrobiia bacterium | reverse complement strand
GCTCAACCGTCAGCCCCCACGCGCGACGAAATCGAGCGCTTGCTCCGCACCCGGCCGTGAGGCCGGCCAACAGCCCGACCCGGATTCCCTTCAACCGCAAAACACCGAACAACAGACGAGGCGAGGGGCGCGCACCGCTCGGGCCGGCACGATCGAACAACGAACCTTGGACATCGAACGTCGAAGCGAGCGTGGGGACACGCGCCCGCGTTGCCGTCAGGCGCGCATCGGCAGGGCCGACGCGCCCGGCCCCCCGCCGGTTCAAGTCAGTTGATACTCCGGCGTGCTCATCACCAGCCGGATTGCACACAGCAGATCGCCCTCGTCCAGGTCGCCCTGCGAGTCGAGGTATTCGCGCAACGCCGCTTTTTGTTTGTCCTTGAGTTCGCCTTGCAGGAGGCGTTTCTCCAGCGCGGCGATGAGCGCGTTCTTGTCGCGTCGCTCCGGTTCGGTGAGGAGCCGGTTGACGTCCGGGCCGGCGAGGCGCATTTGGCGGAGGCGATTTTCGATGCGGCGCGGGGCCTGTGGGTTATCCCGCGCGCCCGGGCTGCCCAGGGCAGCCCACTGGCCCATGACCAGCGCGGCGGCAAGGTTGTAGCGGGCGAGCAACGTGTTGGTGGTGATCCAGGTC
>JAOAIM010000346.1 GCA_026414705.1 Verrucomicrobiia bacterium | reverse complement strand
GCAATATTCGGTGAACAATTATACCAAGCCTGTGCTTTTCGAAATAAATGCGATAAACGCCGACTTTAAACCTGTATAAAATGCGACCCTCGCGCCGCAACCTGCCGTAATTGTCCATGTCGGTGGACATAGCGTCAGCCGGCACACCTTTGAACTCACCCAATATTTTCAACTGCAATTCCTTCGGCATCCTGGAGAGTTCCGCCGCGCTTGTCGGACTAAATATTATCTGAAACGGTCCCATATTTCTGGCGACTTTTGCATCAAATTTTCTATCAATCCATAAAAAATCAAGCAATAAATATATATAAATAAATTGCAATTTTAATATTATCCCCTGGCTTTTCCCGGAAATCCACAGATCGCACAAACAAAATTTGGTAGCGCGTACGGGAATCGAACCCGTCTTTCAGCCTTGAGAGGGCCGTGTCCTAGCCGATAGACGAACGCGCCACCCAGATACCAGGTTTTTTCAATCCTTTATTTATTGCACTTCTTACAGAATTGTCAAGGACAGACAGATTACAGTTAATTTTTTCATATGCAACTAAACATTGTAAATGGAACAATAAATATGGTATAAAATGTAATGTTCTGATTTTTGAACAAAATTAATCAAGACTGTTTAACGC
>JAOAIM010000345.1 GCA_026414705.1 Verrucomicrobiia bacterium | reverse complement strand
ACTGGCAGTCGGCGCACCGGCCAGAGCGGCGAAACCAAAACTCCAAACTCTGAACTTTGAACCTTGAACTTTGAACTTTGACTGGGGTCGTGCGCGCTCACGAGTCATCACGTTCCGCACAAGGCGGCTTGGGCAATTCCCTCTCCCTTGAGGGAGAGGGACAGGGTGAGGGTGAAACTCCGCAAACACCCGGGCACCTTTCTGCCCGCGCCGCGTTCTCCCTCACCCCAACCCTCTCCCGCTGGGAGAGGGAGAGCGGGCGTGCGCTCCGCGAAACATCGAACACCGAACATCCAACATCGAACATCGAATGACGGTGGGCAGCGCGCCTCGCGGGCCGTTTCCGGCGTCCCGCCGAAAACAGCCTTCCACCCGCCGGGGTCAGCGCCGAAGGCGCGACCACAACGTTAGCCCAGGGCAACGCCCTGGGTTGGCGACGGCCCCCAACCCCCTCAAGCCCCGAGGGGGCGCAACAGTTTTGAGCTTGCGTGGGAGCGTCAGAGCGTCAGAGCGTAGAGCGTGGAGCGTAGCGCAGATTGCAAATCTGCCGTGCGGGCGACTGGCAGTCGGCGCACCGGCCAGAGCGGCGAAACCAAAACTCCAAACTCTGAACTTTGAACCTTGAACTTTGAACT
>JAOAIM010000344.1 GCA_026414705.1 Verrucomicrobiia bacterium | reverse complement strand
ATTTTATTTAATAACGATACCATTCGCGTTTTTAATTTACATTTACAATCTTATAATTTGTATAAAAAGAAAAAATGGAGACCTAATCAGAAACCCAATCAGGAGAGTTTTTATGAATCGCTTGATAGTAGTGCAAAAGGAATGAATATATTTCAAAAAATGTTTCACAACAGTATTCTTAAAACTCAACAAGCAGAAAATATTTTACTTATTTCTCAACAATCTTCTTTACCCACCTTGATAACTGGCGATTTTAATGATATTCCTCATTCATATTTAATGCGTCTTTTTAGAAATAAATTCACCGATGCATTTGTTGAAAAAGGAAATGGTTTAGGTATTACTTATCACGATAAAATTTACTTAAGAATAGATTATATATTTCACGATTTGTCTTTTCGCAATATTGACTTTGAAACAGATAATAATGAAGAAACATCGCATTTAAGCGACCACTATCCTATCAGATGTGTTTTTGAATTGAAGAAAAAACAATAGAAGTAATTCATTCACACAATGCAATTTGTATTAAAAGCTTCTTTGAAAAACTAAAATATTAGAAAATCAATTTGCTTATTGTGGAGCGGAGAGAGGGGGATTCGAACCCCCGATACACCTTTCGGCATATACACGCTCTCCAGGCG
>JAOAIM010000343.1 GCA_026414705.1 Verrucomicrobiia bacterium | reverse complement strand
GGCATATCACGAATGGCATCCACCTTATGGGCTGGATGAAAGGTCCAGTTCGCAAATTCTGGCGGCGCAAATTCAGTTCCATTCAATCACCTGCCTTTATGGGCGAGACGACGAGTTTCTGGGTAAAGAAACCAGCTACAGACTGGGAAACAGAAATTAATTCTGAAGAATTCTGGAAAAAAATGGAGGACCCCGAATTTATTTCGGACGAGGAGATCTGGGCACTTCGATATAAACTGCGTCGCGAACTCATAGAATTTGCGCGACGTCGCGTTCTATTTCAGGAAAGACGTCCGCAGCAGGACTTCATTGCTTACGATTCACTGTTAAATCCTGATGCACTTACCATTGGTTTTGCGCGAAGATTTGCTGTTTACAAGCGGGCGAATCTAATTTTCAAACAATATGATAATATTGTAAAACTCGTCAAAGATCCTGCACGTCCTATCCAGTTTATCTTTGCCGGCAAAGCACATCCACGCGATGACGAGGGCAAACGGATAATCCAGCAGATCATCCACCTGAGCAAATACAGCGAGCTTAAAGGGCATCTTGTTTTCATAGAGAATTATGACATTCATGTAGCACGTCAGCTGATATCCGGATGCGATGTGTGGCTTAACACACCGCGCCGTCCCCTTGAGG
>JAOAIM010000342.1 GCA_026414705.1 Verrucomicrobiia bacterium | reverse complement strand
CGGCGACACAATTCTGGGAACAGTCCGCCCGGGAAACCGGTCATTCGCGCTCATCGGGGATAGTGCGCCTCAACTGACGGGAAGCACGGGCTTCGCGGTTCTCACCCCAAGGCGTGAGGAGTTGGGCGAGCTGGTCTACTTCCTCGCGACGAGCGAGGAGAACATCTTAAGACTCAGCCGCTTGGCAGACGGCGCCGCATACCCCGCGGTTCGCCCGGAGATCGTTGCCGCGCAAGAGTGTGTCGTTCCGTCCAAAGAAGTAATTGACGCCTTTCATAACGGAGTGGGTGCAATGGTGGATCGCCAGAATGCTAATCAGGCGGAAGATGTCACGCTGGCGGCGATTCGCGATTCCCTTCTTCCCAAGCTCATCTCCGGCGAACTCCGCGTCCCGCTCGAAGGTGCCGAGGCACCGAGTCCGTGACCGAAAACGCCTCACACAACTCGCCCTCACCTCGTTTCACGACACGGGCTCGGAATTCGGCCGCGTGCCGGACATCGCGCTAGACAAGTGGGCGATGAAATGTCGAGTCACCCGTCGGTCGCCGTTTGGGCGGGAGGGCTATTTAGCCGTCCATCGAGCTGTCCCGCAGCGGTGGGAGGCGTGCCCAGGAGCCGTGAGTCCTTCGCGATCGGAAAGGGACCTCGGG
>JAOAIM010000341.1 GCA_026414705.1 Verrucomicrobiia bacterium | reverse complement strand
GTGCCGTTATACCGTGCCAGTCCATGGGCATCCTTCGGAAAATGGCCGGGCACCCAGTCGAGAATCACCCCGAGCCCCGCCTGGTGGCACCTGTCCACAAAATGGCGGAACTCGTCGGGGTTCCCGAAGCGGCTGGTCGGCGCGTAGTAATTGACGACTTGGTAGCCCCACGACCCGTCGAATGGATGCTCCATCACAGGCATCAATTCGAGATGCGTAAAGCCCATCTCTTTCGCGTAGGGAATCAGGCGGTCGGCCAGCTCGATGTAGCTCAAGGGCCGGTCCCCCTCCTCCGGCACCCGCTGCCACGAGCCAAGATGCACCTCGTAGATGCTCATGGGCTCGGCGTAGGGATTGCGCTGGACGCGGCGTTGCATCCATTCGCCATCGGCCCATTGGTAGCGCCCGATGTCGAAAATCATGCATCCGGTTTGCGTGCCATGCTGCGCGAAGAAGGCGAAGGGGTCGGTCTTGACAAACACATCGCCATGCGGGCCGCGGATTTCGAATTTGTAGTGCTCGCCCTCGCCCACCCCAGGCAGAAAAATCTCCCAGACCCCCGAGGGCACCAGCTTGCGCATGAGATGGATGCGGCCATCCCAGCCATTGAAGTCCCCCACCACACTCACCCGCTGGGCATGCGGCGCCCACAC
>JAOAIM010000033.1 GCA_026414705.1 Verrucomicrobiia bacterium | reverse complement strand
GAGCGTCGGAGCGTGGAGCGTCAGAGCGTAGAGCGTGGGAGCGTAGCGCAGGCTTCCAGCCTGCTGGTTCGCCGACTTCCAGTCCGCGGATCGAGAGCGGCGGCAAGTCACCGCACTCCAAATCGCTTTCGCGCGGGCCATGGGCGGCCCGGGCTGCTCACGCCGGCGTTGGGCGCGTGCCGACTTCAAACTCGATTCGGGCGTTGTTTTCGAGAAATTCCAGGACTTTCTCGCGCGCGATTTCGTCGTAAACCTCGATCAGCGCGTTGCGCTTCTGCAGGTCGCGGAGCAATTGTTGGGGCGGAATCTGATACATCGCCGCCAGCGTGTGGATGCGGCGCAGGATTTCCATCTCCGAGACCTTGATGTCCTCCTTCTCGGCGATGCGTTGGATGATGAAGGCGAGTTTTACCCGTTCGCGCGCGTTGCCGGCGGCCGCGGCGTAAATGGCGTCCTTCTCCCGCTCGATCAGATCGCGCGACACACCGCGTTGGGCGTTTTCGCGGACAATCTCATAAACCACCTGCCGGGTTTCCTGCGCCACGACGCTTTCGGGCAGATCGAAGTTCGCGCGGCTGAGCAACAGGCGCAGCAATTGCGAGCGGATTTCCTTGCTCTGCTTGTATTTGAGTTCGTTTTCCAGGTCGCGCCGCACGCCCTCGCGCAGCTTTTCCAGACTTTCGGCGTCGAACGATTTGGCAAACGCATCATCCAGCGGGGGCAGAACCTTCTCCTTCACCTCGACGATTTCCACCTCGTAAACGCCCTGCCGCCCTGCGAGGTCTCTGGCGACGAAATCCGCCGGGAAGGTCACGGTCACGGTGCGGCGTTCGCCGGCTTTGGCGCCGACCAACTGCTCGGCAAAGCCGGGGATGAACCCCTCGGGCCGCATTTCGATCCAGAACCCCTTTTGTTCGGTCAGGCCCTTGGCCGTGGGCGCGAGCTCGGTCAGCGGTTTGCCCTCCGAGGTGCCGGTGTAGTTGACGACCACGAAGTCGCCCATTTGTGCGGGGCGCTCGACGGTCTGGAATCGGGCGCGCTGGTCGCGCAGCAGGTCCAGGGCGCGCTCCACGTCCGCATCGGTCACGCTGCGCGCCTCCACGCGCACGGGCAGGCCCTTGTATTCGGGCAACTCGAATTCCGGCGCGGTTTCGATGGTGGCAGCAAATTGCAACGGTTGGCCGCGTCCGAACTGAATCTCCTCGATGTCGGGCCGCCCGATGACGTCGAGCTTCTGTTCGTCCACGGCCTTGCGGAAGGATTCGTTGATGAGCTTGGAGCGGACTTCGTCTTCGATTTCCTTGCTGAAGCGTTTGAGGATCAGATCGCGCGGCGCCTTGCCGGGGCGAAAACCGGGCAATTCGATCTCGCGCTGGAACTCTTTGGTGACCGCCTCAAAGGTTTGATCCACCGTCTGGGCGTCCACTTCCACGCGCAGGAGCTTGCGGCACGGTGCCAGTGTCTCAACCGATACGTTCACGACAGACCTTTCGATTTCGACCGCCGGGCCTTCGGGGGCGTCCACAGGGGGTCGGCCACCGCCCAGCGGGACGCGCAGGCTAACAGGCTTCCGGGGACGGTCAAGAACTCGGGCTTCTGAAACGCTTGTGGGCCGCTCAACGTTCGTCCGGCGCGTCGCCGCCCGAACTTGCAACCTTGCCACGGCGCGGCCGGAAGCGTAGCGTTCCGTTGCCGATTGGGCGCGGCCCGAGCAATCCCGCAGATGCCCCGCACCGTGGGCGGGTGTGCCCCGGCGGGTTTGGACACCCGGAGGGGAATTCGCCCCCGCGACCCATGATTTTACTGAATCTTGTCCAGAATCTGGCGCTGCTGGTGGCGCTGGCAGCGGCACATCAAGTGTTGTTGACGCGGTGGTCGCCGCGTCGGCTGCCTTACCAGTGCATTTCGGGGCTGCTTTTCGGCGCAGCAGCGCTCGTGGTGATGCTCACCCCGGTCACCCTGGCGCCGGGAGTCATCTTTGACGGCCGCACCATTATTTTGAGCACGGCCGGTTTGTTCGGCGGGCCGCTCACGGCGGCGTTGGCAGCCGTTCCCGCCGCCGTGTATCGGCTCTGGCTCGGCGGCAGCGGCGCAGCCATGGGTGTGACGACGATTGTCAGTGCCTCGGCGCTGGGGGTGCTGTTCCATTACCTGCGCCGCCGGCGCACCGAGCCGCCCGGGGCGGCGTGGTATTGGAGCTTCAGCTTGCTGGTGCACGTGAGCATGTTGGCTGCGACGGTTTTGTTGCCGGCCGAGCTCTGGCGGACGGTCTGGCGCGAAATCGCCCCGGCGCTGCTGACGGTTTACCCGCTGGCCGGGTTGCTGGTGTGCCTGCTGTTTGCTGACTACGAAAAGCGTCAGGAGGCTCTCGAAGCCTTGCGCGCCAGCGAGCGTCGTCGCGAGAGCATTCTGCGCAGCATCGGCGACGCGGTGATTGCCACCGATCGGGCAGGCCGGGTGGAACTGCTCAATCCGGTCGCTGAAAAGCTCACCGGCTGGACGCTCGACGAGGCGCGGGGCCGACCCTTGGAGGAAATCTTCCAGATTTTCAATGAAGAAACGCGCCAGCCCGCCGAAAATCCGGTCGCCCGCGTTCTCCGGGAGGGAACGGTCGTGGGACTGGCCAATCACACCTTGCTGCGCGCCCGGGACGGACGCGAGATTCCCATTGCCGACGCGGGCGCGCCGATTCGTGACCCGGTCGGTGACATGACCGGTGTGGTGTTGGTATTCCGCAACCAGACGGCGGAGCGAGCCGCCCAGCGCGCCCTGGCCGAGGCGCGCGAGTTTGCCGAGAACATCGTCGCCACATTGCACGAGTCGCTGCTGGTGCTCGACGCCGAGCTGCGCGTGGTTTCGGCCAATCGCAGCTTCTATCAAACCTTCGGTCTGTCTCCCGAAAACACTGTGGGCCGGGCCGTTTACGAACTGGGCGGGCGCGAATGGGACGTGCCGGAGCTGCGGCAGTTGCTGGAGCAAGTCCTGCCACAAAACACGCAGTTCAACGATTACGAACTCACCCGGTCCTTCTCGGGTCTGGGCCGACGCACCATGGTGCTCAACGCCCGGCGACTGCACGGCGAAAAAAATCGCACGCAGATGATTTTGCTGGCCATTCAGGACGTCACGGAGCACCGCCGCGCCGAAGAAGCCCTTGCCGCCGTCCGCGAACGCGAACACCACCTGAGCGAGCTCATCTCCGATTACGCCTACACCTTCAGGGTGGAGTCGGATGGTCGGATGATTGGTCAATGGCTCAGCGAGTCGTTCACGCGCACCTTTGGCTACACGATGGAGGAAATCGAAGCGCGCGGCGGTTGGCAGACCCTGGTGCATCCGGACGACCTGGCCCATGCGCTGGCGCACGCGCGCAAGGTGTTGAGCGGGCATCGCGACATTTGCGAGATGCGCTTCCTGACCCGGAGAGGTGAGGCTCGCTGGTTACGGGATCATGCCGCCCCGATTTTTGATGCCACAGGCCGCGTCGTGCGCATTCACGGCGCCGCGCAGGACATCACCCAACAGCGGCGACTGGAGGAGGAACTGCGCCAGGCGCAAAAACTCGAGGCGATTGGCCAGTTGGCCGGCGGCGTCGCGCACGATTTCAACAACATCCTGGCTGTCATGATGATGCAGGCGGAGTTGACGGCCCTGAACAAGGACCTGCCCGCCGAAGTCCAGGAAGCGCTGCGCCAGATTCACGCCGCGGCGCGCCGAGCCGCCAACCTCACCCGCCAGTTGCTCCTGTTCAGCCGTCGCCAAATTCTTCAGGTCGAAGACCTCGAGCTTAACCGGGTGGTCCGCGACATGGGCGAGATGCTCCAACGATTGCTGGGCGAAACCATCCACCTGGAGCTTCGGTTGCATCCGCACCCGTTGCCGCTGCGAGCCGATGCGGGCATGCTCGATCAGGTGCTTTTGAACCTGGCCGTCAACGCGCGCGATGCCATGCCGCAAGGGGGAGAATTGCGGATTGAAACTTTCGAGCATCTGCAGGGCGAGTCGGACCCGATTCCGGCATCGGGCGTGGCGCCGGGCCGTTACGCTCGACTGCGCGTCAGCGACACGGGCCAGGGCATTGCGCCCGACATCCTGCCGCGCATCTTTGAGCCATTCTTCAGCACCAAGGAACCGGGTCGCGGCACCGGCCTGGGGCTGGCCACCGTTTACGGGATCGTCAAACAGCATCGTGGTTGGATCACCGTCCAGAGCACTCCTGGGCACGGCACGCAGTTTGAGGTTTTTCTGCCGCTGTCCGAACGGGCGGCTTCGCCGACTGAGACGCCAGCGGCGCCCCGCCCCTTGCCCGGCGGACGCGAAACCATCCTGCTCGTGGAGGATGATCCGGCTGTGCGGCAGTTGACCCGAATGACATTGGAGCGGCGCGGCTACCGGGTGTTGGCGGCGGCCCAGGCAGAGGAAGCCCTTGCGCTGTGGGAGCAGCACTCGGCGGAAATTGCCCTGCTGCTTACCGATGTGGTTATGCCCGGCAAACTCAGCGGCATTCAACTGGCGCGTCGTCTCCAGGCTGAGCGGCCCGGGCTGCGCGTGCTCTTCATGAGCGGTTACAGCGCCGAATGGGCCGGGCGCGAAGCCGAGTTGCAACCGGGCGAGAAATTCCTGCCCAAACCTTGTCCACCGGAGGACCTGCTGCGGGTCGTTCGCGCCTCCCTGGACGCCTGAACCGGTGTTCACGCCCGACGCACCCGCACCGAGCCGGAAGTGGCCTTGTCCCCAATCGCAGTACGTCACCGCAAGGTTTCAGCGGAGTTTGCACGCACCCCAAGTTCTTGCAGAGCAACGTTTCTCTCGTGAGCAGCCGGCTTCGGCCGGCACCAGGAGCAGCAGTGGCACAGAAACGGTTTGAACCGTTTTTCGCGAACCCGGGCGAGGCCGTGAAGCGGCTTGAAGCTCGCGCGGGCGTCCCACCGGGCTGAAGCCCGATGTTAATCAGAAGCTGTAAGAACTTGAGCCTCGTCCAGCATGTGAGGTCTCGGCTCCCCAGGGGGCCCTGCTCCCAACCTCCCACCCAAGGATCCCCGGTGACAGCGCGCAGCGTCCGCGGCTTTTTGGATAAACTGGGCCAGTGAACTCAGCGGGGCGTTCGGCAAGCCGGCAGTAAGACACGCCCTTCGGATCGGGTCAGCAAGCGTCCGGGCCATCCGACGGGAGGGGTGACAGCCCAACGATGGCCGGGTCGCCGTAAAGGGTGAAGTTGCCGGCGCGGGTGATGCGCACGTCGAGCAACTGACCCCGGTGGCGCTCGCTGCCCTCGAAGACGACAATTTTGTTGCAGCGGGTGCGGCCCATCATGCGGGCCGGATTTCGTTTGCTGGGGCCTTCGACCAGGATTTGCACCTGTCGGCCAACGAACGCGCCGTATTTGCGCCGGCCGATCTCGTTCATGAGCGCGAGCAGACGCTGGTTGCGCTCCTCGCGCACGGGCCAGGGCACCTGATCGGGCATGTCAGCGGCCGGAGTGTCGCGGCGCGGCGAATATTTGAAGATGAAGGCCTGGTCAAATTCCACTTCGCGCATCAGCGACACGGTTTGCTCGAAGTCCTCCTCCGTCTCGCCGGGAAACCCCACGATGATGTCGGTGCTCAGGCCGATGGCCGGTTGCACGCGGCGGAGCTTGCCGACGATTTCGAGGAAACGCTCACGGGTGTAGCCGCGGTGCATGAGCTTGAGCACGCGGTTGCTGCCGCTTTGCACGGGCAGATGCGCGTGTTCGACGAGTTTGGGCAGGCGGCCGTAGGCTTCGATCAGGTCGTCGCCGTAACCTTTCGGATGCGGCGCCGTGAAGCGGATGCGTTCCAGCCCCTCGATCTGATGCACGGCTTCGAGCAGTTGAACGAACGGAGATTTGCCGTCGCGCCGGGGAATTTCGCGTCGTCCGTAGCTGGTGACGATCTGGCCCAGGAGGGTGATCTCTTTGACACCTTGGGCAGCGAGTTGCCGACACTCGGCAACGATGTCTTCTATGGGCCGGCTGCGCTCCTGACCGCGCGTGTAGGGCACGATGCAAAACGTGCAGTATTGGTTGCAGCCCTGCATGATGCTGACGAAAGCGGTGACGGCGCGCGCGCCGTTGCCGTTGAGCAGGTGTTCGCGAATGGTGCGCTCGCTGCCCACCTCCTCCTCCACGTCCACCACCTTGTCCCGTCGCCCGGCGAGCAGCTCGTCGAGATACTCGGCGACGCGATGAAACTTTTGCGTACCGACGACCAGGTCCACGTCCGGCAACCGGTCAATCAACTCGCGTCCGCGGCTTTGCGCCATGCAGCCCAGGAAGCCGAAAACCTGGCCGGAGCGCCGTTTGCGCGCCGCGCCGATGAGCGCGCTCATCTTGCCCAGCGCCGTCTGTTCGGCGTGATCCCGCACGCTGCACGTGTTCAGCAGCACGATGTCGGCAGCGTCCTCCGAGGGCGCGAGGGTGTAACCTTTGGCCACGAGCTGGGCGGCGACGGCTTCGCTGTCGCGCTCGTTCATCTGGCAGCCATAGGTTTTGATGTAAACGCTCGGCATATGGGCTGAAACCGGTCGGCATCTTAACCTGCAAACGGGTTGCGGCAAGCCGTCAGGATGGCGCGGCGGGTTGGGCGGGATGCGTGCCGGGCGGTTTTGCCAGCGACCCAACGGGCGGTCAGCGTCGCCACCAACTGGTTTTGGCCTTTGGGGGCGGCTGGGAGAGTTCCTGGGATTGCTTGATGAGCAGATTGGCCCGCGCAGCGTGCAGCGCCATGATGAATTCGTCGTAGCTCAGGTAGCGATCACCGGGATTCTTGGCCAGCGCTTTGAGGAGCGCGTCGCTGGTTTGCTGCGTGATTTCGGGCACGACAAGATTCGGCGGCGTGACCGGGGTGTGGACATGAGCGGCGACGAGTTCCTCCACGGTGGGCGCGTCAAAGGGCACGTGACCGGTGATGGCGTGATAAAGCGTCGCCCCCAGGCTGTACATGTCCGAGAGAAACGTCTCCTTCTCGCGTTTGATTTTTTCGGGGGCGACGTAATAGGGCGTGCCCTCGGTGACATAAACCGAGTCGGGTTCGGCGTCCACGGGCCGGGCCAGGCCGAAGTCCACGAGCTTGGGTTCGTTGTCGGCGTTGAACAGGATGTTGCCGGGCTTGATGTCGCGGTGCAGCAGGTTGTGTTTGAGGGCCAGATCGAGCGCGGAGGCGATTTTGATGCCGATGTCGAGGACTTCGAGTTCGGAGAGGCGGCGTTGTTTTTCGATGCGGGTGTCGAGGCTGCCGCGGTCGGCCAGTTCCATGACCAGATACATCTGGCCGTTGTCCTCATCGAAGGTGTAGATGTGAATGATGTTGGTGTGGTTGAGCTGGGCGCAGGCGCGGGCTTCGCGGTAGAAGTTCTGGAGCGCAACCGGGTCGCTGGCGAGTTCCCTTTTGAGCAGTTTGACGGCGACCATTCGTTCCAGGACGGTGTCCCAGGCGCGATAGACCGTGCCGTTGCCGCCCGAGCCCACGACGCTGCGCAGCTCGAACTGCCGCAGCCGCATCGGCATCATGATCGGATGGCCGCACTTTTTGCAGGGGGTCGTCGCCAGGGGGGGCAAATCACCGGGAATGAACACCTTGGCGTCGCACCAACTGCACGTGACCATTTTCAACGGTTTGTCGCTCATGGTCGGATCATCAGCGAAGCCTGCCGAGAAGTTGCGCCCCGCTCCGCAGCTTGGCAAGCGGGCTTTTCGCCGGCAGCCCAACCGCGCCGCAAACCGGCCGCGCTGAGAACAGCGTGCGCGCCGCACCGACCCGCGAACGCAACTCGGAGCGCGGCAACGCCGCAAGCGCCCGAAAAACCGCGAGGCTCGGTCACTGGCAACGCGGGCGAGAGGCTGGCCGTCAGGTTGAGCCACCGCCGCAGGGCAGGGCGGAATTGGAAACGCGGGGAAGGGCCAGAGGATTCCGGCGCTTGCAACGCCGGCGGCGTTGCGGCATGGTAGGCATCAAGTGAAGGGCGGAGCGGATAAGAACGTGCCCAACGCGACTGCCCGACCGACATGCAACTCGTGCCTGGAAGAACCATGAACCGAATTTGCCTCTCCGTGATGTTTCTGCTGTGGGGTGGGTCGTTCCGCACCTTTGCCCAGGCGGACGTAAAAAGTTGGACGCGCCTGCTTGGAACGAGCACCTACGATTTCGGGTATGCGGCGGCGGTGGACTCATCCGGCAACGGCATCATCGCCGGCGCCACCCAGGGCTCGCTGAGTGGCGGCAACGCGGGCCGTTACGACCTGTTCGTGGCGAAATACGATCCGGCGGGCAACCGGCTCTGGTTGCGGCAGCGCGGCACCGATGAGCGCGATTTCGCCTACGGAGTTGCAGCGGACGCGGCCGGCAACATTTACGTGACCGGCTACACCGGCGGCGGGCTGGACGGGAACTCGAACATCGGCCAGTGGGACATTTTCCTGACGAAGTTTGACGCTGCCGGCAACTGGCAGTGGACGCGGCAGGTCGGCACCTCCCAGGACGATGAAGGCCGCGCGGTGACGACGGATCGGTTCGGGAACATCTACTTCGCCGGCTATGTGCGTGGGAATTTTCACGGCATCCCGCGCGTCGGAGCAGCCGACATCGTGATCAGCAAGTACAACGCGGCCGGCACCCGCCAGTGGTCGGCCCTGTTTGGCGCGGTGGAGATTGACGAGCCGTTCGGCATTGCGTGCGACAACGACGGCAATGTGTTTGTGACCGGCTGGACCGACGGCAGCATCGAGGGCAATCCCTACCTGGGCAACGGCGACAACGTGCTGGCCAAATACGACGCCAACGGTAACCGCCTCTGGTTGCGCGTCTGGGGCACGGCAAACAAGGACACCGGTTATTCGGTGGCGTGTGACGCCTCCGGCAACGTGTATGTGTCCGGTTACAGCACCGGGCCGCTTTACGGCTCGGCGCTGGGCGAACGGGACGTGTTCCTGGCCAAATACGACCCGAACGGCAACCTGCTCTGGGGCAAAAAAATCGGCACCGCCGGACACGACCAGGGCTGGGCCAACGCCGTGGACCCGGCGGGCAACATTTACGTGGCGGGCCAGTGTAGCGGCTCGCTCGACGGCAACACGTATTTCGGCATGGACGACATTTTCCTGAGCAAATACACGCCCGCCGGGGTGCGACTCTGGACGGTGCAATACGGCACGACGGATTCGGATTGGGCGGACGGGATGGCGGTGGCGACCAACGGGACGGCGTATGTGGTCGGCTCGACGGTCGGCAGTCTGGACGGCATCGCCAACCAGGGCCTCAACGATGCGTTCATCTCAAAATTTGTCCCCGCGACGTCCGTCCCACCGGCCGCGCCAACGGCGCTGGGCGCAACCGCCGTGACCAGCAACAGTTTCACCGCCAACTGGCGGGGGGTATTCGCCGCCGACGGCTACCGGCTCGATGTCTCCACGAACAACACCTTCGCCGATTTCCTGGCGGGCTATCAGAACCGGGACGTGGGCAATGCGACCAATCACACCCTCACGGGGCTGACGCCGCTGACGACGTATTACTACCGCGTGCGCGCTTACAACACCAACGGCACCAGCGGCAATTCCGCAACGATTGCGGTGATGCTCGCTCCCGCCACGCCCTGCATCGGCCTGCAGAACGGCGATTTCGAGGGCGGCTTTTCCATTCAGGGCGGCGGCTACATCGCCGACGGTTGGGTCGAATGGGAAGCCGATCCGGGAGTGGTAACCGGCTATGATGAAACGGCCATCGTGCGCAGCGGCGGCCACTCCCAACGCATTCGCATCTCCGGGGGCGCAAGCGGTTCCTCCGGTGGCGTTTTTCAGCGAATGCCCGTCATCCCGGGAAATCCAATCACCGTGGGCGTGTGGATTTACGCCGGCGACAACCAGTCAAGGTGTTTCCTCGGTGTGGACCCGACGGGAGGCACGAACGCCAACGCGGCATCCGTTGTGTGGTCCGCAGTGACCACCAACACCGCGTGGGTGCAACGAACCTGGACCGGCACGCCCGCTTCGGCCCTGATCACCGTGTTCTTCAAGGTCGCCTCGACCGACACGACCCGGCGGAACGGCTACTTTGACGACGCGACGCCGTTCATTGCACCGGGCGCGCCGCTGCTGGAGCACGGTTGGGACGGCACAACGCTCACGCTCCGTTGGCCGCAATGCCCTCCCGCGCGCCTGGAATGGACGCCGAGTTTGACCGAGCCGATCACCTGGAGTCCCGCGACCAATGCGGTGTCCTTTATCGGCGACTGGAAGACGGTCGCGATCACGCCCTCGGCCGAACAGGGGTTTTTCCGATTGGTTTTGGAGTGATGAACCATGAGGAACGGGGCCTCTCGTGCATTCCTGTGCCATGAACGCTTCAAATTCCCTACCGGGCCGCTCGTCCGGGCGACCGGGTCATTCTCCGGGTTGGCTCGCGTTGACGATCAGCGCGACCCTGCTGGTTGGCGGGGTCGAGCCGTCGCCGTCCGCCGTGCAAGTCATCGGCACGCAATACAACCAGGACCGGCTCTTCCCGGAGTTCAACTGCTACTACAGCCACCGCAATTATCCCAATTGCCCCACCGCGTTTCGCGCCGGGGCGACCGCCTTCGTTTACGTCAGAAACCCGGGGCCGGGCTCCGTGACAATTTCCGACGCCACGCTGGCCGGTTACAGCCTCCAAACCGTCATCAAAAAGTCCACCGCGTCGTGGAACCCAAAAGAGCAGAACAGCATCTTCTTCTACTGGGACAACCCGCCGCAGGACATCATTGACGCGGGCGAGCCGGTCTGGTGGAAAGCCGACCCGCCGACGGTGCCCGTCAACGGCGTCGCCCAGGTCGCCATCCGCCTGCGCCAGGTGCCCACCAATCCCATCCGCTTTGGCGTCGTTACCTCCGCCGGGACGCTCCACACCAACCTCACGGTGGACGCGGCTGCCCCGCGCATCCTCAGCATCGGCTACTCCGAAGACCTGCGAAAGGTGTTCATCCACTGGCGGCGTGAGGGCGGCGCCGCGCCGGTATCGGTGTGGCTGAACGGCAGCAACGTCACCGCGCTGACCAGCACCGTGGGCGATCCGGCGCTGAACTTCGCCGCGTCGGTCATCTCGCTCGGTGCGCCGCTGCCGTATTTCTCCTACAACGTGTATCAGGGCGTTTATGCCGACGGGAAAACGGCCACCGCCGGCCAGCGCGCCTGGACGAACAAGTTCACCTACTTCACCTGGAGCACGTTTCAGGAGACCGGCAGCTACGACGCGGCCGACTGGCTCAACGAAGCGGCCGCGCACGGGTTTAACAACGTCGAGATGAATCTGGGCGCGATGGGCGGCTACATGGGCACCAGCGCCGGACGTAATCACATGCTCTCCAAAGGCTACGGTTACACCATCCTGGACAAGACCAAGCTCAACCCGATTGACCCGGACTTCTGGTTCCTCAACGACGAGCCGGACGCCGAGGAAAACAATCAGGGCCAGACCCATTGCGGCACCGGACTGCGCCTGCCCTGCGATTCCTGGCGATGGGCGGGCACGCTGGTCATGAAGGAAGCCGTGCGGTTTACCGCGGAGTTGCGCGCCCTGCGACCGAACGTGCCGATTACGGTCAACCTCAACGGCGGCTTGCAACCGCAAAGCTTTTACACCTGGGGACCGGCGGTGGATTCGCTCGAATCGGACAACTACTACGAACCGCGCCTCTGGGACGCCTGGTATAACGCGCCGCAACGGCTGCCGCTGCACAACAAGCCCAAGCTCTCCTACGCCATCGCCCGCACGGCCACCGAAGGCGGTGCACCCCATCCGTTCCGACAGATTCTCTACGCGAACGAGTCCACCGACCCGGTCTGGCCCTACCCATTCCCCGAATCCAAACGCATGGAAGCCTACTATTCGCTCGCGGGCGGCAGCAAAGGTCTCGGCTATTGGTGGTTCAACCCGCCGCGTGGCCTCTACGCCGCCTCGCGCGCGCCGGCGCTCTGGCGCGAGATGGGCCTGCTGGGCCATGAGATCAAAGCCGCTCGCAATCTCATCGTCATCAGCACACCGGTGGACCTGCCGCTGCTCACCAGCACCAACGTCTGGGCGCGCGCCGTTGCCGCCGGCACCGACACGCTCATCCTCTACGTCGTCAACGACAACTACGCCAACACCCTCACCGGCTGCCAGATCACCAACACCCCAAACGCCACCGTCACCGTGCCTTTGCCCGCGTGGATGCAGCCGGCGCCGATGGCCTTCGAAATCACTTGCGGCGGCATTTATCCGGTCAACACCCAGCTCGACGGCACCCAACTTCAGGTCAACCTCGGCACACTTCGCACCACCCGCATGATCGTGCTCACGATGAACCCCGAATGGCTCCCGGCAGTGCAGCGCCGTTACGAAACCCAATGCCGTCCAGACCTCCAAACTTTCGCCCCGGACGTGACCACCAACATTCCGCTCAACATCGTCCAGCATCCGCTCAACCGCGTCGTGCCGCCGGGTGGTTCAACCTGGTTTAACGTCATGGCCTTCGGCAGCGGCCTGCGATACCAGTGGCAGAAAAACGGGGCGAACCTGGCCGATGGCGGCCATTACAGCGGCAGCACCAACGCCGTGCTCTATGTCAGCAACGCCGACGCCTCCGACCTGGCGAGCTACCGCTGCGTGGTTGCCACCAGCTACGCGACCAACATCTCCAACGCGGCCACCCTCAGCCTCACCACCAACCCGCCCGCCACGCCGCTGGCCCTGCCGGCCAGCGATGTCGGCACCAACCAATTCCGCGCCAACTGGACCGCGGCTGCCGACGCCACCGGCTACCGCCTCGACGTGTCCACCAGCAGCGATTTCTCCAGTTTCCTGCCCGGTTACCAGAACCTCGACGTCGGCAACACGCTCAGCCGGCTCGTCAGCGGGCTAACCCCCGGCGGCACGTATCATTACCGCGTGCGCGCCTACAACCACCTCGGCAACAGCGGCGAGTCGGCCACCATCAGCGTCACGCTCGGCACCCCGGTGGTTTGTCCGCCGGTCGGCTTGGTGAACGCCGGTTTTGAGGGCGGCCACACTGGCGGCGTCGCGGACGGCTGGACCGGTTACCAACGCCCGCCGTTCCCGACCACGGTCTGGAGCATCCAGACCGCCAACCCGCCCGAACCCACCAGCACGCAATACCAGCAAATCGCCAACACCAGTTCGACCGGCGGCGGCGGCGTGCGCCAGAACATCACCGGCTGCGTGCCGGGGGCGACCTACATCATTTCGGGCTGGATGCGCGGCAACTCGCAGGCGTATGCGACCTGCCGCGTCAAAGTCAGCCCGACCGCGTCCACCAACTGGGCGACGGCGGTGGATTTGAATCCGCCGGCGGTTTACACCGGCGACACCTGGACGGCGTTCAGCGGCTCGGTCGTGGCCGCAAGTACGAACATGACGCTGTGGCTCGATGGACAGACCACGGGCACGAACCAAAACAAGGCCGAATGCTTCGACTCGATCTCGATCTCCTGCGTCCTGACCGGCGCGCCGCCGTTCCTGACCCAACAGCCGGCCGACCAGGCCATCGCTGTCGGCAGCAACGCTGTCTTCAACTTGCAAGCGGTCGGCGCGACGCCGCTCAGCTTTCGCTGGCAAAAAGGCGCGTCCAACCTCACCGATTCAGCGCGCTTCTTTGGCAGCTCTTCGCCCACGCTCATGATTGTGGGCGCGAACCTGGCCGATGCCGGGAATTATCGCTGCATCGTCTCCAACGCCTTCGGCAACGTCACCTCGCGCGTGGCGTTGTTGACCGTGACCAACCTGGCGCTGCCCCCAGTCTTCATCCAACAGCCCACCGACCAGAGCGCCGTGCTCGGCGGCAACGCCACCTTCAGCGTCGCAGTCGAGGGCAACCCTCCGCTCGCCTACCAGTGGCAGCAAAACGGCATCAACCTCATCGAGGGCGGGCGCTTCTCCGGGGTTCAATCGTCCACGCTCACCATCACCGGCGTGACCGCAACCGACTTCGCCCAGTATCGCTGCGTGGTCTCCAACCCTTATGGCACGAACGTCTCGCTGCCCGCGTTGCTGATCGAACTCGTGCTCAATCCGTGTTTCGGGCTGGACAACGCCGGCTTTGAAGGTGCCTTCACCCTCCAGGGCGGCGGCTACATCGCAAACGGTTGGCTCGAGTGGGAGGCGGATCCGGGCGTGGTGACCGGTTACGACGAAACCGCGCTGGTGCACAATGGCGCGCACGCACAACGGATTCGCATTTGGGGCGGCACCAACGGTTCATCCGGCGGCGTGTATCAGCGCGTGCCCTGGAGCGCCGGCGAACCGTATCTGGTGAGCGCATGGACGTATTCAGGCGACGCGCTCACGACCTGCGCTCTGGGCGTGGACCCGTTGGGGGGCACCAACGCCGCCGACGCGTTCGTCCAATGGACCGCCGGCTCGACCAACGTCGCCTGGGTACAGCAAACCCTCAGCGGCATCGCGGGTGCGGACTTCATCACGGTGTTCCTGCGCGTGAGCACGACCGACAACGGCAAGCGCAACGGCTACTTTGACGACCTGCACCCGGTTGCCGGCACCAGCGTGCTGTCCTTGCTGGCGCAGCGCGTCGGCGAACTGCTCGAGTTGTCGTGGCCCGGCTGCCGGCCCGCGCGACTGGAAATGGCAACCAACCTTACCCCGCCGGTGTTCTGGCAAACCGTGACCAATGAGCCACTCGCGTCCGGCGGCCGCCAATCCGTCACGCTGCCGTTAAGCTCCAGCGCGGCGTTTTTCCGACTCGTTGCCGAGTGACCAAAAACTTCATGAAGACCCCTCGTTTCGCCCATGCGCAGTTGCCCGGAGGCTGCGGCTTGCGGTCGCGCCGACCTGCGCCCGGATTTTTTTGGCTCAGATTTGCCGGTTGTGTGCTGGGAGCGCTTTGCTCGGCGGGCCGCGCCGAGGTCATCCCGCTGGGAAACACGATCAACCTGATGCTTCCCGCCTCCGACCCGGCCGGCGCGCGTCTGGTGGAATCCACCTTTGCCCAGCACCTTCAACAATTTTACGGACTGCGGCCCGCCGTGGTTCAGCGGGCGCGACCGGGGGGCACGTATTTCGTTTTCGGGACGCCCGAAACCCATCCGCTGGTGCGCGAGCTTGTGAGAGAGGGTCTGAAGCTCAACCGCTGCGCCGTGGGCGAGGAGGGCTTTCAAATCCTCACGCACCAGCGCGGGCGTGCGCGCTTCGTCGTCGTTCACGCCACCACGCCGCGGGCGCTCAAGCACGGCGCGCAGGAACTGCTCTTCTTTCAGTTGCGACCGACCACCAACGGGCTGTCGCTGAACTGGCCGCTCGATCTGGTGCGTGCGCCCGAATTCCCTTATCGCGGCATCTACATGCTCCAATGCTGGGCGGCCCACGATTCGATCCAGTCGTGGGAGCGCGTGCTGCGCTTCAACTCCGAGCTGACGCTCAATCGCAACTGGTTCTGGCTCGACGGTTTTCCCGTGGCGGGCCACACCGGCGAATACACCAACTCGCCGCTGGCCGACGAGCAGGCCGTGCAGCGGCTCATTGATCTGGTCAACGCCGAGGCCATGAAGTTTTACATCGGCGGCGGCTGGTTCACCTGGCATCACAAAAAGGCCATCGGCCACAACACCTGGGAAGATCAGGCCGCCGAACGCGAGCTGCCGCGCGCGACCGACTACTACCTGAGCTATCTCAACGCCTTCAAGGGCGTGGGCGGTTTTTTCTTCGAGCCGACCGGCGAGCCCTGGACCGACGGGCGCGGCGCCGAAAGCGCGGCGTGGCTCGTCGAAATTGAAGGCTTGCACCGGCTCATCAACCTGCTCCTGCAACGAAATCCCGACCTCGAAATCGCCATCGCCATCGGCCGCTGGAACAACCCCGAATACCTCAAGCGCATGGCGACGCCCGATCCCCGGCGCGTGTTTTGGTGGTGGTGTTGGGGTGACCCGGTCAAAGACCGCGCGCTCGACCGCTTCCCGAACGTGTTGCGCTGGCACATCCAGTTTCCCCAGAAGCCGAATCCCACCGAAACCCACGGCTCGCGTTCGCCTCCGATGCGTTCCGAACGCGGCCTCACCGGCCTGGCCACCAGTTACACGGCCGACGCCGGCTTCGGCAGTCCCTGGCACCGCGGCTCGCGCCCGAACTACCTGTCCACCAACCTCGTCTTCGGCGGTGCCAGCGGCCCGATCGAATTCGATCCCTACACCATCCCGTATTTCTACCTGCAATACTTCTTCCGCGAACGTTGCTGGGACTTGAACCTGACCGAGGACGACCTGACAGCGCGCCTGCACCGGAGGCTCTTCGACGCCGACGCCCCGCCCGACGCCGGCCAACACTACGTGAACCTCTCGCGGCTGGTGTTGCGCCGCTACGACGAGCGCACATGGAAGCCCGACCCCGAGGCGCTTTTGCCCATTCGTGATTTCCTGGAGGCCACGCGTCTGCGCCCATGGACACCACGGATGAGCGACACGTTGCGCCGAATGAACGATGCACTGACGCGGCTGGCGCGATCGGGCGGTTGAATCGCCCTTCCGAGCGCCCACGCTTCGCGGCCCGAACAGCAAGTTCATTGACCCGCCTCGTTGGCCACCGGCCCGACCCAACGCGTTGCCGGCGTGCGCGTTGCGGCTCTGAAGCGGACGCGCAACACGCGGCTCAAAACGCCACAGTCAACGTTGAAAACAGGCCAAAAAAGGGTTGGCAACCCCCATACCCTCGGCCATAGTTTCGCGCCTGATTTTTTGCCTTTTGACACCTATGAAACGAATTCTCAATTGGGCGGTTTTGACGACGCTAACCCTGGGCGCAACCTGGAGCGCCAGCGCGGCCAGTGAAGCCGAACTTAAACTCCCGCACCTGGGCGACGTGACCTTCCCCGGTCTGGGCGGCCTGAGCGGTTACACGTTGATGTTGATCGGGATTGTGGTTTGCGCCATTGGCGGCCTGTTCGGCCTGGTGCAATACATCCGCACCAAAAATCTCCCCGTGCACGAGGCGATGAGCAGCGTGTCGAACATCATTTGGGAAACCTGCAAAAGCTACCTCATCCAACAGGGCAAATTCCTCGCCATCCTCTGGGCCCTGATCGGCGTGTGCATCCTCTACTACTTTGGCTGGCTGCAACACATGAACGCCGGACAGGTGGTGTTGATCCTCATTTCCTCGATCATCGGCATCCTGGGCTCCTACGGCGTCGCCTGGTTCGGCATGCGCATCAACACCCAGGCCAATTCCCGCTCCGCCTTCGCCGCCTTGCGCGGGTTGCCCTGGCCGCCCCTGGCCATCCCCATGCGCTCGGGCATGAGCGTCGGCCTGCTGCTCATCACCGTCGAATTGTTCTTCATGATTTGCATCCTGATCTTCCTGCCGGTGGACCTCAAGGGCCCGTGCTTCATCGGGTTTGCCATCGGCGAGTCGCTCGGCGCCTCGGCCCTCCGCATCTGCGGCGGCATTTTCACCAAAATCGCCGACATCGGCTCCGACCTCATGAAGATCGTCTTCAAACTGCCCGAAGACGACCCGAAAAACCCGGGCGTGATCGCTGACTGCACCGGCGACAACGCCGGCGACTCGGTCGGGCCGACCGCCGACGGCTTCGAGACCTATGGCGTCACGGGCGTGGCCCTGATTTCGTTCCTGGCGCTGGCTCTGGGCGCGACCGGCGCCACCGGCCACCTGTGCGCGCAGCTCATCACCTGGCTCTTTGTCATGCGCGTGATGATGATCGTGACCTCGCTCGTCGCTTACTTCGTCAACGACCGCGTCTTCACCGCCAAATACGGCCAGGCGCGAGAGTTTCACCCGGAAAAACCCCTGACCTGGTTGGTTTGGATCACTTCGGCCATCTCGATTTTCCTGACCTTTGTGGTGAGCTGGCTGATGCTGGGCGACATCAAGGACGCCAACGGGACGCCGCAACCGGCCCTCTGGTGGGTGTTGGCGGTGATCATCTCCTGTGGCACTGCGGCCGGAGCGTTAATTCCGGAGTTCACCAAAATCTTCACCAGCACCAACGCCAAACACACCCGCGAAATCGTCACCGCCTCCCGCCAGGGCGGCGCGTCACTGAACATCCTCTCGGGATTCGTTGCGGGGAACTTCTCCGCCTTCTGGCAGGGATTGCTCATGCTGGTGCTGATGCTGATTGCGGCGCTGCTGGCCCAGCATCCGTCCCTGAATGCCATCATGCCCGCCGGGATTGATTTCGCCGCGCCGATCTTCGCCTTCGGCCTGGTCGCCTTCGGCTTCCTGGGCATGGGGCCGGTCACGATCGCCGTGGACAGCTTCGGCCCGGTCTCCGACAACGCCCAGTCCATCTACGAGCTGAGCCAGATCGAGTCGGTGCCCAACGTCAAGGAGGACATCAAGTCGCGCTTTGGGTTCGAACCGGATTTCCAACTGGCCAAGCACAACCTCGAAAAGAACGACGGCGCGGGCAATACCTTCAAAGCCACCGCCAAGCCCGTGCTCATCGGCACGGCGGTCGTCGGAGCCACGACGATGATCTTCGGCATCATCCTGTTGCTCAACAGCACGCTCGCGCAGGGTCAGATCGTCGGCATGTTGAGCCTGGTGCGACCCGAAATCGTGCTGGGCTTCCTGATGGGCGGCGCCGTCATTTACTGGTTCACCGGCGCCTCCACCCAGGCGGTGGTCACCGGCGCCTATCGCGCGGTGGTTTACATCAAGGAAAACCTCGACCTCAGCGCCAAAAAAGCGTCCATCGAGGACAGCAAAGAGGTCGTGAAAATCTGCACCATTTACGCGCAGAAGGGCATGATCAACATCTTCGTGGCCATCTTCTGCCTCTCGCTGGCCCTGGCCTTTTTCAACCCGTATTTCTTCATCGGCTACCTGATCAGCATCGCCTTCTTCGGGCTGTTCCAGGCCATCTTCATGGCCAACGCCGGCGGCGCCTGGGATAACGCCAAGAAGATCGTCGAGGTGGACCTGCGGCAAAAGGGCACCGAACTGCACGCCGCCAGCGTGGTGGGCGACACCGTCGGCGATCCGTTCAAGGACACCAGCTCGGTCTCGATGAACCCGATCATCAAATTCACCACGCTCTTCGGCCTGCTGGCGACCGAAATCGCCGTGGCCATGCACGAGAAAAACCCCGGCCTCAAACTCGGCATCGGCATCGTCCTGTTCCTGATCGCGCTGGTGTTCATTCACCGCTCCTTCTACGGCACGCGCATTCCCGAGGAACACGACACCGAGCACACGCTGGTCTTGCCCCACGACGTCAAGGGCGTCACCGGCAACATGGCCCGCCACTGAGCCCCACCGCACGCCCCAGAAACCGCCAGGGGCTCCGCGGTTCGGCCGGGCACGCGCCCTCAGCGGCGCCCTGCATCTGCATGCCCTGACTCGCCCCGTCGCCGGACAGAAAATTCCTGTGATGGTCGGGGCGGCTTGCGGGCGAAAGAAGCGCGACTCGCCGGCGAGTTTGAAAGAACCTGCCGCCGCGTGCCGTCCCTGGCTGGTGTGCGGCGACGCCCGCTTTGGCCAAGAAGGGCCGCTGGCCGAGGGATAAGCATGCAGATGAAAGTATCACTTTCGGCTCCGCCGCAGTGTAGGGCCCAACAACTCCTGACGCTGTCGGAAGGCCAGGCGGCTGGCAACCATGTGTCAACGGCTGGAGCGGTCTTGAAGGCCGGCTGCACCTCACCGCCTCGACGGCGAAGCGCCGAGTGATGGTGCTGCGCCGGCCGCGCGAGCACGTGGCTCCGGCGCCGGAGGCCTCGGCTGCATCGGCCCTGCGGGGACTGGTGCTGGAGTGGAGTGGCCCGGCCGCCGAATACGATTTACAGATTCTGGCCGTCAACCTCGATAAGGAGTTGGTCACGGTCAACGGCCTCTACGCGCAGCGGACCGACGTGGATCATGTCTGAGACGAGTTGAAGAACCAGTGAGGCTGGGGCGTATTCACAACCTTGGGCCTGCTGCGCTGCTAGGAGCCGGAGCGGAGCGTGGTCGTGGTTTACAATTGGTGGAATCGGTTTGTGAGGTGCGCCGGGCTGCGGCGCCGAGTTTTTGCTTCTCCGTGCGCGCCGGGTTGCGCATCTTGCGCGCGCGTTGAATGCGCCAATGAGTTTGTCGCTGTTGTCCATTCTGTTGGGCCTGGGCATGGCCGTGCCGCAAATCTACGGCCTGCTCCGTCCGGCGGCATTTGCCGCGGCGGTGCGCAAGTTCCCGCGCAACCTGCCGGTGGGGATCGCCCTGATGTTGCTGGGCACGGTCTGGTTTCTCTGGAACGTGTGGCAGGAGCCGATTGCAGATTTTGCGGCGGCCAAGCCCTATTTGATGTTCGGTTTTGCGGCGGTGGGGATCGGCGCGTGCATTTTTGTTCAGGATTTTCTGGCCGTGCGCGGCCTGGCAGTGTTGATGTTGCTGCTGGCCAAATTGATGGTGGACACGGGCCGACCGCACCTGGGTGAGACGCCCTGGGTGCTGGTCATCCAAACCTGGGCCTACGTGCTGGTGATCGGCGGCATGTGGTTCACCATCTCGCCGTGGCGTTTACGCGATTTGCTCCACTGGGCCACGGCAACCGAACGGCGCGTGCGCATCGGCAGCGCCCTTCGCCTCGGCTTCGCACTGCTGGTTGTGACGCTGGGGTTAACGGCGTTCCGCGGCATGTAAGCGGCTGGGCGGCCAAATGCATCGCCGGGCTGCCGCACTTCAACAGACACCATGCAGGCGCCCAGAGGCCCAAATCGAATCCTGGTCATTCGCGGCGGGGCGATCGGTGATTTCGTCCTCACGTTGCCGGCGCTGGCGGCGTTGCGACGGCATTTTGCGCACGCGCGGCTCGACGTGCTGGGCTACCCGCACATCGCGCAACTGGCCGTCGCCGGTGGGCTGGCCGACCGCGTCGAACCGATCGAAGCGCCGGGTCTGGCCGGCTTCTTTGCCCCGAATGCAGACCTTTCGCAGCGCTGGGCGGATTACTTCGCAGAGTTCGATCTGATCGTTTCCTACTTGTTCGACCCGGACAAAATTTTTCAGCGCAACGTGGCGCGATGCACGGCGGCGCGATTTATCGCCGGGCCGCACCGGCCGGACGAACACCAATCCGTCCACGCAACGCAGGTTTTCCTGCGGCCGATGCAACAGCTTGGAATCGGCGCCGCCGACGCGGTGCCCCGATTGCATCTGCAACCCGCGTCCGCACCCGCCCCGAATCGGCTGGCGCTGCATCCGGGCAGTGGCAGTGAAAAGAAAAACTGGCCGGAAGCGCGATGGGCGGAGCTGGTGTCGCGGCTGGCCGGCGAGACGACGATGGAATTTCTTCTGGTTGGGGGCGAAGCCGAGCGCGATCGGCTGGACCGGCTTGCGGCGCGGTTACCCGCGCAACGGCTTCAAGTCGCCCAAAGCCGACCGTTGGCAGAGCTTGCCCGGATGCTTCAAGGCGGCGCGGGATTTGTGGGCCACGATTCGGGCATCTCTCATCTGGCGGCGGCGCTGGGCCTGCCCTGCGTGGTGCTGTGGGCGGAGACGCCGGAGCAAGTGTGGCGTCCGCTGGGCGAGCGCGTTCGCATCGTGCGCGATCCCGAAGGGATCCAGCGGCTGGACGTCGAGCGGGTTTGGAAGGAGCTGTGCGGGCTGCTCGAATCGTAGGGCGCGTGAGATCGCCGTCGTGCAGGGAAGATCGGCGTGGCTGCCGCTCAGGGCAGGGGCGCGACGACGACCTCGATGCTCCTCTGCCGGAGTTGCTCGACCATTTCGGTGGGAGCGCCGCTGTCAGTCACGATCACGTCAATCGGTTCCAAGTCGCACAACGGCAGCACGGAGCGCCGACCGAATTTGGTGTGATCCAGGCACATGATGACGCGCGCGGCGGCGCGCATCATCGCCAGTTGGATGTCAATCAACAGCCCGTGCGAATTGGTCAGGCCCTCCAGGGTAATGCCGCCGGCGCTCATCACCGCCACGTCGGCATGCACCTTGGAAAACGTCTCCACCGCCAGCGGGCCCACGAGCACGCCCAGGCGCGGATACAACACCCCGCCGCTGAGCACCAGTTCCACCCGCGTCGCCGAAGCAAACAGGTTCGCCACCGGCAGCGAGTTGGTGACGATTTGCGGCGACTTGTCTTCGAGGTTTTTGGCGACGTGATAGACGGTCGTGCCCGCGTCCACGATCACGCTTTGATTGGGGCGGATGAGTCCAGCGCACGCGCGACCAATGGCTTCCTTCTCGGCGAGTTGATGCGTGTCGCGTGCTGAAAAAATGAACTCATCGGACTTGGGCGTGAGAATGCGCGCGCCGCCATGCGTGCGTTTCACCGAACCGGAAGCTTCAAGCACGGTCAAATCACGCCGGACGGTGGAAACCGACGCGCCCACATGCCGCGCAAGTTCTTCCAGCGAGGCGAATTCGACCTTTTGCAAGTAGGCTTCCAACCGGTGCTTGCGCTCTTCCGGCGTCATTCGGGCGCGAATTTGACAGGCTTTGATGGAAAATGCAAGATTTTTGTTGACTTTGATGCGAATATGCCCAAACTTGGGCTTGATTTATGGCAACGGCAGCGCCACCTCATCGAGCTGTGGTCGAACATTTGGTTCGGCAGGCGGTTTATTCCCGTTTGGGCAAGCCGCTGCCGCGCATCGCCACGGCGCCGAATCCGCTGGTGGTAAACGTCAGCGCGCGGCACTGCCATTTGACGCAAGAGGCTGTGGAAGTGCTTTTCGGCAAGGGCCATCAATTGCGCGTGCACCGGTGGCTGTATCAGGAAGGCCAGTTTGCCGCACAGGAAACGGTCACGTTGATCGGTCCACGCAGCCGGGTGATTTCGAATCTGCGGATTCTCGGTCCGTGCCGGAATTTGAACCAGGTGGAGCTGGCCTACACGGACGCGATTGCGCTGGGTTTCGACATTCCGTTGCGGTTGTCGGGCGACATCAAGGGCACGCCCGGTTGCATGTTGATGGGCCCGGCCGGGTTTTTCGAGTTGAAAGAGGGCGTGATCCGCGCGCTGCGCCATGTGCACATGAGTCCGGCGGACGCGGAGTTTTACGGTGTCAAGAACGGCGACGTGATGCGGCTGAAGGTCGGCGGCGATTGCGCGCTCGTGCTCGAAAAGGTGCTCTGCCGCGTGGACAAGTCCTTCCGCTTGGAGGTGCACATTGACACTGACGAAGGCAACGCTTGCAATCTGCAGCCCGACACGCCGGTCGAATTGATCAAATAGCTTTGTGAAAGGTGAACACGGAGCGAACACGAATTCCCGGTTGGCGGTCGCGTGCGGGCGGTCGGTTTATCGCTTTGGCGCGCTTTCGGTGTTCATCCGTGGTTTTCTTGCGATGGTCTGTGAACCCCAAACCGGAGACGACACATGAGTGAAGCAATTGGCATGATTGAAACCAAGGGCTACGTGGGTAGCGTCGAGGCCAGCGACGCGATGTGCAAAGCGGCCAACGTGACGCTGGTCAAAACCATTCCCATCGGCGGCGGCCTGATCACCGTCATCGCCAAGGGCGACGTCGGCAGCGTGAAGGCCGCCGTGGACGCCGGCGCCAAGGCGGCGGCGAAGGTGGGCGAGCTGGTCAGTTCGCACATCATCGCCCGCCCGCACGAGGACCTGCTCAAAGCCTTCATCGGCAACACCGCCGGAAGCAAATGACGCCACCCTCGCTCGATCAACCATCAACCTTCAACCATCAATTGAACCATGGCATTGCAAGCGATTGGAATGATTGAATGTCGCGGCCTCTGCGCCCTGATGGAAGCGTGCGACGCTGCGCTCAAAGCGGCCAACGTCACCATGACCGGCTGGGAAAAAATCGGCAGCGGTTACGTCACCGGATTTTTCCGGGGCGACGTGGCGGCGGTGAAAGCGGCCACCGACGCTGGCGCCGCCGCCGCCGCGCAGGTGGGCACGGTGATCGCCGTGCAGGTCATCCCGCGCCCGCACGAAGACCTGCCCAACCTCGGCCGCTGGTTACAATGAAGCCCCGCTCCCAACCCCACTCTTAATCTTAATCCTACTCTTAATCTTACTCTCGCCCCCGCAGCGAGGATTAAGATTAAGAGCAAGAGCAAGATTAAGAGGGCAGGCCAACCCGTGAAAATCCTCGTCGCCAACATCGGCAGCACGTCGCTCAAGTGGCGCTTGTTCGACTTCGCCAACGGTGGCGAGCGCCTCCTGCACAAGGGCGGTTTCGAGCGCGTGGCCGATTACCCAAAGGCCATCGAGGATTGCCTGGCACAACTCCGCGATGCGGGCGCGCTGGCAGGCGAGAGCGACCTCGCGGCGGTCGGTTTCAAGACCGTGATCGCCAAGGGCGTGACCGGTTGCGTGTTCCTCGATGAGCGCGTGCTCGCCGCGATGGAGGCTTACAACGGCATCGCTCCGGCGCACAATCCGCCCTACGTCACCGGCATCCGCCTGTTTCGAGAGCGGCTGCCGCGCGTGCCGTTGGTGGGGCTGTTTGAGACGGCGTTTTACCAGTTCGCGCCCGAAGCAATGATGCGTTACGCGGTGCCCCCGTCGTGGCACGAGATCGGGGTGCGCCGCTGGGGATTCCACGGCGCGAGCCACAAATACATCGCGGAACGCTCCGCCGAACTGCTGGGCCGGCCCGATGTGGCTGAGCGCGTGCGCCGACTCTATGTGGAGCGCGGGCGCACGCCGGTGAACGATCCGCCCTTGCGCGTGATTTCGTGTCATCTGGGCGGCAGTTCCAGCGTCAGCGGCATCCGAAACGGCATTGCCATCGGCAACAGTCTCGGCATGAGCCCGCAATCCGGCTTGCCCCACAACAACCGCGTGGGCGACCTGGACGCCGAGGCGATTCCTTACGCCGTCAGGACGCTCGGCATCACGCTGGAGGAGGCGCAGCGCCAGCTTTCCAAAGAGGCCGGACTCAAAGGGTTGAGCGGCGTTTCCAACGACATCCGCGACATCCTCGAGGCGGCCCGCCAGGGCAACGCCAACGCGCAACTGGCGCTGGACGTGTTCGTCGCCAGCGCGCGCCACTGGATCGGCGCGTACCTCTTTGAGATGGGCGGCGCCGACGCGATCGTGTTCACCGCCGGCATCGGCGAAAACCAGTCGGAAATCCGCGCGGCAATTTGCGCCGGCTTGCAGGGGCTGGGCATCGAACTGGACGCCGCGCTCAATGAAGCGACGCGCCGCACCGAGGCGTTCATCAGTTCCGCCGCGTCGCGCATCAAGCTGATGGTGATCCCGACCAACGAAGAACTGGTCGTGGCCCGCGAAACCAAGCGCCTGCTCGAAACGACCAAAAATTGAACCATGAACACCATCCTGTCCTGGCACGCCGCGCCTCAAGGAAGCTTTTTCATCAACGTGTAACCTCAAACCCGGAGTTGAGCCATGCCACAAGCGATTGGACTGATTGAAACGCGCGGTTTGGTGGCCCTCGTGGAGGGCACCGACGCGATGCTCAAAGCCGCCAACGTTCAGTTGGTCGGCCCGATGATGCAGGTCGGCAACGCGCTGGTCAGCGCGTGCGTGGTCGGCGACGTCGCCGCCGTGAAGGCCGCCACCGACGCCGGCGCGCAGGCCATCAAAGCCATCAAGGGCGAACTGGTCAGCGTGCACGTCATCGCCCGCCCGCACAGCGACGTCGAGGCCGTCCTGCCGAAGAAAAAACAATCGTGAGAGCGGTGCGCGTTGAGGCGTTGAGGCGCTCCAGCGTTCGCCGGTTTGCGCGGCGACGCCAACCGCGCCCAGCAGGAAGGCTTCGACGAATCACGCACTAACCAATCACCATTTAACCTGTCCCAGCCATGTTCCTCGCCAGGGTCGAAGGCGCGGTGGTCGCCACCAAGAAGGACGCCCACATGGACGGGCGCAAACTGCTGTTGCTGCGCCCGCAACTGGTGGACGAGAAAGACCCCACGAAATTCCGCCCCGGCGTCAACACCATCGTCGCCGTGGACAGCGTCGGCGCGGGTCTGGGTGAGATGGTGCTCTTCACCCAGGGCAGCAGCGCACGCCTGGCGCCGGGCATGCGCGACGCGCCCGTGGACGCCGTCATCGTCGGCATCGTGGACAGCGTGGACGTGTTGGGAAAACAGATTTACAGCGCCAAGGCCGGTTGACCAAACCCGCGGGCTGATCGCGCGCCGGTAACTATCGAAGCCCCGCGCGTTCAACCCGGCACAACAAAGCTGAACTCATGAGCGCCGTGAACGAAGCCCTGATTCGGGACGTGGTCGCCGAAGTGCTCGCCCGGCTGGGCGGCGCACCGGCTGCCGCACCATCCGCCGCCAAACTGCCCGCTGCCGCAGCGGCGGCTGCGGGCGAATCGTGCGGTTGCACCGCGAAACCGCCCGCGACTGCGCCCGCCCTGCGCGGCAAGTTTGGCGTGTTTCAGGACGCCAACGAAGCCTGTGCCGCCGCGCACGAGGCCTACCTGCTGCTGAAGCAAAAAGGCGTCGAAGCCCGCCGCAAGATCGAAAACATCGTCAAAACCCTCGCCGACAAAAGCGCCGAAGCGTGGGGCAAGCTCTGTCTCTTATACACATCTGACGC
>JAOAIM010000340.1 GCA_026414705.1 Verrucomicrobiia bacterium | reverse complement strand
AGCCTCAACCTGCTGTGCGGTTGGCCCGAGACCGCCGGATTGAGTTGAACCGGTCAGGGTGAGGGTCAAGCTCGGCGGGATTCCGATGCCTTGATGCATCCGACCGGTTCTCCCTCACCCCAACCCTCTCCCGCTGGGAGAGGGAGCGTCAGCCGCGCGGAGTTGCAAACATCGAACATCGAACGCTGAAGTCTGAACGGGACGTATGGAGACCGAGGGCTGTTGAGCGTGCGTGGCGTAGCCGCGGGCATCCCTCTCCCTTGAGGGAGAGGGCCAGGGTGAGGGTGAAACGCCGCAAACAAAGCGGCGCACTGTCCGGCACGATGCGTTCTCCCTCATCGAACCTTCGCTCGCCGGGAGAGGCTGCGCGCGATGCGGTTTCAGTGAGCACTGAGCAGTGAACACCCCAGATGCGAGCCATCGGGACTGTGAAAGAATGATTCGGGGCCGTGCGAGCTTTGGAATCAAAACCCACGCGCGGACTCCGCTGCAAAAAAGTTTCGCCCGGATTGCAAACAACCGAGACCGCCGCGGCCAAAGGCCCCGTTGAACCGTGTTCTTGAAGCCGAGTCAGCCAATACCCAAGACGGCGGCGAGCCGCGTCACGTGGAATCCCGCCGATTACGCCGCACACTCGGCGCTCCAACAGACCTGGGCGCGCGAACT
>JAOAIM010000339.1 GCA_026414705.1 Verrucomicrobiia bacterium | reverse complement strand
CGGGCGCCAATACCAAATGGCGCCCTTGCGGTTTTTTCTGGTCGCGAACGCGCTAAACGCCGAAAGGCATTGGAGACTACCCGATCGCGCGGCGCAAAGCCGCAACCGAGTCGCTGGTCGCGAACGCGCTAAACGCCGAAAGGCATTGGAGACGCGAGCCAAGCAATGCTTGGCCAAGGGCCAAAATTGCAGGTCGCGAACGCGCTAAACGCCGAAAGGCATTGGAGACTCTTGGCGAGGACGCGCCGGAGTTCGTTCAGGCGCACTTGTCGCGAACGCGCTAAACGCCGAAAGGCATTGGAGACCGTTTCAAATGAAGAACATGGTTTGGGCAACCACGTTCCGTCGCGAACGCGCTAAACGCCGAAAGGCATTGGAGACTCCGCCAGGCGGCAAGGAGTTTTTCGTTGCGGGAAGGCGGGTCGCGAACGCGCTAAACGCCGAAAGGCATTGGAGACTTCACTACGCCGAGGGGAACTTCCCCCCCGTGCGGGGACGTCGCGAACGCGCTAAACGCCGAAAGGCATTGGAGACACTAAACCGCCCGCACGTCGCCAAGTCCCCAACCGTCCGGTCGCGAACGCGCTAAACGCCGAAAGGCATTGGAGACCGGTCGGCCTCCGGCACCAAGTCCATCCACCTGATGGAGTCGCGAACGCGCTAAAC
>JAOAIM010000338.1 GCA_026414705.1 Verrucomicrobiia bacterium | reverse complement strand
GCCCGAGCCAGGCCAGGCTCTGCGCCCGCTGGCGACGCGGCCACTGCGCGAGCGGACGCCCGAGCAGCTCGACCTGCCCGCCGCTGAGCGGCAGCAGCCCCGCCAGCGCCTTCAGCAACGTGGACTTGCCCGCGCCGTTGGGACCAACGATGCAGGTCCAGCGCCCGCGCGGCAGGTCCACTGAAACTGCCTGCAGCACCGGGGTGCGCCCCCAGCGGACGCTGAGCGCGCGCGCCGCCAGCGCCACCGCAGGAGTCGGCGCGACCTCCGGCCTCATACGCCCTGCCCCCGCAGGCGCCCGCGATGCATCAGCCACAGCAGGTAGCCTCCGCCCAGCACGGCGGTCAACACCCCCACCGGCAGCTCCTGCGGGGCCAGCCACCAGCGCGCCAGCGTATCGGCGGCCAGCAACAGCACCGCACCCATCGCCGCAGCCAGCACCATCAACCCGCGGTGGGTCACCGCCACCAGTGTGCGCACCAGATGCGGCGCCGCCAGCCCGACGAAGGCGATCAGCCCGGCCTGCGCGACGGCAAGCGCGGTGGCAAACGCAAACAGCGCCACCAGCGCCAGCCGCCAGCGCGCCAGCCGCAGACCGAGGCTCTCGGCCGTCTCCTCGCCCAGCGTCAGCGCATCCAGCACACGCGCCAGCACGATGGCCAGCGGCAGCAGCAGCGC
>JAOAIM010000337.1 GCA_026414705.1 Verrucomicrobiia bacterium | reverse complement strand
GAATACTATCCATCGTTAAATGGTTTGAGTCGTTGAATTCTTAAAGGGCATAAGCGTTATGCTTTAAACTTTGCATAATTCAAAACCAGATCAGGCATTTAAACTAAGTATGGTGTTAATAATTTTTAGACAATTTATTATCCATTTCAACTAATCCAGCGGTAATGTTGAGTTTTAAATTGGAAAAAATGATATAATTGATTATATTAATTATAATCCGGGGAGCCACCCGGCGCCGGTTTAGTTAAACCGGTGCGAAGGCTGAGAGGGCAACGCGGGGGCGTTGCCGACCCGATGAACCTGATCCGGGTAATGCCGGCGTAGGGAACCGGAAAGTTTTCCTGCGTTCAATCAATCAGGTTTTAAGATTAACCCTGATTGAGAATTGTCGTATGATACCAGAAAAAGAACGTCCAACAATTTTCTCCTGCGATAACAACAATAGCAGGAGGATTTACGTTAACGGTAAAGTATACCCGTTCATCCGGGTACCAATGAGGGAGGTTGAATTATCTCCGACTCGGCTGGCAGGTGGTGGTCTTGAAATCAATGAACCAGTTCGGATTTACGATTGCTCGGGTGCGTGGGGTGATCCTGATTTTAATGGAAACATTTCTGATGGGTTACCAAAACTTCGTCAAAAATGGATTTTGGAACGCGCTGATGTTGAGGAATACGAAGGTGTGAGTT
>JAOAIM010000336.1:455-694 GCA_026414705.1 Verrucomicrobiia bacterium | reverse complement strand
GCTCCCTCTCCCAGCGGGAGAGGGTTGGGGTGAGGGAGAACACGTCGTGCGGGTGTGGGTATCCAGATGCTCGCGCCTTCGGCGCTCAAAGCGGCGCGAAAAAATGTTTTCGGCGGGACGCCGAAACCGGCACACGCCAGACAGATTCTTCCGGCAAAAAGCCGCTCGAACGCTCAGCGAGCGGGGCGTCCGGGCAACCTCCGATTTGCCCGGCGGCACAGTGACCACACCAGCAGCCC
>JAOAIM010000336.1:0-445 GCA_026414705.1 Verrucomicrobiia bacterium | reverse complement strand
ATGTTGTTCTCCAGCGCCTCACCCTCACCCTGTCCCTCTCCCTCGAGGGAGAGGGGATTGCCCGCGGAGTTCGAACCGGATGCACCTCCGCCGTTTGCCAAGGCCCTGCTCAAACGGCTTCGTGGGGTGGTGATTCCCAACGCGGTCAGCGAGTCAGGGACGGAGGCGACCTGCGATTGGCCCGGCGGCACAGCGACCATACCAGCAGCCCGCCACCCGAGCCGAGCAAAGCCCACGATGACGGCTCGGGAATCGGCGTGGCAATAATTGCGAATCGCAACGGTGGCAGGTTAATCCTTCCCCAGTTGACCTGATCCCGACACGTTAAAGGATGCCATGCTTCCCAGCCCTCTTTTTTCTCAACACTCGCACCAGGGGCCAAATACGTCCAACTGTACCACCCGGACGCCCGTGGCTGCGAGGCCATAACCACGATCGCATATAC
>JAOAIM010000335.1:414-702 GCA_026414705.1 Verrucomicrobiia bacterium | reverse complement strand
CCCTTGACCCAAAGCACCTTGCGCAAAAAACGGCCTCCACACCACCCCCGCAACGCTAAACCCATGCCAACCCCCAAAACCCCTCCCGACCTGAGAAACCTCTGGACAATTCAAAATCAACCAGTTACAAAAGCGCCGTCGCGAACGCGCTAAACGCCGAAAGGCATTGGAGACAAGAGCATTTTTCGATATGCTTTTGTTTTTGGTTTGTTGTCGCGAACGCGCTAAACGCCGAAAGGCATTGGAGACAGGGCGCAGAAGCCGATGAACCAGAGGTCGGGGATGAGG
>JAOAIM010000335.1:0-404 GCA_026414705.1 Verrucomicrobiia bacterium | reverse complement strand
GAAAGGCATTGGAGACTCGGACACAATTTTAACTTTTGTGCCCGTAACCAACGCGTCGCGAACGCGCTAAACGCCGAAAGGCATTGGAGACGGAGCCCATATCAATGATTTTGCAGACTGCGATCAGTGTCGCGAACGCGCTAAACGCCGAAAGGCATTGGAGACTTGAAACGCCTCACCGCATTCCTAGCAAGGCTGTATGTAGTCGCGAACGCGCTAAACGCCGAAAGGCATTGGAGACCCAGCGGCGCGTGGGCGGCGCCGAGTGCGCGACCACGTGTCGCGAACGCGCTAAACGCCGAAAGGCATTGGAGACTCGATTGTCGCAATATCAATATTACACCAACTTGCCAAAAAGTCGCGAACGCGCTAAACGCCGAAAGGCATTGGAGACATGTTTGACC
>JAOAIM010000334.1:268-704 GCA_026414705.1 Verrucomicrobiia bacterium | reverse complement strand
CCCCTAGGTCGCTTGGCGCCGCGATCTTGCTTGTGGCATGGCGCGTCAGGGCCAAGGCGAGCTGATCAGGGGGGATACCGCAACCATCATCGCGCACCCGGATCCTCTTAAGCCCACCCTCTTCAATAGCGATCTCCAGATGACTGCAACCGGCATCCAGGCTGTTTTCGATCAATTCCTTGACCACTGAGGCTGGGCGCTCGATGACCTCGCCGGCGGCGATCTGACTGATCAGGGCTTCAGGTAGGATGCGGATAGGGTTTGACCTGGGCATATAGGCCCTGTCGCTCACAGGCGATGTCAAGACCTGAGGTCTTTAAGAATCGGCAGGGATGGCGATGACCTGTCCTGCGCGTATGACATCGCCCTCGCCGAGACCGTTTTCAGCGCACAGCGCGCTTAGGCTTACGCCATAGCGTTTGGCGATCGCCGAGAG
>JAOAIM010000334.1:0-258 GCA_026414705.1 Verrucomicrobiia bacterium | reverse complement strand
AGCGTGTCGCCTTGGTTGAGCACATATTCCCGCCTCCCAGCGCGCGACCTTTCGGCCGAACGCAGCGGCTGGGCCTCGGTTGGGCGCTCCATCTTCGGCAAGTCGCTGACCGGCAATAGGCGTTGCGGGGGGTAGCGGGCTAGATAATCCCTGATCCCGCTGAGGATGGCCTGGGCCAAAAGCTGCTGATACGCCTCCTGAGTCAACAAGCGTTCCTCTTCGGCATTGCTGATGAATGCCGCCTCTACCAATACCGAC
>JAOAIM010000333.1 GCA_026414705.1 Verrucomicrobiia bacterium | reverse complement strand
TCGGCAGCGTCAGATGTGTATAAGAGACAGGAGGTCGCGGGCCGCCCGCTTTATTCGCGCTCCTCGCGGGGAACGACCTTCGGGCTGTCGTTGAGCTGCGAGTTTTGAGGCCCGAGCGGTTTCACCGAATCGTCAAATTGCCGCACTGGCTTTGTAACAGACCTCTTCAAGTCTGCCGCCCGTCAGAGCCGAAGTCTGACCTCTGCCATGTGACCGGACGCGCGCCCGGTGCGCGCCCACCCGGCGGCGGAGTGAAGCAAATGCGGATTGAACCGAAGCAACCAAACATGAATTCGAACCTCCTTGCTCGACTTGCCCTTTGTGTCGCGGGGCTGACGCTGGGCGCGGCCTCCGCGTCGGCAACCACCAATTTCGTGGGCGGCTTCATCACGAACCACGTCACCTGGTTCGCCACCAACACCTACATCATGACCAACTTCGTCTATGTGCTTTCCAACGCCTCGCTCACCATCGAGCCGGGCACCCTGATCAAGGGCCGCAACGGCACCTTCACCAACATCGGCGGCATCCCCGGCGGCTTCGGCTGCCTGGTCATCAACCGCGGGGCCAAGATTTTCGCGCTCGGCACGCGGGAGAAACCCATCATCTTCACTGCCGAGCAGGACGACGTGAACGATCCCTTCGACATGCCCGTCGCCGGCGCCGGCAGCCGCGGCCAGTGGGGCGGCATCGTCATCAACGGC
>JAOAIM010000332.1 GCA_026414705.1 Verrucomicrobiia bacterium | reverse complement strand
TGGGCATTCCCAACCAGCTCGCCCCGCGCTGGGCGGAGGAAAGGGAGTGACATGAAAGGGAAAAAACATCGAACAGCACATCCGAGCGGAACGCATCGAATGGAAAAACTCTGAACCTTGAACTTTGAACCTTGAACTCTGAACGACGACAAGCGTCCGCCGCATCATCCCCGAGCGTGCGGCATTATGATTTGGAAGAGCGGCTGCTGGAGTTTGCAACCGCCATCATTGACATATCCGAGAAGTTGCCGAAAAGCCGCGCTGGAAACCACGTCGCCGGACAACTGTTGCGCGCGGGAACTTCTCCATACGGTAACCACGGTGAGGCGCAGGAGCCGGAATCGCCCGACGATTTCATTCACAAGCTCAAGGTTTGTTTGAAAGAGCTTCGCGAGGCCCGACGCTGGGCGCGGCTGATCGAGCGCAAGCGATGGCTACGAGATGATCCACAGCTCACCTTTTTGCTTCGCGAAGCCGAAGAGCTGATCCGCATTTTCAAAGCAAGTGTTCAAACTGCTGAACGCAATCGTGCCAGCCGGCGGCCGGGTCGGAGTGACTCGCACGCCTCCCCGGGACGCCCGCCCGGCTGATTCGAAGTTCAAAGTTCAGAGTTCAAAGTTCAAAGTTTCATGCTGGGTTGGCTGACGAAGTGGTTGTCCTTCGTGCGCTTCTCGCACACGATTTTTGCGCTGCCGTTTGCGCTGGCGGCAATGGCCGT
>JAOAIM010000331.1 GCA_026414705.1 Verrucomicrobiia bacterium | reverse complement strand
GAACCGGGGCGCGCGCGTCACGGGTCATCGTGTTGCCCCTGGACGCCGTGGGCATTCCCTCTCCCTCGAGGGAGAGGGCCGGGGTGAGGGTGGACGCTCCGCAAAACATCGAACAACGAACATCCAACATCGAACATCGAATGAGAAAGGGAGCGCGCGCGTCTCGCGTGCCGTTTTCGGCGGTCCCGCCGAAAACACCGTTCCACCGACGGCTTTGAGCGCCGAAGGCGCGACCCCAACGTTAGCCCAGGGCAACGCCCTGGGTTCGCAACGCCCCCCAACCCTCTCAAGCCCCGAAGGGGCGGAACAGCTTTGAGCGGGCTTGGAGCGTAGAGCCTCGGAGCGTGAGAGCGTAGCGCAGATTGGAAATCTGCTGTATCGCCGACTGCCAGTCGGCGAAACCAACGGGGCGAAACCAACACTCAAAACTCTGAACTTTGAACTCTGAACTTTGAACGGGGCCGTGCGCGCGTCACGGGTCATCGCCTTGCCCCTGCGCGGCGTGGGTAATTCCCTCTCCCTCGAGGGGAGGGACAGGGTGAGGGTGAAACGCCGCAAGCGTTTGGACACCTTTCTGCCCACGACGCGTTCTCCCTCACCCCAACCCTCTCCCGCTGGGAGAGGGAGCGCGTGCGTGCGTCCCGCAGAACATCGAACAACGAACACTGAACATCGAACATCGAATGGAAAAGGGGAGCGCCTGGCTCTTATACACATCTCCGAGCC
>JAOAIM010000032.1 GCA_026414705.1 Verrucomicrobiia bacterium | reverse complement strand
GCGCGTGACCGTGCAGGTGAACGTGCGCGGGCGGGACGTGGCCGGCTTCGTGGCTGAGGCGAAACAAAAGATCGCCGAAGCGGTGAGACTGCCGACGGGTTACGCGCTGGAGTGGGGCGGCCAGTTCGAGAACATGGAACGCGCGAACCGGCGCTTGATGTTTGTCGTGCCGATGGCGCTGGGGCTGATTTTTGTGTTGCTCTACTTCGCGCTCAAATCGCTGCGCGACGTGTTGATCGTGGCCACGGGCATTCCGCTGGGCGCGGTGGGTGGCGTGCTGGCGCTGTGGTTGCGCGACATGCCCTTCACGGTGAGCGCGGGCATTGGCTTCATCGCCCTGAGCGGCGTGGCGATTCTCAACGGGCTGGTGTTGGTGACGTTCATCCGGCAGCGGCTTGAGGCGGGCGCGCCGCTGGAAACGGCGGTGCGCGAGGGATGCCTGGTGCGGCTGCGCCCGGTGCTGATGACGGCGCTGGTGGCGGCCCTGGGGTTTGTGCCGATGGCGGTGAACACCGGGGTGGGCGCGGAGGTGCAGCGTCCGCTGGCCACGGTCGTCATCGGCGGCCTTCTGACGAACACGCTGCTGACGCTGGTGGTGCTGCCGGTGCTTTACGCGATGCTGGGACCGCGCCGTGCCGACCAGTTGTCCGCCGTCTTCCAGGGTAGGGGAGAACGCCGATAATCGAGGCTCGCATCGGCCGCGGCGGCGGGACATAATGAGCTTGAAACCCGGAGCGGAAATCTGACGGGTTGATCGCCGATCGAAGTCGGAGCGAAGCGAATGACATGAAACCGAAGCTGATCATTGTGACGGATTTGGGTTTGTTGAAAGCCTTTCGGCTCGAAACCACGCCGCGTGGGACGCCGCACCTGGAGCCGATCGAGGAACATGTGTTGGAGGATGCGCATCATCGGCTCAGCGAAAAGGTCACGGATTTCGCGGGCCGGCACGTTTCGCCATCGGGCAAAAACTGGGGCGCGCCGATGAGCGACGATCACAACTTGAAGCTCGAAACCCGGCGGCGGCTCATTCGCGCCCTGGCGGGGCACATTCAGCGGTTGGTTGAGCGCAACGGTGAAAACGGCTGCTGCCTGGCCGCACCGAAGGAGATTCACCGGATGCTCCTGGACGAACTGCCCCGGCCGGTGCAGGCGCGCATTCAACGGAGCGTGCCGCAGGATTTGACCAAGGCGACCAAGAAGGAGTTGATCGAAGTGTTCGCCGCGCCGACGGGCTGAGGGCAGGCCGGAAGCGTTCAGTCCAGTTCACGCAAACGCGCCGAAACGCGTGGCTCTTGCAAGAATTCCCCGGGCGTGACCACGCGCACGGATTCATAGCGTTTACGATCAAAATGCCCCGGGGCGGTGTTGACCGTGATCAAATAATCCGCTTCGGCTGCCAGGGCGACCTCGAGGAAACGGTTGTCCGGCTCGTGTCGGACGGCTTTCACGCTAAAGAGCGGGTAGCAAATTTGTGCCACTGCTTGGATCTCCAGGAGAAACCGCGGGTAAGCGAAAAGGACACGTTGATACTCGGCGAGTGTGTCCGGGCTGACGTAAACTTGAAACAGGTTCCGCCGGCACAGCTCCCAAATGAAGGCTGCCTTGTTCCGGGGGGCGGGCAGCGTGGCGAGCACGAGCACGCACGTATCAAGAACGAGACGCAAGGTAGGAACTGGCCATGCGCAACGCGTGTTCGCGCCGTTTCCGTTCCACAAGGCGAATCGCCGCTGTTTCGCTCATCCGCTTGCCCCGATTTCGTTTCCATGCTTCAGCAAGGCCGCGCGAAAGCTTGAGCGTGATCAATTTTCCGCCCACGATAGCACTCACCTTCATGGCCTTGAATCTAGGTGGGGACGGCAAGTCGAGCAAGCCTCTGCCTGCTTAAGTTGAAATCTCCAGCATTTTCTCGTCCAGGTCGGGCGGCGGGCGGATTCCTGGATTTGCAAGGCGGGTTTTCGGCTCTTTATACGCTCAGGTCCAACGCGACGGATACACGCAAGCCGAGGGGCTCTAACGCCTCGTGCAACATCTTCAACGTTGGATTCGCTCGCGTGGAAAGAACCTTGTGAAGGCGTGGTCGCCGGATTCCAACGCGGCCAGAAATTTCCCCGACTCCGCCTTGAGCTGGTACGACATCTCGAAGCGCAATCAAGAGGGCTTTGGTGTCGGCCTGCGCCAGTGCGTGCGCAAGGTGCTCGGCCGCATACGACGGGTTGGCGAGCCGCTTGAGCTGGCCGTCGCGGGAGTTTTTGAACCGCAATTTTTCGGGGTTGTTGCCATGACTGTTGCGCTTTGCAAATGCCCCGGCGCTGCGGGCTCTTATTCCCATCGCCCAGCGGGACTACCCTCCGGCCGGCGGCCAGACCGAAATGGACGCGGAGGCTGCATCAAGAACGCTCAATTCTTGGCCGAAATTTCCAGCATCCGTTCGATGGGGCGGCGGGCGCTTTCCAAGATATCCGGCGGCAACTCGATGCGTGGGCTGAGCCGCTTCATGCAGTCGCGCACCTTTTCGAGCGTGTTCAACTTCATGTATTTGCACTCGCTGCAACGGCAGGCGTCGGTCGGCATCCGCATCACGTCGTAAACCGGTGTGCAAATAAATTCCTTATCCGGACATTCCTTGCGCATCCGGTGGATGATGCCCGATTCAGTGACGATGATGAACCGCTTCGCGGGCGCGCTCTTGCAATAGTGCACCATTTTCTCGGTGGAGCAGATTGCGTCGGCCAAATCCCGCACCTCGCGCAGGCTTTCGGGATGCACCACCACCCGGGCGTCGGGGAACTGTTGCTTGAGCTTGAGCACGGCGTCGCGCCGGAACTCGACGTGCGCGTAACAGTTGCCTTTCCAGAGGGTCATGGGGCGACCGGTTTGCTCGATCACCCACTGGCCGAGATTTTCGTCCGGGACGAACAACAGGTCGCGGTCGGCGGGTGCGGCGCGGACGATTTTCTCGGCGTTGCCGCTGGTGCAAATGACGTCGCTGAGGGCCTTCACGGCGGCGCTGCAGTTGATGTAGGCGATGGTTTAAAAGTTCGGGTTGGTTTTCTGGAAGGCGGCCAGTTGGTCCGCCGGGCAACTTTCCTCCAGGGAGCAGCCGGCGTCCTTGTCCGGGAGCACCACGATCTTGTCGGGGTTCAGAATCTTGGCGGTCTCGGCCATGAAATGAACGCCGCAGAAGACGATCACGTCGGCCCGGGTTTGGGCGGCCTGCTGCGAGAGACCGAGCGAATCGCCCACGTAATCGGCGACCTCCTGAATTTCGGGCACCTGATAATTGTGGGCGAGGATGACGGCGTTGAGCTGTTTTTTGAGCGTGAAAATTTCCCGGGCCAGCGCGTCGAACTGCTCGCGCGGCATGGGCGCGCGCGGTTGAGGACGCTCCGAGACGGTTTCGACTGCTGCGATGTTGAGTGCCACGATGCAAAGCTACCGTTGAGCCCGGGGAGCGTCAACGCAACGGCGGCGGGGCGTTCGCCACCGGGCAACCGCGCCCGCCGTGACCTGGAAATTTTTTGTTTTTTTGTTGTGCGGTTTCGGTTCGCCGATTGTCTATTGTAGTGGCGGGCGTGCCGGCCGCCGGAGGGTGTTCGGGAGCGACCGGACGAAACAGGCAACCAAATGTCAATTCTTGAACCATGAAAGTGTTTCGTCTTCAAACCTTGATCTGGGTGGTCGGTTTCGCGGCCGTGGTTGTTTTGGCGCAATTGCTGACGTCGGCTCGGAAGGCGCCGTCCCAGCGGACCGAAACGGACGTGGCGATTTATGACGAGGAGTCGCATGAAGCCGAAAAGGCGCTTGGCACCGATCCGAGTTGGAAACCGCTGCTTGAGGAAATCGGCGTGATTCAACTCGGACGCTCGCCCGGCGGCGGCTCCGTCCAGAACTACTGCCTCGACGGCGATGGCAAACTGCTGGTGTGTCGCGGGGGCAGTTTTTCTCGCGTCAAAGACCCAACGACCCGGCGGACCGAGGTTGTGAATGAACCGGCTGAGGTCTGTGTATTTTCCCCTTCGGGCGAGTGCCTCAACGCGTGGCCACAGCCATGCAAACTGCAGGCCATTTGCGTCAGCCCCAACGGCCACATCTTCGCGGCGGGCAGCGGGCGCGTGCTGCGGCTCGACGCGGAGGGCCGCGTGGTGGCGTCGGTGGAGACGCCCGTTGCCAATGCTCCGGTCGCCATCACTCCGGAAATCGAGGAAATCCTCAAACAGCAGAATCGGCTTAACCCAACGGAACTGGAGAAGATGAAAAAGAGCCTCGAACGCCGTCGCGCCGACGTGCCCGGCATCGCCGCCACGGAGACCGATGTTTTTGTGGTGTGTCCCACCCCCAGCGATTTCGCGTATCGCATTTACCGGTTCGACCACGACCTCAAGGAAAGCAAGCTTGTGCTAGAGAAACTCCGCGGCTGCTGCGGCCAGTTGGACATCCAGGCGCACGATGGCCGGCTTTGGGTTGCCCACAACGGACGTCACCGCGTCGAGGCCTATGACCGCGAAGGCCGGCTTCTGAGCCAGTTTGGGAAACGCGGGCGCGTTCGGCCTGAAGACTTCGGCGGCTGCTGCGAGCCCAAGAACGTGCGCATCGCGCCCGACGGCGACGTGTTGGCGGCGGAATCCGGGCCGCCCTCCTGCATCAAGCGATTCACAGCAGAGGGCCGGTTCCTGGGGGTGGTCGCCATCGCCGAGAGCATGAAAGGGGATTGCGTGCGGATGACCGTCGCGGTCAGCCCCGACGGGTCGCGGTATTATCTGCTCGATACAACCAAGGACGTGGTCCGCGTGTTCGGCAAGAGAAGTTAGCGGGCACGCCGTGTGGCGGCGAACGCAATCGGTTCCCTTCCCGAAGGCCATGCACCTGCTGGTTCCGGTCCGGATTGCGAGCGTGTCCCGCTGGTGGTTGGCGGTCGCCGGGATATTACTGGCGCTGGCGGGCTGCCGCCCGGGCGCGCCGGGCGAATCCGACGCATCCAACCGGTCCGACCGATCCAACGCCTCACAGCAGCCGGCGCTGCCACTGCTGGTGCTGGACCCGCTGGCCCGCGAACTGGCCTGCGCGTGCGTCAAAGGCTACGCCCAGCGGGATTACCACCAACTGGCCGCCTGGCTCTCTCAACGCCTGAACCGGGCCATGCGCGTGGAGTTTTTCGAGACGTTGGCCGACGTGCAAACGCAGTTTTCGTTCGATGCGCCCCTGGTGCTTGTGGCGAAGGCTCCGGAAATCGCGGCCGCAGTGGCCTCGAGCGGGGCGCCGTTGCACGCGTTGTGCCGGCTCACCGACCTGGAGGGAAAAACAACAATGACGGGCTTGTTCGTGGCCCGGCGCAATGATCCGGCCCGCACGCTTGCCGACCTGGGCGGACGCCGAATTCTTTTTGGCCCGGCCAGCGCCGCCGAGACGCGCGAGGCGGCGTTGGCGGCGCTGAGGGCCGCCGGTGTCCCGCCGCCGGGACGAATTGAAACGCGCCCGGCCAACGCCGAGGCCGCGCTGGACGTGCTCGACAGCCCGGAATCCCCGCCGCCGGTCGCTGTGATTTCCAGCTACCTGCTTCCGCTGTTGGAGGGCTGCGGCAGCGTGCAACCGGGCGAACTGCGCGTCATCGGCCAGACGGAGCCGGTGCCGTTCATCACGGTATTCGTGTCCAACAGGGTGCCGCTGGCGGAGCGCGAGAAGCTGCGCGAAGCGTTGCTGGCGGTTCGAAAAAACCGGCGCCTGCTGCGCGCCCTGGAAAGCCGCGACGGGTTTGTGCCCGAGCCAGGTGGCGCGCCCTCCAAACTCACCGGGACAATACCGCCCGCCGAACCGGGCACTGACTGGCCCGACTGGCGCGGGTTGAATCGGGACGCGCGCGTGCCCAGACTGCCCGATCTGTTGCCCGATCAACCGCGCCGCGTGTGGAGCAAACCCGCGTTGAACGGCGCCATGGCGGGTCTGGCCGTGGCCGAAGGCTGCGTGCTGGTGGCTGACCGCGACCCGGGCGACGAGCGCGATGTGTTCCGGTGCCTCGACGCAAGCACCGGTGAATTGCGCTGGCTGGTTGAGTATCCCGCGCCGGGACGGCTCGATTATGGCCAGTTTCCGCGCGCGACGCCGGTGGTGCGCGATGGCTGCGTCTGGTTGCTGGGCGCGTTTGGTGACCTGCGTTGCGTGCGGCTCCGCGACGGGAAGCTCCTTTGGAAACGTCATCTGGTGCGCGACCTCGGAGGGCGACTGCCTCAATGGGGCGCGAGCGCGACGCCGCTGCTCGTGGATGATTTGCTCATTGTCAACCCTGGCGGGCCGCAGGCCTCGTTGGTCGCCCTCGAGGCGCGCACCGGCCGCGTTCGGTGGAAAGCACCGGGCCCACCGGCGGCCTACAGCTCGTTCATTGTGGCGACTCTGGGTGGCCAACGACAGGTCGTCGGCCTGGACGCTGAATCGCTCGGCGGGTGGGACATTAAAACCGGGGCGCGACTCTGGCGGGGGGCACCGCCGCTTTCAGGCGACTTCAATGTGCCCACGCCGCTGGTGCTCGACGGCAAGCTGTTCGTCGCCACAGAAAACAACGGTGCGCGGCTCTACGAGTTCGACCCAGCCGGGCGCATCCGGCCCGAACCGTTGGCGACCAGTTCCGACCTCGCGCCCGTGACGGCGACGCCCGTCGCGGTGGGCAATCGGGTGTTCGGCAGCACGCGCGGACTGGTCTGCCTGGACACGGCGCGCGGGCTTCGCGCGGTGTGGCACGCGGGGGAGGCGGCGTTTGACGAGCACGCTTCGTTTATTACCGACGGGCGTTCGGTTCTGGCCGTGGCGCTTAACGGAGAGTGCGTGTTGCTGTCCGTGAAGGCCGACGGCTGTGTGATTCGCTCTCGTGTGCAGCTCTTCGAGGACGGCGAGTCCTGGTCACATCCGGCCTGGGCGGGCGACCGGCTTTACGTCCGCGGCGGTGCGAGCATTTCCTGCTTTGATTTCTCCACGCACCAGCGGTGACTCGACGGAGCAGCCGCTCACGTGCCCAGCAGATTCAAGATGGCTTGCGCAGCCCGGCGGTTGGCGCCGGGCGGGCCGAGTGACGCGACGACTCCCGCAAGCCGGGCTTTGATCGCTCGACGGCGGGTCTCGCTGCGGAGCAACTCAAGCGCGGCGCGTGCGAGGTTTTCCGGCGTGGCGGTGTGTTGGACGAATTCGGGGTACAGTGTTTCGCCCGCGAGCAGATTGGGCATGGCCAGGTGTTTGACATGGATGAGGCGTTTGGCGATGGCGTAGTTGGCCCAGGAGGTTTTGTAAAACACGACCGCAGGCACACCGGCGACGGCACATTCGAGGGTGACGGTGCCGGACTTGGTGATGGCCAGATCGGTTTCCAGCAACGCGGGCAGGACTTCGCCAACGCGAATTTCAACAGCGGGGGGTGTGCCGAGCGCACGGACGGTTGCGGCCAGAGTTTCGTCGGGTAGAACCGTGCGCGCCTGAAGGGAGGGCGTTTCGTGCCGGAGTCGTTCCAGAGTTTGAAGCAGGACGGGCCAGTGACGTCGAACCTCGTCCATTCGGCTCCCCGGCAACAACAGGATTCGGGGCGCGCCGGGGCCGGAAGGCGAGGTCGTGGGGGCTGATGTTTCGGTTGGAGCGGTTCTGAGGCGTGCCATTCGGTCCACGAGGGGGTGGCCGACGAATTCGACACGGAGGTTTGGAACGCGCTGCGCATACCAGGCCGCCTCGAACGGGATGATGCTCAAAAGCAGGTCGCAGTTTTCGGCGAGCACGAAGGCGCGACCGGGACGCGAGGCCCAAACCTGGGGCGAAACGAATTGGACCAGTTTCGGATTCCACGGATGGAACCAGTCGGCGCGCCGGCGCACATGGCGACGCACGGCCGCAGCGAAGCGCAGGTTGAAGCCGCTGAAGTCCACGCCGACGATGACGTCCGGGTGGCGCTGCACAGCCAGTTGGAACAATCGGCGAAAGAGTCGTCGGAATTCGAGCAGCTTGCGCAGCACGCCCGACAGACCGATGAGGGAATGTCGGGTGAGGTCGAAGGCGAGTTCGACGCCCGCCGCTCTCATGCGCGGGCCGCCGGCTCCGAAAAATTCCGGCGGCAACGCCGTTCGCAGCGGTTGCGGGGCCGGGTCGGACACGGCATCCCGCTCGAGGACGCGTTCGCGCAAAGCGGTGACCAGCTCGGCGGCCAGACGGTCGCCGCTGGCCTCGCCGGCGATTAGCATGAAGGATTTGGGTCTCATGCGCGGTTCATGCGGGAAAACGGGCGTCAGCGTCGGGGCGATTCCCGGGGCAAGGCTTGTTGGGGTGCGGAAGCCGGGGCTGGAAGCGCGGCTTGAATTTGACGGGTGATTTCGAAAGCGAGGTCAAGCGCGCGGCGAGCCGCCTCACCGCTGACGGTGGGGGTTTGATGCTCGCGAACGCACGTGATGAAGTGTTCGAGTTCAAGGCGCAACGGCTCTTCGCGGGTGATGGGCACAGGCTCGCGAACGATGCGTTTGCCGGCGAATTCGCTGACAATGGACGTCTGAGCGCCGAGGCCGAAGGTGCCGGCGAGCATTTTTTTAAGGGGCGAGGTTTCCGGTTCGTCCTGGCGGGCGAGTCGGTAGATGAAGCCGGTCTGAGCGCGGTAATCGAGCGAGACGTAACTGGGCGTTGGGCCGCCGCTGAAGACGCGGATTTTTCGCATCCGGTCAGGGCTGACGCGGCTGGCGGTGAGGTTGGCAACGCAGCCGTTGGCGAAGCGCAGGCGGGCGTTGGCAATATCCTCGGAGGCGCTCAAAACGGGGATGCCCACGGCGTCCACGCTCATGACGGGCGCATTGACGAACGCGAGCACAACGTCCAGGTCATGAATCATCAGGTCGAGCACGACGCCGATGTCGGTGGAGCGGGCGGGGAAGGGCGAGAGGCGATGCGCCTCGATGAACCGCGGTTCGGGCGCAGCGCGGCGAAGATACTGAAAGACGGGATTGAACCGCTCGACATGGCCGACCTGGAGGATGCAGCGATGCGCGCGCGCCAGTTCGACCAGTTCGGCGGCGTGCGCGGCGTTGTCGGTCATGGGCTTTTCGATGAGCAGATGTTTGCCCTGTTGGAGCAGGGGCCTGGCCAGTGCGTGATGGGTGTGCGTGGGCGTGACGATGCTGAAGGCGTCGGCGGCCGCGGCGGCTTCGTCAAATGATGCAAACGCGCGCGTGCGAAACCGCGTGGCAACGGTTTGAGCGGTTTGAGGGTTGATGTCGTAAATTCCGGCCAGTTCCACCTGGCCGGCGGCAGCGAGTTGGGCGTAGATGCGGACGTGTTCCTTGCCGAGTGCGCCGGTGCCGAGCACGGCGACCCTGAGCGTCGTTGCCATGCGCGGAGGTTAGGGCGGTGGGTGGGGCGGTTCAAAAACAAAGTGGGGCAGGGCAGGGGAGGGCAACCACACGGCGGCCGACGGGCCACGCTCCCTGGGCGATGAGCCTTCAGCTTCGGGGCAAATGTCTTTTCCTTGCCCGAAGTTTTTCGTAAGGTGGCGCGCTCGAATCGCGGGGCGCGCGCGACAGCGCGCCGGGGCTTCGGTCGCCGAAGTGCACCGGACGCGCCGGGTGGGAGGGACGAGGCACGCGGCGCCCGCGAACGGGAACGCGGCTTTCAATGGACGCAGCGCACATACGCAACTTTTGCATCATCGCCCATATTGATCATGGGAAGACGACGCTTTCGGACCGGTTGTTGCATCGGACGGGGACGATTTCGGACCGGGAGATGCAGGAGCAACTGCTCGATTCGATGGACCTGGAACGGGAGCGCGGGATCACGATCAAGGCACACCCGGTGACGATGCTTTACCGGGCGCGCAACGGCGAGACCTACGAACTGAACCTGATTGATACGCCGGGGCACGTGGACTTCAGCTACGAGGTTTCGCGCAGTCTCAGCGCGTGCGAAGGGGCGTTGTTGGTGGTGGACGCCTCGCAGGGTGTGGAGGCGCAAACGGTGGCGAACGTGCACCTGGCGATGCGCCAAAACCTCACGATCATTCCGATCATCAACAAGATTGACCTCCCCCACGCGAACGTGGAGTTGGTCAAGCAACAACTGGAGGAGGTGCTGGCGATTCCGGCGGAAACCGCGATCCCGTGCAGCGCCAAGGAGGGGATCGGGATTGATGAGATTTTGGAGGCGATCGTGGAGCGAATTCCGCCGCCCAAACCCACGGGCGCGCCGAGTCTCCAGGCGCTGGCGTTTGATTCGTTTTTCGACACCTACAAGGGCGTGGTGACGCACGTGCGCGTGTTCAACGGCGAGTTGCGGCCCGGCATGCACATCAAGCTGCTGCACACGGGCAAGACCTACGAGGTCAAGGAGGTCGGCAGTTTTAATCCCAAACCGTTCGTGCGCGAAAAACTCGAAGTGGGCGAGACCGGCTACGTGGCGGCCAACATCAAGTCACCCTCCGACGTGAAGATGGGCGACACGTTCACCGACGCGCGGAATCCCTCGCCGCCGTTGCCGGGGTTCAAGGAGGTGCATCCGATGGTTTTCAGCGGGATTTACCCGATCAACACGGCGGATTACGAGCGGTTGAAGGCGAGCATGGCCAAGCTGCAGCTCAACGACTCGGCGTTTGTGTATCAGCCGGAGACAAGCGTGGCACTGGGGTTTGGATTTCGCTGCGGGTTTCTGGGCCTGTTGCACATGGAGATCGTGCAGGAGCGGCTGCGCCGCGAATACGGCATGGACATCATTGCCACGTATCCGAGCGTGGTTTACCGGGTGACCCTGACCAACGGTACGGTCAAGGAGGTGGACAATCCGGCGTTTTTGCCCGAGCCGAATTACATCGAGAAGATCGAAGAGCCGATGGTGCGGGCGTTCATCATCTGCCCGAACGAAAACATCGGCGACCTGATGAATCTGATCACCGAGAAACGGGGCACGCTCGATCACACCGAAACGCTCGATACACGGCGCGTCATGCTCCACACGCTGCTGCCCTTGAACGAAATCCTCATTGATTTTCATGACCGCATCAAGAGCATCACCCGCGGCTACGGCTCGATGGATTACGAACATGCGGGCTACCAGGAAAGCGACATGATCAAACTCGACCTGCTGGTCAACGGCGAGCCGGTGGACGCCTTCTCCTGCATTGTGCACCGTTCCAAGGCCGAGGCGCGGGGACGCGCGCTCGCGCAAAAGCTCAAGGAGGTCATTCCACGCCAGCAGTTCCAGGTGAAAATTCAGGCGGCGATCGGCGGCAAAATCATCGCTTCCGAGACCGTCAGCGCCTTACGTAAAGACGTGACGGCGAAGTGCTACGGCGGGGACATCACGCGAAAGCGCAAGTTGCTGGAGCGCCAGAAGGAGGGCAAAAAACGAATGAAGGCGGTTGGGAGCGTTCACATCCCGCAGGAGGCCTTCATCGAAGTGTTGAAAGCTTGATGCAAACAGCGCCTGAAACCGTGTCCAATCGGCCGGCCAAAACCGGCGGGCCGAGAATGCCGTTCGTTTTGCGCTGGTTTGGCTCGAAAACCGTGCGGCAGGCCGTGGCGGTGCGACGGCACGTGAATCGTTTGTTGCGCGCCCAGAGCGATCTGCTCACCGAACCGGCCATGCGCGCGGTTGAGGAAGCCTGCGAAAAATTGGGGCGAGCCGTTCGGGAAGGGCAGGGCAGGGCCGTGCTGCGCACCGAGATGACCAATGTGGAGGCTGCGGCCAACAAATGGCTCAAGCCGTATCCGCACCCGGGCTGGCGCGAGAACATTGAGGTGCTGTTGGTCGCCATCGCGGTGGCAATGGGCATCCGCACCTTTTTCCTGCAACCGTTCAAAATCCCGACCGGTTCGATGCAGCCGACCCTCTACGGGGTGACCTCGGAAAATTTGCTGCATCGTCCCGAGGTCGCTATCCCCACCGGTTTGGCGCGCGTGCGAGACTGGTTTCGCGGTATTTCCTACCTGGACATCCGGTCGAAAGCCGATGGCCCGTTGGAGGTCGTGGGGAATCCGGTGCGTTTGTTGATTTTCAACATCAAACAAACACTGGTGATCGGTGGCGTGCGCCACACCATTTGGTTTCCGCCGGATTATGGCGGGGAAAAACAGGGCCTGGCCGTGCGAGCCGGCCTTGAGTTTGGCCGCGTTTATCGCCGCGGCGAACAGGTCGTGCGACTCAAAGTTCAAAGTGGCGACCATCTTTTCGTGGATCGGCTCACCTACAACTTCCGCAAGCCCAAGCGTGGCGAGATCGTGGTCTTTCAAACGGCCGGCATTTTTGCCCCAGGCCCGCTCGGCCAAAATCTCATGCCGCAGGACCAATTTTACATCAAGCGGCTCGTGGCCCTCGGCGGCGAGCGCGTCCAAATCGGCAACGACCGCCACCTCATCATCAATGGACGCCGTCTGGATGCTTCGACGCCGCACTTTGAAAATGTCTATTCCTTCGACCCCCGCGAGCCTCCCGCTGAGAGCCGTTATTCCGGCCACGCCAACGAACTGGTCGGCCGCCAGGTTGGTCGCTACGGACTGGCGCCGTTGTTCCCAGATCAAGACGCGGTTCAACAACTCAAACCCGACCAATACATGGTCATGGGCGACAACACGCTCAACAGCTTCGACTCGCGCAACTGGGGCGGTTTCCCCGCCAACAACGTCATTGGCAAATCCTTCTTCGTTTACTGGCCCATCACCGAGCGGTTCGGTTGGGGCCATCGCTGAGGCACCTTCGATACCGGAACGCCAAATCGCGGCGCGCGAACAAGGCCTAAGGCCGTGCGAAATTTAAGTATAAACAATGTATGTTATCTTTACATCACAAACCGGCGGCGTTTCAGCCGTGTTCCTTGGCCTTTGAGTAAACCGCTTCATACTCCCGCACCGTTCGTTCCCACGAAAAGTCCATTCGCATCCCGTTGCGCCGATAAAACATCAGCAGGTTCGGATCGGCAAATATCGCGAGCGCCTTTCTCATCGCCTTAACCAGAGCGGCGGCGCTGAAGCTGTGGAATTTGATGCCGGTGGGGCACGTCGGGTTTTCGGCAGCGTCCACGACCGTGTCGGCCAGACCGCCGACGGCCCGGACGATGGGGATCGTGCCGTAGCGGAGACTGAACATTTGATTCAGGCCGCACGGCTCGAATTTGGACGGCATCAGGTAAAAATCGCTGCCGGCTTCGATGCGATGGGACAGCGGCGTGTCGTAGCCGAGTCGCACCGCGGCTTTTTGCGGGAAGCGGGCGGCCAATTCCAGAAAAGCGCGTTCGAAGTGAGGCTCGCCGCTTCCGAGCAGGACGAACTGGATGTCGCTGTGCAGCATTTCCTCCAGCGCCGCCAGTTCAATACTGATGCCTTTTTGTTCGGTGAGCCGGCTAATGGTTGCGAACAGCGGCGCGTTCGGGCGCACCGGCAAACCCAGTTCCTCCTGCAACGCCGCCTTGTTGCGCGCCTTGCCGCTCAGATTGCGGATCGAATACGGGTATTTCAGATGGGGATTGTCGGTGGTTTTCCACTCGTCGTAGTCCACGCCGTTGAGGATGCCAAAGAACCTGGCCTGTCGCTGGCGCAGCAGCCAATCCAGTCCCTCGCCATATTCGGGCGTGAGCACTTCGCGCGCGTAGCGTGGACTGACGGTCGTCAGCACGTCGGCCAGAGCGATGCCCACTTTCATGCAATTCAACCCGCCGTGGTGTTCCACGTCGCTCCAGAAGGCGGGCGACACGTTCAGCAACTCGAACTTTTGCGGCGCGAACCAACCTTGATAGGCAAGGTTGTGAATGGTGAAGACGACGGCGGGCACCGTTGACCAGGCCTCGACCTGCTGCTGATGGCGCACGAGCAGGGGCACGACGCCGGTTTGCCAGTCGTTGACGTGCAAAATTTCAGGTTGCAACGGCAGGTAACGCGCCAGATGCACAACCGCTTTGGAAAAGAAAAAAAACCGCTCCGCGTTGTCGCCGTAATCCACGCCGCGCTCGTTGTAGAGGCCGTTGCGGTCGAAAAAACCTGGCTGCCCGACAAAGTAAAAGGTCAGTCGCGATTCCGGCGAAAACGCCCAAAGCTCGCCGCCAACCCGTTGACCGCCCAGCGGCAATTCCAGATGCCACTCCACCCGGCGCACCGCCGGAAAGCGCTCGCGGATACCCCGATAAAGCGGCGAAACCACGCCGACCTCGTGTCCGGCACGGGCCGCGGCTTTGGCCAGTGCGCCCACCATGTCGGCCAGGCCGCCGGTTTTGGAAAACGGGTGAACTTCGCTGCTCGCGAACAGAATGCGCATGAGCCGTCTCAGCGGTGGCGTTGGGCCGGGTCGGTCCGGGTCATCGCGCGGTTGTGCCTGCGGGAGTTACGGCGCGATGCATTCTGCGCCCAGATAAGGTTGCAACGCGGCGGGAATGCGGATCGAGCCATCGGCTGTCTGGCCCGTTTCGACCAGCGCCACAAACAGCCGCGCCAGCGCCGTGCCGCTGCCATTGAGCACGTGGGGAAACCGGTTTTCACCCGCGATCGTTTTGTAGCGCAGGTTCATCCGCCGCGCCTGAAAATCCTCGCAATTGGAAACGCTCGAGACTTCCAGATAACTCCCCTGCCCTGGCGCCCAGACCTCGATGTCGTAGGTCTTCGCGCTCGCAAAACCCATGTCGCCCGTGCACAGCAACACGACCCGATAATGCAGGCCCAGCCGCTGCAACACTCGCTCCGCATCGGCAACCATTTTCTCGTGCTCGGCATATCCATCTTCGGGCCGCGTGATTTTGATCAACTCCACCTTGTCGAACTGGTGAACCCGAATCAGGCCGCGCGTGCCCACGCCCGCCGCGCCCGCTTCACCGCGAAAACAGGGCGTGTATGCGCAGTAATTCAGCGGCAGCGCCGCTTCGGGCAAAATTTCCTCGCGATGAATGTTCGCCACGGGCGTCTCGGCCGTCGGGATCAGATACAGCCTTCCCAACTCGCTCGCCCGGTCGCCCTCGGCCACACCGTAATACTGGTCCTTGAACTTCGGAAACTGGCCCACGCCTTCCAGGCACTGCGGTCCCACCAGCAACGGCGGGGACACCTCCGTGTAACCGTGCTCGCGCGTGTGCAGCTCCAGCATGAACTGGATCAGAGCACGCTCCAGCCGCGCACCCCAGTGGGTGAACAGAACAAAGCCGCTGCCCGCCAGCTTCGTGCCGCGCGCAAAGTCCACCAACTTGAGCCGCTCACACAGCTCCACGTGCGACCGCGGTTCGAAATCAAACGCCGGCTTGCTCCCATACTCGCGGACCACAACGTTGCCGCCCGCATCCGCTCCCACGGGCACCGATTCGTGGGGCAAATTGGGAAGCCGCAACAGCGCCTCGTTGCGGCGCGCCTCCGCTTCGGCCGCCCTTCGGTCCAGCTCGCCAATGCGATCCCCCAGAACGCGGACCTCCTGTTTCCTGGCCTCGGCTTCGGCCGTTTTCTTTTGCCCCAGCAACGCGCCAATCTCCTTGGAAACCCGATTGCGCGTGGCCTTTAACGATTCGACCTCCGCCAGCGCGCGCCGTCGTTGCTCGTCGGCCTCCAGCACCGCGTCAATGAGTTGTTCGTCCCCCGCACCGCGGGTGGCCAGACGTTGGCGCACAAAATCGGGCCTCTCGCGGATCAACTTGATGTCGAGCACGCGCGGATTATAGAAGCGCACCCTGCCCCGGCAAGGTCGCAACCCGTCTCCGCGCATTCGGCGACCCGAATCGCGTTGAAAACTCCCCTGCCCTGCCCCAACCTGACCCCATGCAATCTGTGTTTACCGGTCCGGTTTACGTGGTGCGCGACAACATTGACACCGACCAGATCATTCCCGCGCAGTTTCTCAATCTCGTGCCCACGATCCCGGAAGAATACGAGCGGCTCGGCTCCCATGCCCTGGCCGGATTGCCCGAATCGCTTTATCCGATTCGCTTTGTCAAAGAAGGCCAACTCGACACCGAATACCCGATCGTCGTCGCCGGTCGCAATTTTGGCTGCGGCAGTTCGCGCGAACACGCGCCCATCGCGCTCGGCTCGGCCGGTTGCCGCGTTGTCCTTGCTGAGAGCTTCGCCCGCATTTTCTTCCGCAACTGCATCGCCACCGGCGAACTTTACCCGTGCGAACTCAACGAACGCCTCTGCGACACGCTCAAGACCGGCGATGTCGTCACCGTGGACCTCGACCGCGCGACCGTCACCGTGCAGGCCACCGGCAAGGTTTTTACGTTCAAACCGCTCGGCGACGCGCGCCCCGTGATTGACGCCGGCGGCATCTTCAACTACGCGCGCAAAACCGGGATGATCCCATCCCGTTAAGGGACATGGATTCGTGGGGGAACAGGTGAACTTGCTTCCTTATCCGCGCTCCCTTGTGCGCCGACCCGGGATCTGCAATTTGTCTGCCGGGCTGGTGGTCCAATTCACCGCATTGCCTTCGCCGAACGACCTCAGGCCCATCCGCGCGCGCTTGGAATCCGGCGCGCGCGCAGCCGGCATCCGAACTCGCCCCTCGCAACCGCGCCCAGGTCAAACCCTGCCACTCTGCACTGCGCATCAAAACGCCGGGCTGCGGCGACCGCAGGAATACAAACTCCAAATCGCGCCCTCCGCGATTACCATCGAATTCGGCGAGCCGGCCGGTCTTCGCGCCGCCGTGGCCACACTGCGCCAGCTCTGGCGTGAATACGGACAGCGCCTCCCCTGCCTTCAGATTCACGACTGGCCGGATTTCGAACGACGGGGCGTGATGCTCGATGTCTCTCGCGGCCGCGTGCCCAAACTCACCACGTTGCTCGAACTGGTGGATCACCTCGCCGACTTCAAGATCAACGAGTTCCAACTCTACTTTGAGCACACTTTCGCCTACCGCCGTTACCGCGCCGTCTGGCGCGACTGGAGCGCCCTCACGGCTTCGGAAATTCGCCGCCTCGACGCGCGCTGCCGCGAACTCGGCATTGACCTCGTCCCGAATCAAAACTCCTTCGGCCACCTGCGCTATTTTCTTGAAGACCCTCGCCTCAAGCCCCTCGCCGAAGTCAGCGAACCTTACGAGGCGGCCACCGGCGATTTCGTCCGCCGCCCCAGCACGCTCGCCCCGAATCATCCCGACACGCTCCGATTCCTGCGCGAGCTTTACGACGAATTGTTGCCCAACTTTTCGAGTCGCTTCTTCAACGTTGGTTGCGACGAAACCTGGGACCTGGGCCGGGGCCAGAGCCGCGAACTCTGCGAACGCCTCGGCAAGGGCCGCGTGTATCTGGATTTTCTCAAGAAAATTCACCGCGAAGTTTCCCGCCGCGGCCGCCGCATGATGTTCTGGGGCGACATCATTCTCCATTACCCGGACCTGATCCCGGAGCTGCCGCGCGACGTGATTGCGCTCAACTGGGGCTACGAAGCAAATCATCCCTTCGAGCAGGAAGCCGCGCAGTTCGCCAAAGCGGGCATCCCCTTCTATGTCTGTCCCGGCACCTCCACGTGGATGTCGCTGCTGGGACGGCATGACAACGCCTTCGTGAATCTTCGCGCCGCCGCCCGCGCCGGACGCCGCCACGGCGCCCTCGGTTACCTGATCACCGACTGGGGCGACGGCGGTCATCCGCAACCGCTGGCCGTCAGCTACGCGCCCTTCCTGCTCGGCGCAGCCCTGAGTTGGTGCGAGGAAACCGCCGACGAACGGCGCCTTGCGCCCGTGCTCAGCCGCGACGTGTTTCACGACCCAACCGGTCGGATCGCCCGTGCGGCCCTGGCGCTCGGCTTTGCGCATCGCAGGTTCAATTATTTTGAGCCAAACTTTACGCCCTTCGGCGCGGTCATTGCCGCGCCGCCGCCGGAGTTGCGCGAGTTGTTCTGCCGCCACGGGCTGAAATACTATGCCCGCATTCCAGCGCGCCGCGTCCGCGCTGCCCTGGCCGAAGTTGAGAAGCAGCGCGCCGTGCTGCGACGGGCGCGGCCCGCGCCGCCATCAGGCAAGGTGCTCCAACTCGAACTCGATCTGGCCTGTCGGATGGCCGCTGAATCCTGCCACTACATGCTCTGGCAACAGGCGCTTGCCGCCGGCAACACGGTGCGTGCACGGCAACTCGCACGCCGCGGCATCCGCGCACTCCAGAAGATCGAGCGCGACTTCAACGCCTACTGGCCGTTGCGCAACAAGGGCACCACGGCCAAATGCTCTCCATTTCTCGGATGGCGCATTGAAGATTACCGTCGCGGCGTGCTGCATTTCCCGCCCGAAGTGGCGCGCCAACGGCCCACGCCGCGCCCCGGCGCCGCCGCTTAACTTGCAAAACTTCACGCTCCTTGGGGCTGATGTCATTAACACCGGGCTTCAGCCCGGTGGAACGGGGCAACGAAACCTGAAAGCCGTTTCAACGGCTTGCCACCGAATGCGAAAGCGGCTTATGCAGCTCAGGCCGGTCGTGGGGCGGGGTTCTCCCACCGGGCTGGATTCCCGGCTTGGACGAGCCGCCTGGGAACCGCGCCGCTTAAACCCCGCGCGTTAACCCAACGCCCAACCGAAGCAGCCGCCGCACGTCTGTGTCCGTTTGCGCCTCGGCGTAGATGCGCAGGATGGGTTCGGTGCCGGAAGGCCGCAGCATCAGCCACGCGCCGTTCTGAGCGATGAACTTCACGCCGTCGAAGCTCTTCACCTCCGCAAGCGGCGAGCGCAGCAGTTTGGCCGGAGGCGCTTGCTTGAGCCGCTCCATGAGGGCGACGCGTTTATCCAACGGGAAATGCGTATCAATGCGCCCGTAGCGGAGTGGCCCGAACTGTTTTTCCAAACGTCCCAACAGGTCGTTGATGGACCGCCGCTCGGTCGCCAGCAGTTCCAAAAGCAACAACCCCGCTGCAATCCCGTCACGCTCCGGGATGTGTCCCGGAAAGCCGATGCCGCCGCTTTCTTCCGCCCCGAGCAGCACGTCGCCCTTGAGCATCTCGGCGCAGATGAACTTGAAACCCACGCCCGTCTCCACCAGCGGCAATCCGTGCGCCGCGCAGAGCTTGTCCACCATCGAGGTGGTGGTGAGCGCCTTGACGACTCGTCCCCTGCCCTGCCGGTTGACGACAAAGTGATGCAGCAACAGGCAGATGAGGTTGTGCGTCGTAAGGTATTTGCCGCGCCCGTCCATGCCGCCGACACGATCGGCATCGCCATCGGTCACCAGGCAAACGTCATGCGGATGGCGTCGCAAATACGCCTGCGTGGGCTTGTAGTTCGCCTCGATCGGCTCCGGATTGATGCCGCCAAACAGCACGTCGTGCCGCGCGTTGAGCGTTGTCACTCGACAGGTTGTGCCCGCGAGCAACTGCTCAAAACACCCCGCCGCCACGCCAAACAGCGCGTCATGCGCGAAGCGCAGGCGTGAACGCGCCACCAGTTTCCAATCCACCAGCTTCTTGAGCGCCGCGTAGTGCGCCGGGCGCAAGTCCCGCTGCACGATCTGCCCCGACCGCAAACCTTCAGCCAGGGGCATTGAGCGCGGCGCGTTGCGGTCCAAATACGTTTCGACGGCCTGGCAGGTTGCCGAATCGCTCGGCCCGCCGTAGTGCGATTTGAGTTTGAAGCCGTTGAACCGGGGCGGATTGTGGCTGGCGGTGATCATCACCCCGCCGATGGCGCGTTCGGCCTTGACGGCAAACGACACCGCGGGCGTCGGCGTTGGGCATGGCGTCAACGTCACTTGGTATCCATTCCCGGCGAACACCTCCGCCGCCCGCTGCGCAAACCGGTCGGAAAAAAACCGACGGTCGTAGCCGACGATCACCTTGCGCTCGGCGCCCTCGACCGGATGGTCAGCCCAATAATCGGCGGCGGCTTGCGCCACCCGTGCCACGTTCTCGAACGTGAAGTCCTCGGCGATGACCGCGCGCCAACCGTCCGTCCCAAATTTGATCGTGCTCATGCCAACGTGATGAAATTCGTCAAAGCTCAGGAGGGCCGGGCGATGTCCCGAAATGTCAATGCGACCTCCCTCATTTGAACAACTCGGCCCTTCCCGGATGTTAATTTGACCCGTGCTGGGCTACGCCGCTGCCTTGGACTTTTTTGACGGCCCCTCGATGCGGACAATGTGCTCGAAATCGCAAATGGCGAAGTGCGCGTCGCCGAGGTCAATCCCCGGCCCGCGCAGCAACACCACGGCATCTTCCCCAACCGCAGCGAAATCCGGATGAGTGATCGTGAAGGATCGTCCGTCAGACAGGTGCAGCCTGACCGGGCGGCGATGCGATTGCCGAATGAGCGCCCGCAATTCAGCGGCTTTGGCTTTCATTGTGAATCATGCTGCGGACGACTGCCTTCCAGGTCAAGCGACCCGCTGGAGCCAAACGCTGCCCCGCAACGCGCCACACCCGGCTTGCCTCGTTTCTGGCGCATCAGCGCGGGAAGCAACACAGCTTTTCATCTCCCAAACCTTTCGGGCCGGATTTTCTCGGTCAGCCCTCCGGGTGCGAAGTCGCCATCTTCAAGCCCGGGCCGTTTGCGGCCGGAGCAACGCCCGCGCTTCGCGTTCTTCGGCGCTCACCAGCTTGCGCATCCGGGCCACGGCCGCCTTCAAGTTGCGCCGCCCAAACAGCGCCGTGCCGCTTACAAACACATCCGCTCCCGCCCGCGCGCACTCCACAGCGGTTTGGAAATTGATCCCGCCGTCCACGGCAATGTGATAGTTCAGTTGCCGTTCCCGTCGCCAGGCCGCCGCCTGTTGAATTTTCGGGACGGTTTCGTGAATGAACTCCTGCCCGCCGAAACCCGGATTCACTGTCATCACCAGCAAATGATCAATCCGTCCCAAATAGGGTCGCACCTGTGCAATGTCAGTGGGCGGATTGATGGCGAGACCGACTTTCACGCCGAGCGCGCGAATGCGCCAGAGCAACCCCATCACGCGCTCGCCCAACTCCACGTGCACGATGATCTGGTTCGCCCCGGCGTCTCGGAACGGCTCCAGCAAAATTTCCGGCTTCGAGCACATCAGGTGCACGTCAAAAAACAGGCGCGTCAACGGGCGGATCGCTTTGACCACCGCAGGGCCAAACGAAATGTTCGGCACAAAGTGGCCGTCCATGATGTCCAGGTGCAGCCACTCGGCGCCGGAGCGGTCGGCGCGTCGGGTTTCCTGGGCGTAACGGCGCGGGTCCGCCGCCAGCAGTGACGGTGCGATAATCACGCCGTCACCATATCGGGCCGCACGCGCCAGAAAAAGCGCGAAGCATCTCCGGGCTTGCGGGTGCGCGCCGCGTCGGGCATAAGCGGGAAAAACAACTCTCGACCATGCGCAACCCGAAAATTCCGGCGAAGGTTTTGTCCGAGTTGACCCGTCAACTGAACCATGAGTTGACCGCCGCGCACGCCTACCACGCAATGGCGATCTGGTGTGCCGATCGCAACTTCAGCGGCTTCGCTTCCTATTTCACCAGGCAGTCCAAAGAGGAACAGGAGCATGCCGAGCGGATCATCAACCATCTGATTGACCGCGGCGTGCAACCGGAGCTGGCGGCCATTCCGGCGCCCAAGCAGGACTTCAAGGCGCTGCTCGACGTGGCCAAACACGCGCAGGCCATGGAACGCGCCAACACCGAGGGCATCCACACCGCCTATGAGGCGGCCCTCGCCGCGAAGGACTACCCGGCCCAGGTCCTCCTGCACTGGTTCATCAACGAACAGGTCGAAGAAGAGGCGTGGTGTCAGGAAATGGTCGAACGCGTTCAGGAAGCCACCTGCGCCGGCGCGCTCACCGACCTGGACCGCCACATTGAACGTTACCTCGACGGGGAGGGCGAGGACGAGGGCTGACCGGCCACACACCCGGCCTCAACGCGTTCGATCCCCCGCGTACTAGGCGCCCGCGCAACGCGCCGTCCTCCGATTCCCACGGCGCGACGCGCCAGACAACCGCTCAGAAATCGTATTGGTCAATGTTGTCTTTGGTGAACGCGAACGGCTCGCCCAGGACGATGTTGTCGCCCTGAATCTCGAATTCGCCCAGCGCCCCGGCGCGGAAGGTCTTGTCGCCGGCCTTGAGTCGGCCCGTCACCAGCGCGTGGGCCGCGTGCACCGTCAGATAACCGAGGTCTTCGGTCTTCCACAAAATCACCGTGTCGGTGACACCTTCCTTGACGTAGCGGCGGTTCTCGCTCGGCAGGCCCAACCCGATAACGCGCACCCGGCCGGCCTTGCCCGCCTGCTTGACCGCCTCGGCCGCGCCCGGCACCGCCGGCGAACAGATCGCCATGATGAGCTTCAGGTTCGGATACGCGCTCAGCAGGGCCGTCGCCTCCGCTTGCGCCCGGTCTTTGAGGTCGTCGCACGGACGCAGGGCGACCATTCTCATGTTGGGGTGGCGCGTGGCGCGGCGCGCTTCGATGCACCGCTGCCATTCGATCATGTTGGCCGCCGTCAGGCTGGCGGTGATGATGGCGAATTCGCCCTCGCCCCCGCACAGGCGGGCGGCTTCGTCCATGAGCGCGTTGCCGATGCCCTCGGGCGTGGCCTGGTTCACGAAAAACTCGCGCGCCTCCGGCAGCGCGTCGGCGTCGTAGGTGATGACCCGGATGCCGCGGGCGCGGGCTTTGCGCAACGCGGTTGAGATGCCCTCCTTGTTCTCGCAGGCCGCAGCGATGGCATCCACGCCCAGCGTGATCCAGTTTTCGATGATCTCGTTTTGTTTGGCCGGATCGGGGTCGGTCGGCCCATCGAACAACAACTCCACGCCCAGTTCGCGCGCGGCGCGGTCGGCGCCCTTTTTGCACGAGACAAAGTAGGCGTTGCCCTTGCTCTTGGGCAGCAGCGCGATGGTGATTTTGCGCGGAGCGTCGGCCTGCGAGGGCGGCTCCGCGCTGCGCTGGCATCCGGCCAGCAGGACGACCCCGAGCAACAGGTGCAGCGAATGCGCGGCTTTCATGGTGCAGTGTCTGCGGGATTGTGGCGTCGGCGCAACGCCTTGCGCCAGAGGGAAAATCGCTCCGGCAACACCGAGAGGCTCAGCGCCACGATGAGCAACAGGCCGGTGAGCAGGCCGGCCAGTTCGCGCGGTTGACGCGCGTGCACCAGCCCGTTGTTCAAAACGGCAATCGCCGCCGTGCCGAGCAACGTGCCGTGCACCGTGCCGCGTCCACCGAAGATGCTGGTGCCGCCGAGCACCACCGCCGTGATCGCAAACAACTCGTAGCCCGTGCCCGCGTCGGCCCGAGCCTGCCCCAGCCGCGCAACGTAAAGAATCGCTGCCAGCCCCGCCATGAGTCCGGCCAGGACGTAAACCAGCGCCAGCCGCCGTGCGACCGGGATGCCGGCGTAGAGCGCTCCTTCCGGCGAAAAACCCATCGCTCGCAACGAACGTCCAACCCGTGTGGCGTGGACCAGCAGCCAGATGCCAAGCGCGACAACCACGAACAGCGGCAGTTGCGCGGGCACGCCCAACCACCGTTCCTGCCCCCAAAACAGGAACGACGCCGGAAAATTCGTGAACGTGTCCACGCCGCGCGTGATGGCTTCGGCCAGCCCGCGAAACAGGGAGAACGTGCCCAGGGTGACGATCAGCGGCGGCAGCCGCAGGCGAGTGATAAGCCATCCGTTGAGCGCGCCGCCGGCGGCGCCGATCGCCAGCGCGCCCGCCGCAGCCAGCGGGATCGGCAGGCCCACATCGCGCCACAGTTTGCCAAACCCGATCGCGCACAGGCCCAGGAGCGAGCCGACCGAGAGGTCAATGCCGCCGGTCAGGATCACGGGCGTCATCACCAGCGCCAGCAGGCCGATCTCGCACGAGTGCCGCAGGATGTCGAACAGGTTGTCGGTCGTCCCAAACCGCGGGCCGAGCGCGTTGAAGGCGATGAACTCGACCGCCAGCACCAGCAACAGGGCCGTTTCGTGCCGCGCCAGCGCGCGGCGGCTCCACGTCCAACATTCCACTGAGCGGCTGGCGCCCTTCATGCAAGCGAGACGCCGCGCGGCCGCGCGTGACGGCTCAGAGGTTGCGCCCGTTGCAACGGGGCGCGCTCCGCCGGCCCGCCAGCGGCGGCTTGTCCAACAACGACGGCAGCAAAACGCCGCCGCCGTTCGACGCAGCTTCAGGACGCTTCGCCGACCTGAAAGCGAACGAAGCGTCGAATGGTGATGTCATCGCCGAGTTGCCGGGCGATCTGGGCGACGTGATCCTTGACGCTGATTTCGGAGTTTTGTTTCACGAAGCCCTGGTCCACCAGGCAGTAGGTCTGGAAAAACTTTTCCATGAGGCCGTCCACGATTTTGGCCAGCGCCTGGGGCGGCTTGCCCTTGAACCGGTCGGATTGCATGGCGATCTCGCGCTCCTTGGCGATGACCTCGGCGGGCACGTGCTCTCGGGTGACCCAATTCGGATGCGCGGCGGCGATTTGCAGCGTGATGTCCTTGACCAGTTGTTTGAACGTTTCCTGGCCAACGGTTTCCTCCCGGCCCGCGCCGACCTCGACCAGCACGCCGACCTTCGCGCCGGTGTGAATGTAACCGGCGATCAGGCCGTGCCCCTGGACCTCCATGCGGGCGTGGCGGCTGACCTGAATGTTCTCGCGGATTTTGCCGACGAGTTCCTGGCGCTCGCTCTCAAACGTGGCGTTCGGGTCGGCAGCCAGACGCCGCGCCACCTCCTCGGCAAAGGCCCGAAACTCCTCGTTGCGCGCCACGAAATCCGTCTCGCAATTGACCTCGACCAACACGCCGAGCCGCCCGCCGGGGGCGATGTGCTGGGCAATCGCGCCTTCCCGGGCGACCCGCGCGGCTTTGACGGCCGCGGTGGCCGCGCCCTTTTTACGGAGAATCTCGACGGCTTTTTGAATGTCGCCGCCGGCTTCGACCAGAGCGCGTTTGCAGTCCATCATGCCAGCCCCGGTCATTTCACGCAGTTGCACCACCGTCGCAGCAGTAATCTCAGCCATACATCACCAAAGGTTTGAAATTCGTTGAAATGTTCCCCTGCCCTGCGCGCCGCTTCAAATCATGGAAGCCGCGTCGCCGGGAATCACGGTCTCGACCGCCGCGGTGGCCGGGGCGGGCGTGGCCGGTGCGGCAGCGGGTTCGGTGGGCGCGGGCTGGGCCGCTGCCTCCGCCTCTTCGGGCTGACGGCGCGACGCGCCGGTTTCGTATTCGGCCCGCGCGCGGGTGATGACCTGACCCACGGTCGCCAGAATCAATCGCACCGAGCGGATGGCATCGTCGTTGCCCACGATTGGATAATCCACCAGGTCCGGATCGCAGTTGGTGTCCACGATGGCCACGACGGGGATTTTCATGCGGCGGGCTTCGGCAACGGCGTTGTGCTCGCGCTTGATGTCCACCACAAAGAGCGCGCCGGGCAGTTTCTCCTCGCGGTCCATCTCGCGGATGCCGTCGAAGTATTTGTGCAGGCGGTTGGCCTCGCGGCGGATGACGGCCTGTTCCTGTTTACCGTAGTCGGCCAGCTTGCCGTCAGCTTCCATTTTCTCGATGTCCTTGAGGCGCTGAATGGAGGACTTGAGCGTGGCAAAGTTGGTGAGCGTGCCGCCGAGCCAGCGTTCGGTGACGTAGTATTGGCCGCATTGCTGGGCGGTTTCGCGCACGGCCTGTTGGGCCTGTTTTTTCGTGCCCACGAACAGCACTCGCCCGCCCTTGCGCACGAGCTTTTCAAGGAAGTCGCAGGCCGCCTCCAACTGGGCGAGCGTTTTGCTCAGGTCAATGATGTGGATGCCGTTGCGCGCGTCGAAGATGAACGGCTTCATCTTGGGGTTCCAACGACGCGTCTGGTGTCCGAAATGAACCCCCGCTTCCAACAATTCCGCAATGCCAATGCTCAGCACAATGTTCCTTTGTTTGAACCCTGCGCGGGCTGGCGCGCCGTGAGACGCGCATTCGACGGCCCTCGCTGTCGAACCCTGACCCGCTCAGGGCATCCCGCGGAAACACGGGATTGGGTTTGATGTTGTTGTGGCCCACCCGCCTGCGCGACCGCGCACGCGGCCGCATCCACCCGGATGCGAAAAAAGGCCGTTCCACGCGAACAAAAAGTCCGCCCGTCTTGCGCCCGGCCCGGGCCGAAAGCAAAACGGAGCGGCAAGGTATCAGAGGGCGCGTCTGAGGCAACTTTTCTTTTGGGCCGCAAACGGCTTGCGGGGTGATTCAATCCAGCGCCACGACGCGATAAAACCGCTGCGTTTCAGCAATCGGCTCGCTGAAGCTCGCCGTCGGGCCGCCGGCCGTCACCTCTGGCGAGAGCGCCGTCCAGCCCGGCGCGGCGAGGTCCGCTTTGAACTCGACCCGATACGTGCGACCGGGGATCGCGCTCCAAGTGATCGTGATGACGCCATTGCTGACGGACACCGAGTCCAACGCGGGCGGCGGCACGACCGTGGCCGTGAACGAAACCGTGGTGCTGAGGCTCGGCGTGCCGTCGTCAGTCACCCGCACCGTGATCAAATTGGTTGTGTTGGCGTCGCCCAGCGTGGTGAGCCAGGCAAACAGGCCGGTGGTCGGGTGGATCGTTGCGGTGGGCGGCGCACCCGGCTCCAGGCTGAAGCTCAGCGTTTGGTTCGCATCCAGGTCGTTTGCTGCCACGCTGAAGGCGATGAGCTGGCCGGCGTGAGCGATGCGGTCCGGCAACGGCGCCAACGTGGGCGGGGTGTTCACCGTGAGCACCGCATCGTCGCTGACGGCTGCGCCGGCGGCGTTGGTGATCAGGACCGAATAGCTGCCCGCGTCGGCCGCCTGGACATTGGTCCGCGTGTAGCTGGTGCCGTTGGCGCCGGGAATCGGGACTTCGTTGAAGCGCCATTGGTAAGTCATCGGGGCCGCTCCAGTGGCAATGACTCCGAAGGTGGCGCTCGCGCCCGCTGTCACTGTAAGGCTGGCTGCTGTCTCTTATACACATC
>JAOAIM010000330.1 GCA_026414705.1 Verrucomicrobiia bacterium | reverse complement strand
GGTTGGAAGCACGCTCCACGCTCCAACGCGCCCACGCCCCACGACCCATTCGATGTTCGATGTTCAATGTTCGTTGTTCGATGTTTCTGACCCGCGCGGTGCATGCTCCCTCTCCCAGCGGGAGAGGGCCGGGGTGAGGGAGAACACGTCGTGGGCGTGAGAGTGTCCACATGCTCGCGCCTTCGGCGCTCAAAGCCGCGGTGGAAAGGTGTTTTCGGCGAGACGCCGAAAATGGCCCGCCAGACCCGCGCGCTCCCCATTTGTGCCCAATTTGCAATTGCCAATTTGCAATTTGCAATTTCGCCACGCCCCCCAGCCCACGCTCCTAATCCTCCTTCGATGTTCGATGTTCGTTGTTCGTTGTTCGATGTTTACCGCTGTGCGGTGCGCTCACCCTCACCCTGCCCCTCTCCCTCGAGGGAGAGGGGAGTCCCCAAACCGCACACGGGCAACGTGATGACCCGGGGCTCACGCGCGCGCCGGTTCAAAGTTCAAAGTTCAGAGTTCAAAGTTCAGAGTTTTGAGGGTTGGGTTCGCCGCGTTGGTTTCGCCGACTGGCAGTCGGCGGCGCAGTAGATTTCCAATCTGCGCTACGCTCGCACGCTCCCCACGCTACGACGCTCCACGCCCTCTGCGCCTTAGCGTCTTGGCGCCTTTGCGTTGAGAAATGTTTTCAGTGAGACGCCGAAAACGGCACGCGACACGCGCACGCTCCCCTGTTCTCTTTTCCCCTCGCTCCTGAGT
>JAOAIM010000329.1 GCA_026414705.1 Verrucomicrobiia bacterium | reverse complement strand
GGGCAGGAAGGAGCAAGACCCATGTCTCGTGTAGCAAAGGCAGCCATCACCATCCCGCAAGGCGTCGAGGTGGCGATTGGCCAGGAAAGCATCAACGTCAAGGGTGCGCTGGGGGCGCTGTCGCTGGCGCTGAACCCGCGCGTCAAGGTGGCGCAGGACGGCGGCAAGCTGACGTTTGCGCCGGTGGACGATTCGCGCGAGGCCGACGCCTTGAGCGGTACCGTGCGCCAGCTGGTCAACAACATGGTCATCGGCGTCAGCAAGGGCTTTGAGCGCAAGCTGACGCTGGTGGGCGTGGGCTACAAGGCCGCCGCCCAGGGCAACAAGCTCAACCTCAACATCGGGTTTTCGCACCCGGTGGAGATGGTTATGCCCGAAGGCATCAAGGTCGAGACCCCCTCGCCCACCGAGATCCTGATCAAGGGCGCCGACCGTCAGCGCGTCGGCCAGGTGGCCGCCGAGGTCCGGGCGGTGCGTCCCCCCGAGCCTTACAAGGGCAAGGGCATCCGTTACGCGGATGAGACGGTCGTCCTCAAAGAGACCAAGAAGAAGTAAGGAGCGCGCCCATGTTGAACAAGAAGGAACAGCGTCTGCGTCGCGCGCGCCAGACCCGCGTGCGCATCGCCCAGCAGGGCGCCGTGCGCCTGCAGGTGCACCGCACCAACCTGCACATTTACGCCAACATCATTTCACCCGACGGCAGCCGCGTGTTGGCCTCGGCCTCCACGCTGGAGCCGGAAGTGC
>JAOAIM010000328.1:124-785 GCA_026414705.1 Verrucomicrobiia bacterium | reverse complement strand
GAGGAGAGTTCCCCCGACGCCTTAGGCTGCTAACCCAGCCCACCTGTGTCGGTTTCCGGTACGGGCAGCGATGTTTCAACACCAGCGCCGTTGTTTCTCGGCAGTGTGGCGTCAGAAGAGTTACCCCATCAGCTCTCGGAGTATGGGGTGACGGATTTGCCTGCCACCCCCTCCTACTACCTTGGACCACCATTCCATAGGTGGCTCTTCCTAGCCTCCTGCGTCACGACTCTGGCTCCACATCGCTGGCGCGGGAATGTTGACCCGCTTCCCATCGGCTACGCCTTTCGGCCTCACCTTAGGGTCCCGGCTAACTGGCGGATGATTTACATTGCCGCCAAAACCTGGGGCTTCCGGCGGACAGGTTTTTCACCTGTCTTCGCTGCTACTCATGCCAGGATTCTCACTTGTCTGCAGTCCATTCCACCTTACGGTGAAACTTCAACCCACAGACAACGCTCCCCTACCGCTCTTACGAGCCCGCAGCTTCGGTACCGGGCTTGAGCCCCGCTAAATTTTCGGCGCACGGCCGCTCGGCCGGTCAGCTGTTACGCACTGTTTAAAGGATGGCTGCCTCTAAGCCAACCTCCCAGCTGTCTTAGCAGCCGCACATCCTTCCCCACTTAGCCCGGATTTTGGGACCTTAGCTGGCGGTCTGGGC
>JAOAIM010000328.1:0-114 GCA_026414705.1 Verrucomicrobiia bacterium | reverse complement strand
GTCTGCAGTCCATCCCACCTTACGGTGAAACTTCAACCCACAGACAACGCTCCCCTACCGCTCTTACGAGCCCGCAGCTTCGGTACCGGGCTTGAGCCCCGCTAAATTTTCGGC
>JAOAIM010000327.1 GCA_026414705.1 Verrucomicrobiia bacterium | reverse complement strand
CTGCGTGCGGCCCCCGGCCCGGCGCGTCCTCTGGTTCAACGTCACCGCCGCAACGGCAACGGGCACGGGCCTTCACCGGGCTTGAGTCGCCGGGCGCGTGAGGAATTACTCGAAGCCGCCGAAGACCTCTCCCTGATCGCGGAGGCGATCCAACAGCGCAACCTGAGCACCGAGGCGGTCAAACGGTGCGCCGTCGAACTCCACCGCGCGCTCAAGCTGCTGCAACAACTGGCTGGCAGCATCGCGGCTGCCTGAGAAAAATCTTCACGGTGGCAGCGCCTCTGATTTGCCTCGCACCAACGCGGGGGTTCAGCGCGGCCACAAACGGCCCAGCGTCGTTTGAGCCGCTTCGCGGCTTTTCGCAGAGTGTCCCAAGCCGTTGAAACGGCTTGCGCGGCAGGTTGCCGCGGCACACCGGGCTGAAGCCCGGTGCTAATGAAACCAGACTCAACGAGTGTCAAATGTGCAGGCTCGGCCATCGAGCCAAAGCCCGGCGCCACTGAAAACGGACACAACGCGCGTGTCACATGCAGGTTGGATCCCGGAGAGGCGTCCGCGCCAAATGGCGGGCTGGCGGCGGCCTGATTTCCATGCTTGAATCTTCCCGCACATGAACTCGCGTCCTGCCCGCTCATTTGAATGTGTGCTCGGGGTTTTCCTGACTGCGCTGGCCGCGTCGCCTGCCGCCGACCTGCGCCTCGGCACTGCGGCCGTGAGCATCACACCAGCCCCCGGCACACCGCTGGCCGGCTACTACCACGAACGACCTTGCGACGGTGTGCTCGATG
>JAOAIM010000326.1:255-792 GCA_026414705.1 Verrucomicrobiia bacterium | reverse complement strand
CCGCAAGGTCCACATCGACTGTCGCGCGGTGATCGGCGAGGTGGGCAATGAGGAACATAACCTACGCAAACTCGGCAAGGCAGGTGCAAGCCGCTGGCGCGGTATCCGACCGACGGTGCGCGGCGTGGCCATGAACCCCGTCGATCACCCCCATGGGGGCGGCGAAGGCAAGACCTCCGGGGGTCGCCATCCAGTGAGTCCATGGGGTTTGCCGACCAAGGGGCATAAGACCCGCCACAACAAGCGCACCGATCGGATGATCCTGCGCCGTCGTGACCAGAAATAGCACGGGGGTTGAGCAGTGCCACGTTCGATTCGCAAGGGACCCTTTGTCGATCATCACCTCATGAAAAAGGTCGTGGAGGCGGTGGCGCAAAACAGCAAGCGCCCGATCAAGACCTGGTCGCGCCGTTCCATGATCATCCCTGAGATGGTGGGGCTGACCATCGCGGTCCATAACGGGCGCCAGCATGTACCGGTCTTTATTACGGAAAACATGATCGGACACAAGCTCGGCGAGTTTGCGTTGACCCGCAC
>JAOAIM010000326.1:0-245 GCA_026414705.1 Verrucomicrobiia bacterium | reverse complement strand
AAGCGTTAAGCCGGAGGGCGGGATGCAAGCTGTAGCAACCTACAAGTATGCTCGAATCTCGGCGCAAAAGGCCCGGTTGGTTGCAGATCTCATTCGCGGCAAGCGCGTCGATGAGGCGCTGAATACCCTGACCTTTAGCCCAAAGAAGGCCGCGCGGATCATCAAAAAGGTCCTGGAGTCAGCGATCGCCAATGCCGAGCCCAATACGGGGGCCGATATCGATGCCCTGAAGGTCATCGCGATCC
>JAOAIM010000325.1 GCA_026414705.1 Verrucomicrobiia bacterium | reverse complement strand
GGGTTGGGGTGAGGGAGAACGTGTCGTGGGCAGGAAAAAGTCCGGGTGTTCGCGGAGTTTCACCCTCACCCTGGCCCTCTCCCTCGAGGGAGAGGGAATTGCCCAAGCCGCCAGTCGCGCGCTTGTTCGCCCGGTGCTCACGCAGGGCCCGTGTTCAAGGTTCAAAGTTCAGAGTTTTGAGTGTTGGTGCCGCCGCTTTGACTTTGCCGACTGCCAGTCGGCGGCACGGCAGTTTTCCAATCTGCGCTACGGTCCACGCTCTGACGCTCCACGCCCTCTGCGCGCTCAATGCTGTTGGTGCCCCTTCGGGGCTTGAGAGGGTCGGCGGCGCGCCAACTCAGGGCGTAGCCCTGGGCTGACCTTTTGGTCGCGCTTTCGGCTCAAAGCGGCGGGTTGAACGAGGTTTTCGGCGGGACGCCGAAAGCAGCGTGTGGGGCGCCCGGGCTGCCGCATCAATACTTCGGCACGCTCGGATCAATCTCCTCGCTCCAGGCGGTGATGCCGCCCTTGACGCTTTTGACGTATTTGAAGCCGCGTTCGCGCAGGAACTGCAACGCCTTCATCGAGCGCACGCCGCCCTTGCAATGCAGGTAGTAGTGGCGATTGGGATCGAGTTCGGTGAACCGCTGCTCCAACTGGCTCAGGGGCAGGAGCGGCACGCCGTTGACGCGCGCGATCTCGTATTCGTCCGGCTCGCGCACGTCCAGGACCTGAATGCCGAGGCTGGGGTCGTCCAGAGCGCGTTTCATGTCGTGGACGGTGACCTCGTCGGGATGGGTCTCGGGAGTCGCGGGT
>JAOAIM010000324.1 GCA_026414705.1 Verrucomicrobiia bacterium | reverse complement strand
AGCCAGGACAACGCGCCGCCTAATTCGCCCGCAGTCGCATGGATGACGACGCAGCGAACGGCATAGCCGCGGCGCAGCGATGTGTTCGGGGTCTTTCGTGTGGCGTCAATCACTCAATCACAACCTCGCCGGGCAACAGCGGCGTGCTGATGGTGAAGTTGCCGCTGCTGTCGAAGGTGTTCGTGGACACGATCGTCCAGGAGGATCGCGGCGTGGTGATGGTGGAGGAGCGCAACAAATAGAACGTGCCATTGGGCGTGCCGTCTATTCCGGCGAGGTTCACATTGCCGCCCCCGACGCTGATGCTGGTGAAACGCGGTTGGGTGGTGACCGACGCCGCGACAGCCAGCACGCCGTTGACCGCCAGGTTGCCGGTGTTCCAGATCAGACCCGCACCGGGTGTGGCTGGAACGAGGGCGGCAAAACTGCCCGCGTAGGTGTTGGTCGCGTCAAAGAGTTTGAAGCTGTCGCCCGCGTTCAACGTGGGCAGGCCGGGCAACTGGAGCGTGCCGCCGTATTGGACGGTGTGGAGGCCGGCGGTCAACTGATTGGTGCTGTTGCCGACCAGCGTCGCGCCGGGATTCAGCGTGAGCACACCGGGGCCGGTGATCTGGTTGGTGCCGAGGCTCAAGGTGCCCTCGACCAGGACCGCGTCGCGGGTGTTGTTGTTCGCCGTGCCCAACGCGAGGTTTCCGTTTGTCAACAGCACGCTCACGCCGGCGGGCACAATCCAGTTGATGGGGCATCCTCCGCCCGTGCCGGTGTGCCCGATCGCCCCCGCGAGGCTCAACAACTGC
>JAOAIM010000323.1 GCA_026414705.1 Verrucomicrobiia bacterium | reverse complement strand
GATCGCACGCTACACCCGCCCGGAGATGGGGCGCATCTGGAGCGACCAGAACAGGTTCCAGCAGTGGCTGGAGGTCGAACTCGCCGCCGCGGAGGTTCTCGCCGAACGGGGCGAGGTTCCGGCAGACGCGGCGCGGATTCTCCGCGAGCACTCCTCCTTTTCGGTGGAGAGGATCCAGGAAATCGAGCGGGAAGTCCGCCATGATGTCATCGCTTTTACCACTTGTGTAGCAGAAAGTCTGAAGGCGAAAGGCTTCGGGGAGGCCTCCCGCTGGCTTCACTACGGACTAACTTCTAATGATGTCGTAGATACGGCGCAGGCTTTGCTGCTCCAGCAGTCCGCCAGGCTGCTTCTGGAGGGGATGGACCGCCTGCTTGAAGTCCTGCGCCGCCGTGCAATGGAGTTCCGGGACACGCTGGCCATTGGCCGGACTCACGGAGTGCATGCCGAGCCGATCACCTTCGGGCTGAAGCTGGCACTTTGGTATGACGAATGTCGTCGTGCGAGGCGACGCATTGAGGAGGCGGCGGAGGATCTGCGCTATGGGAAGCTGTCCGGGGCGGTGGGCAACCTGGCGCATCTCGCTCCGGAGGCGGAGCAGGCCATCTGCGAGCGGTTGGGGTTGCGGGTGGCTCCGATCGCCAGCCAGGTGATCAGCCGGGACCGCCATGCCGCCTTCGTCAGCGCGCTCGCCCTGGCCTGCGCTTTGTGCGAGAAGATCGCGCTCGAAATCAGGCACCTGCAAAGGACGGAGGTGCGCGAAGCGGAGGAGCCATTTGCCGAAGGCGAGCAGAAAGGCTCC
>JAOAIM010000322.1 GCA_026414705.1 Verrucomicrobiia bacterium | reverse complement strand
CTTCCGCCGTGCCCAGGCGCGACCAGACGTGCGCGATCTCGTCCGGGAACTCGGCGAGCAGAGTTTTCTCGATGCGATCGTTCCACGCCACGGCTTCATCCACCGAAATGCCGGCCAGTCGCACCGTGCTGATGGCCAAAGCCCCTTCGCCCAGGCGCGGCAGGAACTCGCCGCCCAGCCGCGAGGCGAGAAAAACCGCTCCGGCCAACACCGCCAGGGCCGCCAGCACCGTGACCGCGCGGAAACGCAGCGCCAGATCGAGGATGGGCGCGTAGAGCCGCCGCGCCGATCGCACCAGCCACGGCTCGCGCTCCGCCATGCGGGGTAGCGCAGGTTTCCAACCTGCCGTATCGCCGATTTCCAATCGGCACAGCTTCCGGATAACCCGCGCCAGCCAGCGGGTTGAACACCCGCGATATGGGAGATTCGAAATCTGCGCTACGGGCGTGCGCCACCTCCAGCTTCCGTCCAGGGCCAGGCTGGCCAGCACGGGCACGAGCGTCAGCGCCAGAAGCAGCGAGCCCAGCAGCGCGAAAATCATCGTCAGCGCCATCGGCTTGAAGAGTTTTCCCTCGATGCCTTCGAGCGTGAGAATGGGCAGGAAGACGATGAGAATGATGCCCACGCCGAACGCCACGGGCCGCGCGACCTCGGCGAACGCTTCGCGCAAGACGGCCTGACGCTCCGATTCGGAAAGCGCAGCGCAAACTTCCCGGTCTGCTGTATCGCGCGTTTCCAAACCCGCACCGCACCCGCCATCTCGACCTTCCCCCGGCTCTGAAGTCGGCGATACGGCCGGTTTGGAAACCTGGGCTACGGCCAGCCGC
>JAOAIM010000321.1 GCA_026414705.1 Verrucomicrobiia bacterium | reverse complement strand
ATGCGGCGGGTCTTGTCGCGCAGGCTGGCAGCCTGCTGGATCGCGGACTGGCAGTCCGCGAGCCATCGCCGACTCCGAATGCGCTTCACGACAGACTTCCAATCGGCGCTACGGCAGGTTGGAAACCTGCGCTACGGCGGATCCTTACCGTTGCGGGAGCTGGACTCGAATCGGTTGGCTCTCCCTCACCCCGGCCCTCTCCCGCTGGGAGAGGGAGAACGCGCACCGCGCATGGAGAGCCGGCATGCGCCCGAGCAATCCAGGAGCGCTCTGTGACTGTTCCCTCGCCCTTGAGGGAGAGGGTCAGGGTGAGGGTGAGCGCGTTCGTGGGGTGTGGCGCGCAGACTTCCAGTCCGCCCTCCTCTGTATTTCCGACCTGCAACCCGTCCGAGCTGGCCCGGGCAGCCCTTACGCCCCTTTCGGTTCCGGAACACCCAGGCCGCGACAGATTTTTCGCGACAAAAATTTCCCAATCTCCGAGCGGCGGGGAATCGCTTCGACCGCGCCGGTTTTGGGATTTAGCCAGAGCGAATGTTTGCCGCCCTCGCGCTCCAGCCGGCAGCCGTGCGCTTGCAGATGCCGCAGCAACTCCCGGCGTTTCATCAGACCAGCACCGAGGTCTGCTCGGCGCCGCGCGGCGCTTCCTTCAGCGCTTTTTCGCGCCGATATTCCAGCACGAGTTCAATCGCCGCCGCGAGGTTTTCGAGACACTCCTCGCGCGTCTTGCCCTGACCGTTGGCCTCCGGCACCTCCGGGCAAAACGCAACAAACCACCGGCCATCGCGCCGGATGACAGCCGTGTAGCGGTTTCTCATGCCGCCAACCTAGCC
>JAOAIM010000031.1 GCA_026414705.1 Verrucomicrobiia bacterium | reverse complement strand
CGCTCGTCGGCAGCGTCAGATGTGTATAAGAGACAGGGGTTGACCTTTCGCTACGAGTGGTCCACGAGCCAGCGCTTCGGCTTCGTGCGGCGCGCGTGCTTGACCAACGAAGGGCCGCCGGTTCGCGTGCGCCTGCTTGACGGCCTGCAAAACCTCCTGCCCGCCGGGCTGACCGCGCAGTTCCAGGTCGAAAAAAGCGTCCTGGCCGATGCCTACAAAAAGAACGAACTGCTCGTCGAAACCGGGCTGGGTCTGTTCACGCTCAGTTCCGTGCCGATTGACCGGCCCGAACCGGCGGAGTCGCTCCAGGCCACGACCGTGTGGTGTGCCGGACTCAAGCCGCGAGCCATCCTGCTTTCCACGCGCCAACTCGATGCGTTCCGCCGGGGCGAACCGCTGCGGACCGAGACGGATGTCCGCGCCGAGCGGGGCGCGTATTTCGTGCAAGCCGACCTGCGCCTGCGGCGCGGGCAGACAGCCGAATGGCTCATCGTGGCCGATCTCGACCGCGGCCCCTCGGAGGTTGCCGAACTCAACACGCTGCTTCACAAGCCGGCCCGGCTGTGTCGGCTGGTTCTGGCCGACGTGGAGCGGAACACGCGCGAGGTGCATCGTCTTGTCGCCACCGCCGATGGTTTGCAACGGACCGCTCGCCTCGTTGCCGACGCGCGCCACTTCAACAACGTTCTGTTCAACATCATGCGCGGGGGCGTGTTTGAGCACGGCTACGCGATTGACCCCGGCGATTTGCGCGCGTTTGTCGCTCGTGCCAACCGGCTGGTGGCCGCGCGCCACACCGCGTTTTTCCGGCGACTGAAGCCCGGCGTGACGTATCCGCAACTGGTCGCTCGGGCCGCTGCGACCGGCGACCCACACCTTGAACGCCTTTGTCGCGAATACCTCCCGCTGACGTTCAGCCGCCGGCACGGCGATCCAAGCCGCCCATGGAATCGTTTTTCCATTGCGCCGCTGCGGCCTGACGGGCGGCGGGCGTTTTGGTATGAGGGCAACTGGCGCGACATCTTTCAGAACTGGGAAGCACTGGCGCGTTCGTTTCCCGCATTCACCTCCGGCATGGTCTGCCGCTTTCTCAACGCCTCTACGGCCGACGGCTACAACCCCTACCGCGTCACCCGCGACGGCATCGAATGGGAGGTTGCCGATCCGCACGATCCGTGGTCATTCATCGGCTACTGGGGCGACCACCAGATCATCTACTTGCTCAAGCTGCTGGAGATTTTGGAGAGCCACGAACCCGGCTCGCTGCACGCCTGGCTGGCGCGACCCATCTTCGCTTACGCCAACGTGCCCTACCGCATCAAGCCCTACGCCGCACTGCTCCGCAATCCGCGCGAGACCGTCGTCTTCGATGTGGACACCGAGCGGGCCGTTGCGGCGCGCGTGCGGGAAGTGGGCGCGGACGGCAAGCTTCTCTGCGACGCGCAAGGCCGGGTGCGGCTGGTAAACCTGACCGAAAAGCTCCTCGTGCCGGTGTTGGCGAAGCTGTCGAACTTCATCCCCGAAGCGGGCATCTGGCTCAACACGCAGCGGCCGGAGTGGAACGATGCCAATAATGCACTGGTCGGCAACGGCGCCTCGGTCGTCACGCTTTGTTACCTGCGACGGCATCTGGCGTTTGTGCGTCGGCTGTTCGAGGTGCAGCCCGACGCCAGCTACGCCGTCTCGCGCGAAGTGGTGGCGTGGTTTGACGCCGTGCATCACGCGCTGGCGCGGCATCGCGGCCTGCTCGCCCGGCGCATCAGCGACCGCGAGCGCAAGCGCGTTCTGGACGCGCTGGGCCGCGCCGGCAGCGCGTATCGCCAGCGCCTTTACGAGCGCGGGTTCTCCGGCCAGACCCGAGCCGTCGGCGCGCACCAAATCCTGGACTTTCTCGACGTTGCGCGGGCATGGCTGGATCACTCCATCCGCGCCAACCGCCGAGCTGACGGGCTGTTTCACGCTTACAACCTGGTGAGCTTCGAGCGAGGCGACGCGCTGCCGATTCGCCGGCTTTACCTGATGCTCGAGGGGCAGGTCGCCGCCCTCAGCTCGGGCTGCCTTTCCGCCGAGGAGTCCCTCGGCCTGCTGCGCGCGCTCCGCCAAAGCGCGCTCTACCGAGCTGACCAACACAGCTACCTGCTGTATCCGGACCGGCGGCTGCCGCGGTTCGTTGAGAAGAACAACATCCCGGCCGATGCGGTGGCCCGCTCGGCGTTGTTGCGACGGCTGGTGGCCGACGGCAACCGCGTGTTGATCGAGCGCGACGTGGCCGGGCGATTTCATTTTCATGGCTCAATTCGCAACGCCAACGATGTGCGCCGGAAGCTCGACGAGTTGAGCGCCGCCGGTTACGCGCGGCTGGTTCGCAAGGACGCGCGGCGGGTGCTGCAACTCTTCGAGGAGGTCTTCGACCACCAATCGTTCACCGGCCGCTCCGGGACTTTTTTCGGCTACGAGGGGCTGGGCTGCATTTATTGGCACATGGTCTCGAAGCTTTTGCTGGCGGCGCAGGAGGCGTTTTTCCGCGCGGTCGAATCGGGCGCGCCGGAAGCCGTGTGCCGCGAACTCGCCGAATGTTACCGCGACATTCGCGCCGGACTGGGCGATCACAAAACGCCCGCGGCGTATGGCGCGTTTCCGATGGACCCGTATTCACACACGCCCGGCCAGGGCGGCGCGCGACAGCCGGGCCTCACCGGACAGGTCAAGGAGGACATCCTTTGCCGCTGGGGCGAACTGGGCGTGTTCGTCGAAGCGGGGCAAATTCGCTTCCGCCCGCTGCTGTTGCGCGAAGACGAATGGTTGCGCGAGCCGACCGAGTTTCGCTGGTTCGATTTATCCGGCAACGAGCAACGGCTGCGTCTGCCCACCGGCGCGCTGGCGTTTACCTTCTGCGGCATCCCGGTCATTTATCAACGAGGAGAAAGAGCGGGCGTGGTGGTCGTTGGCTCCGACGGTTCGCGCAGGAAGTTGGACGTTGCCCAGTTGGACGCGCCAACCAGTCGCGCGATTTTTCGGCGCGCATCCCAAATCGCCCGCATCGTGGTGACGGTGGCTCGCGGGGAGCGGAGCGGTCGGACCGGGGCGGGGCAGGGCAGGGGACGGTGACGGGCGCGACCTGTTTCTGTGCGACGCACGATTCCACGGTGGCTGTCTGCAAATCGAGTGTTGCCATCGCAAAAGCGCGCCGGTTAACGTCGGTCGGCTGATTCGCAGGGCAGAACCATGAAGACAACAACGCAACCCAACAATTTTCCGAAACTGCACAACGCCATGTGGCCCGGCCTGGTGGGCAAGGGCAGTCCCGGCGCGGAGCCGTGCATTGACCTGGACACGATGCTCGACCTGACGGCGAAGGCCGAGGTCAACGGCGTTCGATTCGACGGCGTGGACCTGTTCCTCTACGAGCCGCACATCTCGATTGACATCAGCGACGATGGCATCAAGGCGCTCGCGGACAAAATCCGCGCCAGGGGGTTTGTTGTCGGTTCGGTGGTCGCACCCGTGTGGTTTGACGGCTCGGCAATGGGTGACGAAACGCGCCGCAAAAACTGGGTGACCGCCGTGGCCAAAGCCTGTCGCATCGCCCAAAAATTGCGCGAGCTGGGCGTGCGTCCGTATGGCGTGGTGCGCATTGATTCGGCATGCAGCGTCGGCGATTGGGCCAAAGACCCGAAGGGCAACACCAAGCTCATCGCCCGAACGTTCAAGGAAGGGGCCAAAGTGGCCAAAGACCACGGCGAACGGCTCGCCGCCGAGGGCGAGATTTGCTGGGGCGGCATGCACTCCTGGAAATACATGGTGCAGTTGCTCGAAGAAGTCGGCCAGCCGCGCGTGGTGGGTTTCCAGGCGGACATGGCGCACACGCTCCTTTACGTGCTGGGCTACAACGCCCCCGAACACCGGATTGTGCCGGAAAACTTCCGCTGGCAACCCGACCAGTTCCACGCGGCCATGAAGAAGCTCACCCGGGCGCTGCGCCCGTGGACGATTGATTTTCACGTCGCTCAAAACGATGCGACCGTCAAAGGCAGCGGCACGCACGACAAAACCGGCAAGCATTGCCTGGCCACCGATCCAAACGGGAAGCTCAACATCCCGCGCGATTCGGGCTATTGGCTGCGCGACGAGGCCGGCAAGGTCACGCGGAAGATTCGCCACATTTGCTGGGACGGCTGCATGTTCCCGAACGAGGTGCTGATGCGGCAACAGACGTGGAACGACATCCTGGCGGCGATGATCCAGGTTCGCGAAAACCACGGCTGGCGCGAGTGATTCGACCCCGAGGCGACGGGGGTTGGAGCATTCAGGACCGGGCGGGCTCTCCTCCTCGCCCGCCGAAACCCGTTTTACGGCCGAGGATTGCCCGGCCCCTTTACTGGCCGGCTCTCCTGAACGAAGATTCGCGCATGAGCACGATCTGTCACCGCGTTGTCGGGGTGTTGTTGTTTGCCTGGGGCTGGCAGCTCTGGGCCGGCGGCAGCGGCCTGAACACCGTGGTCGTGGTCAATCAGGCCAGCACCAACTCGCTCCAACTCGGCAACTACTACTGCGAGCGGCGCGGCGTGCCGCCCCAAAACGTCCTGCGCATCAACTGGTCGGGCAACAGCGTGACCTGGACGCGCAACGATTTTGAGACGCTCCTGCGCGCGCCGCTGGAGGCGATGCTCGCAGCTCGCAGCCTGACCAACCAGGTTGATTACGTCGTGCTCTCGATGGACATCCCGTATCGAGTCATCCACACCAACGGGCCGCCGCTCGAAAACGGTGTGAACAGCACCACCGCCGCGCTGTTTTACGGCTTCAAGCCGGACGGTTGCATCGTTTGCCCGGCCGGGCTGCCCTCGTGCAACCTGCCGCCGGGCAGCGCCAACGCCTACGCGGGCAGCGAGGGGATTTTCCGCCAGACGCCGCCCATCAGCGCCGCGAGCAACAGTTGGCTGGTCATGATGCTCACGGCCAGCAACCTCGCGCAGGCCAAAGCCGTCGTGGACCGGGGCGTCGTGGCGGACTTCACGTTCCCGACCCAAACGGTCGCGCTCGCCAAAAGCCCGACCGACCGGCTGCGGCGCATCCGGCGCGCGGTGTTTGACAGCGCGTTGCTCAACGCGCGCTTGCGGGGCGGCATGACGATTCTGCGCACCAACACCGCCACGCCGCTGGGCATGGGCACGTTGCAGGGTTACGCCGGCGGCGATCAGATCGTGAGCCTCGCCACGAACATTTTTGCGCCGGGCGCGATGGCCGACAATGTGACCTCCTTCGGCGGTTATCTGTTCGAGAACAGTGGTCATACCGATGCGCTGGATTTTCTCAACGCAGGGGCGACGGCCAGCCACGGAACGGTGGTCGAACCGTGCGCCTACCTGGCCAAGTTTCCCAACGCGCAGCACTTTTTTTATCAGGCACGCGGTTTCTCAATTGCCGAGTGCTACTACCAAAGCCTGACCAATCCCTACCAGGGCGTGATCGTCGGCGAGCCTTTGTCGGCGCCGTTCGCCCGGCCGGGAGCGGGCACCTGGATTGGGTTGCCGTCCGGGGCCGTGCTCAGCGGCGTCACCAATCTCACGGTGCAGTTTGAGGCGGCTGACGCCATGCGCCCGATCGCTCAGGTGGACCTGTTCGTCAACGGTCTGTTCGCCCTCACGTTGACGAACATCGCGCCCCGTCCGGGTAACCTGCTTTCGGTGGCGCTCAACGGCATCGAAACCAACTACACCGTGCCGCCCGGCGCGACGCTCAAGACAATCGCCTCCAACCTCGCGCTCCGGCTCAACGCACCCGCTCACACCAATCAGACCCGGGTTGCAGCCAGCGCAGTCGGCGACCGGGTCAACCTGCAGTCGTTCGACCTGTCGCGACCGGGTGAGGACACCTCGCTGGCGGTGAGCCACAACGTGGGCAGCGCGACGGAGCTCACGACGTTTCTCCACGCCGCGCGCAGCAATTTTCTCGACAAGGTGGTCTTTGGCATTCGCGCCTACCGGATCACCAACGCTTGGGTCACCGTGCCGGCCGGCGCGTTTCTGGAGTGCATCGTCATCAAAACCAATGGCCAGGTTGTCACCGTCGCCCTCACCAACACGGTCAGCGGCACGCCGTTTAACGAATTTGGGCGTGCGTTTCTGGATGCGATTCAGACCAACGCCCTGTTGATGCAGCCCGACGGGATTGCCGTGGACGACGTGAACATGCACGAGGACGAGCCCTATCGAACATTCATCTACGGCCCGAACGATCACTCCGGCGAGTTCAATCTGCTGCCGCGCAGTCCGGGTTGGGCTGAGGCGCAAGTGCAGGTCGCTCTCAGCGGGTCCAGCGGCTTTACGATCTGGGACGCCGGCACCAACCGTCTGGACGTCAACCTCAATGACCTGCAACCGCGCAACCACATCTACGTGACCGCCGGCGTCACGAATCTGACGCTGAACTTTGCGCTGGATACAACGGCCCTGACCGACGGATGGCACGAGTTGACCGCCGTCGCTTATGAAGGCAGCCACGTGCGCACCCAGACCCGCGTGGCGCAAACCGTCCTGGTTCAAAACACGCCGCTGGAGGCGACGTTGACGTGCCTGTTGTGCGACACCAACACGGCCATCGAGGCGACGCTCCAGTTCCAGGTCGCCGCCAACACCAACGCGATTTCGCACATCGAACTGTTCAGCACCGGAGGTTCGTGGGGTGTCGTCAGCAACCAACCTTCGGCGACGTTTTCGGTGGCGGCGACGAACCTGGGCATCGGCCTGCACCCGTTCTTCGCGGTGGTGACCGGCACCGACGGACGGCAATACCGGACGGCAACGCGATGGATTCGAATCATCGGCGAGGAAGCGCCGTTTGCGCTGGCCATTGCGCCGGGTGCGCCCACGGTTTCCTGGCCGGCGACAGCAGGTCGGCGCTATGAGATTCTCAGCTCGACCAATCCGGCGAGCGGTTACACCGTGCGCGACGCAGTGGTGCCGACGCACTCGCCCGCGCACTGGGCCGAGACCAACAACGCCGCCGAAACGCGATTTTATCGCGTCCGCTCCGTGCCCTGAACCGCCCGGGCGCAGTCCGGGTTGAAACGTTTTAACCTCGTGATTGTCGAAAGCGTCAAATGATGCGAATGCGCGTGTTGCTTCAGCGACTGACGCCGGCCGTGGCGCTGCTGTTGGGCCTGGCCGCCGCCAGCGCCGCAAACCGTCCGATCCAGAAACTCGTCTGGGACAAGGAACGACATCGTCTGGAGGCGGACGTGCGCGGGTTCGGCCTGGGTTTGTTACTGGAGCGGCTCGCTGCCGAAACCGGTTGGCAGGTTTACGTCGAGCCGGGCACGCGCCACACCGCCTCGGCAAAGTTCAAGAATCTGCCGCCGGGCGAGGGGCTGCGCCTGTTACTCGGCGACCTGAATTTCTCGCTTGTGCCGCAGACCAACGGCAGCCCGCGGCTTTACGTGTTCCGTTCCGATGTCAGGCAGGCGACACGATTGGTGCGCGCGTTTCGGGACACCGGACGCTCGCGGCGCATTCCGAACGAATTGGTCGTCCAACTTCGTGACGGCACCGACGCGCAGGCACTGGCGGCACGGCTCGGTGCCAAAGTAATCGGCTGCATCGAAAATCTGCGGGTCTGCCGGTTGCAGTTCGTGGATGCCGATGCCGCTGATGCAGCGCGCGCGATGCTGGTGCTCGACGAGGAGGTCACGGCGGTGGATTACAACTACTGGATTGATCCGCCGCCGATGCCGGCCGAGGCGACGCTCGCCGCTTCTACACCGTCGCTGAAACTCAACCCGCCCGCAGGCGAGGGGCAAATCGTCATTGGCCTTGTGGACACGCCGGTGCAGGAGCTTTGCGGCGAACTGAACGGTTTCTTGCGCGCGCCAATCAGCGTGGTTGGCCAGAGCGTTGCCGCCCCGGCCAGTGCCGTCCCCACGCACGCCACGGCGATGGCCAACATGATGTTGCGCAGTTTGCAAACCGCCACGCGCGGCAGCACGTCGGTGCAAATCCTGCCGGTGGACGTTTACGGCGCGAATGCCACCACAACGACCTATGACGTGGCCAACGGCATTGTGGCCGCCGTCAACAACGGCGCGAACCTCATCAACCTGAGCCTCGGCGGGCCGGGCGACAGTGCATTTTTGCAGGCATTGATCGAGGCGGTGCGGGCGCGCGGCATTCCGGTGATTGCGGCGGCGGGCAACGAGCCGGTGAGCACGCCGTTTTATCCGGCGGCGTATCCCGGCGTGCTCGCCGTGAGTGCGGGCAGGGGCGGAGAAATTGCCCCTTACGCCAACCACGGGAGCTTTGTGGATGTGGCCGCGCCGGACTCGGATGTGTTTTGTTATGGCGGTCGCTCGTATTACGTGCGCGGCACATCGGCGGCGGCGGCGTATGTCAGCGGCTTGGCCGCCGGGTTGAAAGAGGCCAGCGGTCAGGATTGGGACGCGGTGCAAAAACAAATTTTGGATCGCTTTGGCGTGCGGTCCGCCACCCGGTAGAGAAAGCAGCCCGAGCCACCGAGCAAACGCGTGGGCGCGACGGAGCGAAGTTGTTTTTTTTGAGCCTGGAAGGGGAGCGATTCGTCCCCCTCGAACGGCAACCCGACGAACGGGAGGAGTGGCGCGAGAATGCGGAAGTGCTGCCGGAAGCAGGGAGGCAGGCTTGCGCGCGGGCGCTACCTGGGCGCGAGCAGGTCGAGCGCGGCGGCGCACATCGCCGTCACGCCGGTTTTGATCGTGGGTTCGGGATCGGGCGCCCAGAAGGGCGAGTGCAAGGACGGCAGCGGTTTTCCGGTGCGGCGGGCCTGTTCGAATTTTTCGCGGTTCACGGCGCCGACCCAGAAGATGCAGATGGGAATCTGTTCGGGTGTGCGCCCGTATTCGGAGAAGTCCTCCCCGCCCATGGTGGGTTTGGCCTGGTGCACGTGTTGTTCGCCAAACCAAGCTTTGAACACGGTCATGAGCCGTTGGGTGAGGGCGACGTGATTGGTGAGCACAGCGAAGGAATCTTCCGGCTGCTGGAGAATGGGCAGGCGCTCCTCCGGCAGGCCGGCGGCCAGCGCCTGACCGCGCACGATGCGCCGAATGCTTTCGAGCGTGCGCTGTCGGACCTCCTCCGAATACGTGCGAATGGTGAGCTGGAGCGTGACCTCGTCCGGGATCACGTTGCGTTTGGTGCCGCCGTGAATGGCGCCGACGGTCACGACCGCCGGTTGGCCGGGCTCGGTTTCACGGCTGACGATGGTTTGGAGGGCCAGCACGATCTGCGAGGCGAGGACAATCGGGTCTTTGGTCGTGTGCGGCCAGGCGCCGTGCCCGCCCACGCCGCGCACGATCACATCGAGCGAATCCACGTTGGCGTAGGCAGGGCCGGGCACGCACGCCACGTCGCCAGCGGGCAGGTCGGCCTTGTCGTGGAGCGCGAGGCAGAAATCCGGTCGGGGAAACCTCGTGAACAGGCCATCGCGCAGCATCGCGCGGGCGCCCTGGCCGGTTTCTTCGGCAGGTTGGCCGATGAGCACAAGCGTGCCGCGCCAACGCTCGCGCAATTGCGCGAGCACGCGCGCGGTGCCGACCAGCGCGGTCATGTGGAAGTCGTGTCCGCAGGCGTGCATCACGGGCACCTCGCGCCCGGCGTCGTCTTTGGTCACCACCGTGCTGGCGTAGGGCAGGCCGGTTTGTTCGCGGACGGGCAGCGCGTCCATGTCCGCGCGAATCAGCACGGTCGGGCCCGCGCCGTTGGTCAGCACGGCGACGACGCCATGACCGCCGACACCGGTGGTCACGTCGTAGCCGGCGTCGCGCAGTTCCGCCGCCAGGCGCGCGGCGGTTTTGATCTCGTGACCGGACAGTTCGGGATTGGCGTGGAAGTGGCGATAGAGGTCGAAGAGCGACGGGTAGGCCGCGGCAACGCGCTCACGAACCAGTTGTTGGAGAACGGCGTCCTGTGCGATGGCGCAGGAGGCGACGGTCAGGGAAACGGCCAGGGGCGCGGAGTTTCGCATGGGGAAAATCTGGCAGGAGACGCTTTGGCGTGCAATGATCCATACGAAATCTGTTCACCCGACAAACTGTTACAGACGGAACCATGAAAGACCCGATTGTTGCGGAAGTGCGTCGGCATCGGATGGCCCACACGCGCAAGTTTCATGGTGATCTGGGAGCGATCTGCCGAGATTTGGCATTACTCCAAAAAAGCACTCCGCATCAAGTCGTTCGAATTGGTGCGAAGCGATCGGCCAGGAGAAAACTGGCGGCGCGAGCGACGGTACGGTGATGCAGGCTGGCTGACGCGAACATCGTGCCCGCTTGAGGAGCAATCGCGCCCGGGTCTTTCAGGGATTTCTTCAACGGTTTGGTCGGCGACGTTGAGAGTCGCCCGGAGCACAAGTACGATGCGTTGAGCTCCCGGCGCGGTGCATGGTTCACGGGAAAAAACGGCGCGGGCCAAACCACCCGCGCCGTTTCGCATTTCCCCTGCCGAGCGTGTGAGAAATTACACGTCGTAGTAGAGGAAAAATTCATACGGATGCGGACGCAACCGGAGGGCGTCGGCTTCCTTGCGCTTGGCGCTGATCCAGGTCTGGATGAAGTCCTGGGTAAAGACGTCGCCCTTCAGAAGGAACTCGTGGTCTTTTTCAAGGGCCTGAATCGCCTCCTCCAGACTGCCGGGCACTTGCGGAATCTTGGCGTGTTCCTCGGGCGGCAGCTCATACATGTTTTTGTCCACCGGCTCGCCCGGATCAATTTTGTTCTGAATGCCGTCAAGCCCCGCCATGAGCATGGCCGCGAAGGCCAGATACGGATTGGCGCTGGGGTCCGGCGGGCGGTATTCGATGCGCTTGGCCTTGGGGCTTTCGCTGTAGGTGGGGATGCGAATGGCGGCGGAGCGGTTGCGGCTGCTGTAGGCCAGGTTCACCGGCGCTTCGTAGCCGGGCACCAGCCGCTTGTAGCTGTTGGTTGTGGGGCTGCAGAAGGCGCACAGCGCGCGGGCGTGCTTGAGCAGACCGCCGATGTAGTAGAGCGCCAGCTTGCTCAAACCGGCGTATTCGTTGCCGGCGAAGAGCGGTTTGCCTTTTTTCCAGAGCGACTGGTGCGTGTGCATGCCGCTGCCGTTGTCGGCAAAGAGCGGTTTGGGCATGAACGTGGCGGTTTTGCCGTGGCGCCGCGCGACGTTTCGCACGATGTACTTATAAACCATCATCGCGTCGGCGGAGCGCACCAGCGTGTCGAAGCGGTAGTCAATTTCCGCCTGGCCCGCGGTTGCGACCTCGTGGTGCTGGCGTTCGATTTGCAACCCGGCCTGCTCCATGACCAACACCATTTCCGTTCGGATGTCCTGCAGCGTGTCGGTGGGCGGCGCCGGGAAATAACCCTCTTTGTGGCGGATTTTATAACCCAGGTTGGGCATCTCTTCGCGCCCGGTGTTCCAGACGCCCTCGTCGGAGTCCACGGTGTAAAAGGTGCCGTTGCTCCTGGAGTCGAACTGCACGTTGTCGAAGATGAAAAACTCCGCCTCCGGCCCGAATACGGCGGTGTCGGCGATGCCCGTGGAGACGAGGTATCGCTCGGCCTTTTGGGCGATGCCGCGGGGGTCGCGCGAGTAAGGCTCACGGGTGCCCGTTTCGGCGATGGTGCAGGTCAGCGACAGCGTCGGTTCCTTGCAAAACGGATCAATGAACGCCGTCGCCGGGTCGGGAATGGCGAGCATGTCCGAGGCTTCGATGCTTTTCCAACCGCGAATGCTGGAGCCGTCGAAGCCCAGACCCTCGGTGAAAATTTCCTCGGTCAGTTCCCGGATGGGACAGGTGAAGTGTTGCCAGGTGCCGAAGGTGTCCACGAATTTGATGTCGATCATCTTCGCGCCCGCCTTCTTGGCCATCTCAATCACGCTCTTGGGAGTGCTCATAGGTTTCGTTGGTTTGGTTCGGTTTGGTTTTGGTTTGGTTTTGGTTTGAATCGCCGGGTCATGCTGCCGGCCGGGTTAAAGGCCGCGCAGCATGACCGCAGCGAAATCACAAAGTCCAGCGCATAGTGCTCAGCCGCGCGCCTGGTGGTAGCCCTCTTCGCCGTGCTCGGAGAGGTCCAGCCCGGCCACCTCCACTTCCTCGGACACGCGCAGGCCGACGGTCGCCTTGACCAGCAACGCAATGATTGTCGTCGCCACGACGGAGAGGAAGATCGTCACCACGATGGCCTTGATCTGCGCCATCATCAGGCCCTGCGCGACGCTCTCGACGACCGGGTTGGCTTTCGGAGTGGCGAGCAACCCGGTCATGAGTGCGCCCAGCGTCCCGCCGACGCCGTGCACGCCGAAAGTGTCGAGGGCGTCATCGTAGCCGAGCCAGTTTTTGAGTTTCCAGCAGGCGAGGAACGGAATCAGTCCGGCCACCACGCCGATCAGCATCGCGCCCGAGGGGGTGACGAAGCCGCACGCCGGGGTGACAACGACCAACCCGGCGACGATGCCCGAGCAAAAGCCCAGGACGCTGGGTTTGCCCTTGAACACGTATTCGGCCATGGCCCAGACAAAACCGCCGGTCGCCGCCGCCAGGGTGGTGGTGGTGAAGGCGTTCGCAGCAATGCCATCGGCCGCCAGCGCGCTGCCGGCATTAAAGCCATACCAGCCCACCCAGAGCATTCCGGTGCCGATCATGCACAAGACCATGCTGTGAGGCGGCATCGGTTCGCGCCCGTGGCCCAGGCGCTTGCCCAGAATCAGGCACAAGATGAGCGCCGACCAACCAGAGGACATGTGCACGACGGTGCCACCGGCGAAGTCGAGCGCCTTGATCTTGGCATTCGGGTTCAACGGGCCGCACATCAGGCCGTCAGCCGCCCAAACCATGTGGGCCAGCGGGAAATACACGGCGAACATCCACAGGGTAATGAACAGGAGCACCGCCGAGTATTTCATGCGCTCGGCAATCGCGCCGACAATCAGGGCGGGGGTGATGATTGCAAACGTGAGCTGGAAAATGGCCCACACGTTGTTCGAAATCCAGTTGCTGCCCTGGCCCACCTCCGAGCCTGTGACGCCCTTGAAAAACACGTAGTCAAAGCCGCCGATGAAGGGCTTGCCCGCTCCGAACGTGAGGCTGTAACCGCACAACCACCACAAGATCGTCACCAGTCCGGCAATGCCCAGGCACTGCGCCATGACGGAGAGCACGTTTTTGCGTCGCACCAACCCGCCATAGAACAGCGCCAGACCCGGCAGGGTCATGAAGAGGACCAGCGCCGCGGCGGTCATTTGCCAGGCGTTGTGACCGGGGCCGGGGCCCGGAATTTTTGAGGGCGCATTGGTGGAAGCGTTGCGTGCCACGTTGTTGACGTAGGCTTCCAGGTCTTCGAGCCGTTCCAAAATCGAACGCTCGGTCGCCGCTGCGGTCGCCGAACTCGCATCCGCAGAAGCTTCCTGCGCCGTCGTCAGCGTTGGAGTGCCCAGCGCTAGTGCCAGCATCAAACCGGAGAACAACAGGATTTTTTTCATGGTTGAATGGGTGCGGAGGGTAAAAGCGGTTTCAAATGGCCTGCTCATTGCGTTCCTCGGTGCGAATTCGCACCGCCTGTTCGATCGTGCTCACGAAGACCTTGCCGTCGCCAATCTTGCCGGTGCGGGCCGATTTGATGATGGCCGCGACCGCGGCGTCGGTGCGCGCGTCGGGCAGCACGATCTCGATTTTGATCTTCGGCAGAAAATCCACGGTGTATTCACTGCCGCGATAAATTTCGGTGTGACCCTTCTGGCGGCCGAACCCCTTGACCTCGCTCACGGTCATGCCCTCGATGCCGATTTCCGCCAGAGCGTCTTTGACCTCTTCGAGTTTGAACGGTTTGATGATCGCTTCGATTTTCTTCATGGTCATTCCCCGCCGACGGCACGCGCAACGAGGCGCGCCGCAGCGTCTGGCGCGCTCCAAGCACCGCCGATGCCACGGGCAGCCGCTTGAAAACAGCGCCTCAAAAGCCGCGATTTTTCAGGGTTTTCTGAACCAGCGCGCCGCGAGCGGCTTGCTCTCGACTGTTGCGAATTGCGCATCCGCAAAAAAAAACGCCAGCCCGGGACGGGAGACGTCACCGTGATGATCCTGAAAACGGCAGTTGAGCCACGGATGAAACACGGAACGACACGGAGGGAGTTTTTTCACAGAAACGGCGGTTCACCCCGGCGGGAGAAGGCGGTTTTTCAGGAAAAATTCGTGTTGAATCCCTGTTCCTGCCGCGGTCCCGCGACCTCGGCGTGTGGCACGTGCAGCTTCGAGGATGATCGCCTCGTCGCAGCGCTTGCTCGGAAAGCGGAAACCGATGAGTGCCGCGGAAGGAATCGCGCTGGGCGCTGGTGGGCGGACGCAGCGCTGAAACGGAGGCGTTCAGCGTTGCGGGAAGATTTGATACAAGAGCAGGTAAATCAGCACACCGGTGATCGAGACATACATCCAGAGCGGCCAGGTCCAGCGGGCAATTTTCTTGTGCAGCTCAAAGCGGCCTCGCAACGCCCGGAAAACGGTCACCAGGACCATCGGCACGATGGCCGCCGCCAGCACCGTGTGGGTGATCAACACGGTCAGATAAATCGGACGAAACCACGCGGGCTCGCGGAATCGGGTCACGCCCGCGACGCTGAAGTGGTAGGTGAGGTAACCGATCAGAAAGAGTGTCGAGGCGGCGAGGGCAGCGATCATGCAGTTGCGGTGTGCCGTGCGGTTGCCACGTCGGATGAACCCGTAGCCCGCCAGCAAGAAGAGGGTGGCCAGCCCATTGAAAGCGGCGTTGAGCGCGGGCAGGTCCTGAATCGTCATCGCTCGCGTTCCAGTTGGCGGATTCGCGCCAGAATTTGCGCCTGAACAATCGTCGGGTCCACGTCCTCGCCCGTGGTCTCGAAGACGTCCCGGAGGCGCCCGTGTTTGTCCACCAGCACAAAGGTTGTGGCGTGGATGAACAGATCGGCGGGCGATTCGCGTTCCTCAGGCTTTTTTTCCAGCGTCGTGAGCTTGAGGCTGTCAATGGCCAGGGCGGCAATTTGTTGCTTGTTGCCGGTGAGAAACCACCAGCGTTTCGGGTCGGCGCCGAACCTTTCGGCGTAGGCGCGGAGCACCGGCGGCGTGTCGAAGTCCGGGTCGGTGGTCAACGTGATCAGGCGCACGCGGCTGTCCGGCGGGAGGGCGTCCTGAAGGGCTTTCATTTGTTGGGTCATGCGGGGGCAGGGGCCGGCGCAACGGGTGAAGATGATGTCGGCCACCCACACAAAGCCGCGGAGGTCGGCCAGCGACACCGGAGCGCCGAACTGATTGGTCAGGGTAAAGTCGGCGACAACCCCCAGCACGGCGCGCGGGCCGGGGCGCTGCGGCTCCAGGCGCGAAAGCACATACGTGGCGCAGAGGATGACAATCAGCAGGCCGACGCCGATCCAGAGCGTGCGCGAGAGACGTTCAGGCCGGTCTTGCATGTGCAGCGGGGGCAGTCTGGCCGAGACGCTGCGCGAGAAAAGTCAAATCGCCGGGGCGTGCAGAGGTCGCGTGCGGGTTGCCCGGGTCGGCGTCCGCGGCCGAGGCGGGGTGTGACGGTTACTCGAAGCTTTCAGCGATGCCGGGTTGGCGGGAAGCGAGCCACTTGTCGAACGCCTCCTGGCTTTCGACGATGAGCCGTCCGCGCGACATGCTGTAATGGCCGTTGCCGCAGAGTTGGGCGCACTTGATCTGATAGACGCCTTCCTTGGTGGGTTTGAACCAGACCGGCACGCGCATGCCGGGGATCGCGTCCTGCGTGACGCGCAGCGCGATGATTTTGAAGGAATGAATCACGTCCTTGGAGCTGACGTAGCAAAGGACGGGTTTGTTGACGACAACGTGCATTTGGGACTGCGTTTCCACATCGTCTTTGCCGGCCGGGTCGTTGGGGTCCACGCCGAACTTGTTGAGGTCGGTGACGAACTTCATGTCCTGGCGGCCGAACTTCCCGTCCTTGCCCGGATAGCGGAAGTTCCAGTCGAACTGTTGCGCGACGACCTGCACGACGGTGGATTCCTCTTCGGGCGGGAGTTTGTCCACCGTCTTGGCCCAGAGCGGCACGGCCACGAACAACAACAAGACGCCCTCAACAACGACCACCACGCCCTCGATGTAGCTGGAGGCGTGGTTGCGGATGCCGAAATGGTCGGCGCGCGGCTGACGCGGCTGGCGAAAGCGCCAGAGCACATAGACGAAATAGGCCAGCCAGCCGACGAACAGCGCGATCATCAGCAGGTGGATGTAAATGATCAAATCATCCACGCCGCGTCCGTTCTCGGAGGCCAACACCGGCAGGCCGAGAACCCGGCTGAAAATCGTGCGAATGGATTCCCACAACGTTTGCATGACTCAACCTCTCAAATTCGACTCCACGACGGCCTCACCGTGCCGCACCCCGGACGCGGCCCGCCGTCCCATGTGCACGAAGAACCACGCCACACCGGCCAACACGAGCAGCAACACGACCAGCAGCACCAGAATCCCCCACACCAGGCCGCGCGCCATCGGCGAGTCCGTCTCGCCGTAACAAACCGCGCAGGCGCGGGCCAGTTGCGGGCACGCGCAGACCCCGAGCGTCGTCAGCGCCAGCAGCCTCGTTGCGGTTCGCCGCAAGCCCGTCATCAGAGGTAGCTCACGTTTTTGAGCTTGCGCAGGAAATACCGCTCATAGAGCAGCAACCCGATGCCGACGGCCAGCGAGACCAGCCCGTAAGCCAGATCGCCGGTCGTGCCCTCGGGCGAGCGGTATTCGCGCAGCATCCAGACGCCAACCGCAAACGCGAGCAGGCTCGACGCCGTGATGAACACCACATGGAACGCTTTCAGTGACATAACCTCAGCGTGTTACGGTGAACGGAGGAAAATCGTGATAGGCGCCGATGGTCAGCGCCATCAATCCGGCAAAGAAGAACGCCGTGAAGCCGAGCACCAGATAGATCATCTGCCGTTCCGAGATCAGGTGCATGAAAAACAACGCCACCAGGGAGGCCTTGGCCGACGCGATGATCAGCGCCAGCACGATGTTCCATTGATGGCCCAGATCAATGTACGAGGCCCACACCGTCAGGACCGTGCCAATCAACAGCGCGGCGCCCACGATCAGGTACCCGCGCACGTGCCGCGAAACATGTTCCGGAGATTCACTCATGGCTGTTTGCCTCTCAGAGCAAGTATAGGACGGGGAACAGGAAAATCCAGACCAGGTCCACGAAATGCCAGAACAGCCCGGAGGTCTCGACCCGGTTGATGAAGCGCTCCGGTTCGGTGAACCACATCCGGCTGCCCGGTCCGAGCAGATACGCAATGACAATCGCGCCGCCCAACACGTGCAGCGCGTGCAGGCCCGTCAGCGTGAAATAAATCGCAAAATACGTGCTGTGCGCGGGCACGAACGCCGAGAGCCGCTTGATGTCGCTGACCGGAATCTCGACGGCCTTGTGCTCTACGTCATGTTTGCGGGCCGCCAACCGGCCTTCGGCATAGTGGTGCGGGTCCGGGAGGAAATGAATTTTCTCGACTTTCGCGTCCTTGAGTTTGTCGAGCGTGAGGAACGCCGGCTTGCCCTCGATGTGCCCGGTCAGGCGCGAGCCGTCGGTCTTCCAGACCTCGTAATGGGTGAACTTGTCGCGATACTCGAAGGTCTTGATCCCGAGGAACGCCAGCGCGCACAGCACGGTGATCGTTTGGAAAATCTTGAAGCGGTCGAAGCGCCCCATTTTGAGGGACGCCCACGCCATGACGACCGTGACGCTGGAGGTGATGAGCACGGCCGTGTTGAACGTGCCGATGGGAATGTTCAGCAGCCCGTGCGGCCAGTCGGCCGGCAACGCGCCGACGCGCAACAGGATGTAGGCCGAAAACAGCGCGCCGAAGAGCATCACTTCGGAGGCCAGAAACAGCCACACGCCGACCTTGGCGTTATAGACGCCGGTGTCCGGGCGGGCTTGAGTCGTGTAGGGAATGTCCATGTTCCAAAATTGAAATCAGAAAGTTGAAAGCTGAAAGCGCCCTGGGCAGGTCGTGAATCGCTCGGCATTCATAGCGCGGAAAAACACGGTCTTCTTCGGTTTTCTGCTTTCAGCTTTCTGCTTTGCCTCTGGGCGGTTCGTTCTGTGGGGTGAAGTCTGTTGCATGTCCGGGCACGCTGTATTCATACGGGCCTCGATAGACCGTGATGGGTTTGTCGAAGTTGCCATGTGGCGGCGGGGGGGGCGTCTGCCACTCGAGCGTGGTGGCCTGCCAGGGGTTGTCGCTCTTGACCGGTTGGCCGTGCTTGAGACTCCAGAAGAGGTTGATGATGAAGGGAATTTGCACCAGCGCCAGGCCGACCGCGCCCCAAAGGATGTAGGTGTGCAACTGCATGATCCAGTGGCTCAACGTCCCGATGGCCTCGGGCGCGACCGCCGCCGAATAGTTCGCGCCGCCATCGGCCATGCGGCGCAACATCCCGGCCATGCCCTGGGCGAACATGGGCTGGAAGACGATGTTCATGAAAATGAGCGACCCCCAGAAATGCACCTTGCCCCAGAACTCGTTCATCATGCGGCCCGTCAGCTTCGGAAACCAGTGATAGATGCCCGCGAACAGCGCGAAAATCGTTCCGGGGGCGACCACGTAGTGGAAGTGCGCAATCACGTAGTAGGTGTCGTGCAGGTGAATGTCGCTGGCCGCAAAGCCCAGCGGCAGGCCCGTCAGACCGCCGATGCCGAACATCGGCAAAAACGCCAGCGCGAAGAGCATCTGGGTATTGAACCGGATCGAACCGCCCCAGAGCGACAAAAACAAACACGTGAGGATGATCACTGACGGAATGGAAATGATCATCGTGGTGGTTTGGAAAAACGTGGCGATCTTCGTGCCCATGCCCGTCAAATACATGTGATGCGCCCAGACGATGAACGACAGAAACCCGATGGCGAGCGCCGAATAGACCAGCGATTTGTAGCCCCAGATCGGTTTGCGCGTGTTGTTGGTGATAATCTCCGCCACGATGCCCATCGCCGGCAGGATCAGCACGTAAACCTCCGGGTGCCCCAGAAACCAGAACAAATGCTGCCAGAGCAGGGGACTGCCTCCGCCGCTGATGTTGGCCAGTTGTCCGCCCACTGCCAAACCCGTGGGCAGGAAAAAGCTCGTGCCCAGAAGCTTGTCGGCCAGTTGCATGATCGCCGCCGCTTCCAGGGGCGGAAACGCCAGCAACAGCAAAAACGCCGTCACAAACTGCGCCCACACGAAAAACGGCAGCCGCATCCACGTCATCCCTGGCGCGCGCAACTGGATGATCGTGGCAATGAAATTCACCGCGCCCAGCAGTGACGAGGTGATCAGGAAGACCATTCCAATGAGCCAGAACGTTTGCCCGTGTGTGGGGATGACCGTTGCCAGAGGCGAATAGGAGGTCCAGCCCGCCTGGGCGGCGCCCCCCGGAATGAAAAAGCTCACAAACATGATGATGCCGCCGATCAGATACGCCTGGTAGCTGGCCATGTTCACGCGCGGGAAGGCCATGTCCACCGCGCCGATTTGCAGGGGCACGACGTAGTTGCCAAAGGCCGCAAACGCCAGCGGCACCACGCCCAGGAAAATCATGATTGTGCCGTGCATCGCCCCGAACGAGTTGTAGAGGTCCGGGGACATGATGCCCTTGGCGGCCACCTGGCCGAGGGTCGCTTCCAGCAACGGGCCAATGACCGGGATCGGTTGACCCGGATGCGCAATCTGCCAGCGCATCATCATGATCAGACCAAACCCAAACAACAAAAACACCAGCGCCGTGATGGCGTATTGGATGCCGATGACCTTGTGGTCGGTCGAAAAAATGTATTTGCGCCAGAAGCCGACGTCTTCGTGTTCCACCGCGGCCACCGCCGCCGCGTGGGGCATCGTTTGTGTCGCCTGCGTGTTCATCTCAAATCATTCCCGTCACTGAACTGCATTTTGTCCCAACCGCGTCAAAAGGAGCGCAGCAATAAAGGCAAACTCACGTTCACTGTCAACGCGCAACGCCGCTTCATCCGGTCTTGTCCAGCACCAGCGCGCCCAGCGCCAGGGGCAGATAAACGATCGAGGCGAAAAACAGCCGCCGCGCTGCGGTGATTGCCTCCGTCTCGGCGCCGCGCGCAATTTTGGCCATGAAATCGGCTGCCGTTGCGACAAACGCCGCGCCCAGCGCCAGCGCGCAGGTCAGGTAAATTCCACCCGCCAGACCCAGCACGAACGGCAGCACGCTCACCGCCAGGAGCGTCAGCGTCCAGCTCAGCGCCTGCCGTGCAGTGCGCAACCCGTTCGGGTCCACACCGGGCAACATTTTGAACCCGGCTCGCGCATACTCATCGCGATAGACCCATGCGATCGCGTAAAAATGCGGCAGTTGCCACACCGCCAGGAGTGCAAACAGGGTCCAGCCGCCGCCGCCCAGGTCGCCGCGCGCCGCCGCCCAACCCATCAGCGGCGGCAACCCGCCCGGAATCGCGCCCACCGCCGTGTTCCACCAGGTGATCCGCTTCAACGGCGTATAGACAAAGAGGTAGCTGACCAGCGACACCCCACCCAGCACGCTCGTCAACGGATTCACCAGCCACGCCAGATACACCAAACCGGCCACCGAGCACACCCCGCCAAACAACATCACCGTGACCGGCTGCAGCCGACCCGAGGGCAGCGGACGACTCGCCGTGCGCCGCATCCGCGCGTCGTGCTCGCGCTCCAGCAACTGGTTGAGCGCCGCGGCCCCTGCCGCCACCAGCGCCGTGCCGAACAACGTGTGCCACATCAACGCCCAATTCACCGTCCCGCGTGACCCCACGTAGAAGCCGACCAGCGTCGTCAACAACACCAGCGCCGTCAGCCGCGCTTTAACCAGATCGGCAATCACGCCCACGCGGCTTTTTTCAGCCGCACCGACTGCGCCAAGGCTGTTGCTTGAAACCCTCATCCAGCGACCCCCGAAATCATGCCTGCGCTGCGCTCGCCGGCAAAGCCGCTCTGGCGGTGCGGAAACTTCAGCGCACCGCACCAGGCCGCCTCTGCGGCCCAACCGCGACACCTCAACCCAATCACGCACCACAGCGCGCCGGCCACCAGCGACAGCGCGCCCACTAACACGTGCGCCGTTGCCACATCAGCGGCCTTGTTCGACCAGATGGTCCAGGCGCCCAACGCCACCTGGGCCACGATCAAGCTCAGCCACCCCCACGCCAACCGCCGCAACACCGCCCCCACACGGTCACCGTCGCCCCGCCCGAAACGCTTCGCTCGCCAGGCAACCGCCGCGACGCCGACCAAAATCGCCAGCGCGACAAGCCGATGCGCCATTTGCAAAGCGATCTGAAAGGCCGTGATCGGATTGTGCGCCAACACTTCAATGCGCTGCTGGTTGTAACGCGCGACCGATTCGGCGTCCATCGCAGGCCAGAGGCGACCGTAGGCGAGCGGGAAATCGGGTATTGCCAGGCCGGCGTGCTGATGCCGCATCGTCGCGCCCAGGATCAACTGGCCCAGGATGAGCAGCGTGACAGCCAGCGCCAGTTTGTGCGTCGTCAGACGCGCTGGCTCGGGCGAAAACGGCCTTTGGGCGACCGGTTTCGCGTCCTCCGGCTCAGCCGCGCTGCGGTTGACCGTTTCCCGCCACCAGCGGCTGGTGAACAACGCCAGAACGCACACGAGCACAAAAAACAGTTGCGCCAACGTCGCGTGCACGATGCCCAGTTCATCCTGAATCCACACCACCCGCAGCCCGCCAAGCACGCCCTGCAAGATCACCGCCGCCAGTGCGGTCAACCCCAGCCACCGCAACTCGTCGGGTCGCTTCACAAACCGGCGGAGTGTGAGAACAATGACCACCACCGCGCCCGTGGCCAGCGCCAGATACACCGGCATCAGCCGCGCGCTCATCAAAACCAGCGTCAACGCGATGCCGCCGATGCCCAGCCACCGGCTGCGACCGGTGGTTTCCCGCGTCCAGAGCCATGCGGCCAGCACCGCGGTCAACAGTCCAACCCCCGCGCCGATGAGCCGGTGACTGTGCTCGTAAAAAATGCCGCCGATCCATTGTGAGACCGGGAACAGAAACATGTTGTAGCCGTAGGTATTGGGCCAGTCGGGCACGGCCATGCCCACACCCTTGCTCGTGACCAGCCCACCCGCGCCCAGCAACACAAACGTTGCCAGCGCGGTCAACACCGCGAATCCATGCAGCCAGCGGTTGGTTGGAAGCCGATTCACGACACAAGAAGCCTGAAAAAAACCAACCGCTGCGGCGCGCCCCACCGCAGCGGTTGCCCCCACACGATGTCCCGCTATTTCACTTCCAGCGTAAAGTCCACCGTCACGTCCCCGTCTTTGACCTCGATTTCCTTGTCCACGCCCTCCGGGGCGGCTTTGCGGTGCAGGGCCGTGATCGTGTATTTGCCCGGCGGCACGTCTTTGATGGTAAACTTGCCGTTTTTGTCCGTAACCGCGAACCACGGGTGATCCACCACCGTCACCCAGGCGAACATCCACGGATGCACGTCGCATTTGAACTTCAGGAAATTCTCCGGCTTGGCGAACGTGAAGGTCAGGTCCGGCCCGCCCGGCAGTTGCGCCTTGTTGTCCGGCGGGTTCTTCGTCGGCACGGTGCTGACGTTGTGCAGCACCGGATCGGAGTTTTTCACGATGAGCTTTTGACCGGTTTGAATGGCGAGAATGGAGGGCGTGTAGATGCAACCCACCTGGTCAAGCTCGGCAGGCGGCGCGGACGCTCCGGTGGATTTGCCGCTGATGCCCTTGAGCATGACCACCACGTCGGCCAGCTCCTGATTCGGCCCGACCACGTAAAACTGCGTAGTTGGTTTGCCCTTGACCAGCTTGCCGCAGGTGGCGTCTTCAATCAGCGGCGTGATGACCTTTTCCGGCGGCGGCGTGCCTGTGAGCTTGACCGTGCCGGTGATGTTGCCCGCCCGGACCGCCGACGTCATCGCCAGCGCAATTGCCGTGGCCCAAAAGCCAATTCCCGTTTTCATGTTTTTGGTTCTCCGCTCGCAAAATTCGGTGCGAAACCTATCAATGCACCTTCCGTACCGCAAGGTTCGGCCGACAGGTTTCACGCACGCTCATGCTCGTTCTGACGCGCTTTTATCTGCACCTGTTCAAAGCTCCGGGCAGCCGCGCCATCAACCGCGCCATCTCCAGCGCCGTCTGGGCCGCTTCCCGACCGCGATTGTGCTTGCGGCCCAGGCAACGCACGCGCGCGTGCTCGACCTTTTTGAAGACAAACACCCCGTGGATCACCGGCAGCGCGTGCTCCACCTGCAGCCGCGCCAGCGCCTCGGTCACGCCCCAGCCAATATGTTCGGCATGGCTGGTCTGCCCTTGAAAAATCACGCCCAGGCAAATGATCGCCACCGGCCGACCGCGCCGGGCCGGACGCCGGGCCAGACGCGCTGCCACCACCGGAATTTCAAACGCCCCCGGCACGCGCACGACTTCAATGTCCCGCACGCCCGCAGCCCGCAACTCCGCTTCCGCCGCCCGCAGCATCCCGTCCACGTATTCGGCGTTGTAACGCGACGCGACGATGGCAAAGCGGCCATTCGGGCCGTCCATGCGCTTTTTGATAACGGCTCTTAACATGGGCTGAGGGCCGGCGTCTCAGATTGGAAATCGCAAATCGAAAATTCTAGGTCCGCCTCCCTCACAACCAATGCCCCATCTTTTTGCGCTTGGTTTTGAGGTAATGCTCGTTGTGCGGATTGGGCTTCACGCGAATCGGCACGCGCTCGACGATTTCCAAGCCGTAGCCCTCCAACCCGACGACCTTGCGCGGGTTGTTCGTGAGCAGTCGGATTGTTTTCAGCCCCAAATCCACCAGAATTTGCGCGCCCAGACCGTATTCGCGCAGGTCCATGCCGTAGCCGAGCTTGCGATTCGCCTCCACCGTGTCGTAGCCCTGCTCCTGCAATTTGTAGGCGCGGATTTTCGGCGCCAGCCCGATGCCGCGCCCCTCCTGCCGCATATACACAATCACCCCGCGCCCGGCCTCGGCCACCTGGCGCATGGCTTGATGCAACTGCGCCCCGCAATCGCACCGTTTCGAGCCGAACACATCGCCCGTGAGGCACTCGCTGTGCACGCGCACCAGCACGTTGGGTTTGCCGGCGACCTCCCCGTGCACCAGCGCCAGGTGATGCTGCCCGTCGAGCTTGGACCGATAAAGAATCAACTCGAAATCCCCGTAGTCGGTCGGCAGGTGCACCGATTCCACGCGCTCCACGAGCTTCTCGCGCGTGCGCCGATACCGGATCAAATCCGCAATCGTGCAAATCTTCAGCCGGTGTTTGCGCGCAAATCGGAACAGGTCGGGCAGCCGCGCCATCGAGCCGTCGTCGTTCATGATCTCGCAGATCACGCCCACCGGCCGACAGCCCGCTAGCACCGCCAAATCCACCGCCGCCTCGGTGTGCCCGGCCCGTTGCAACACCCCGCCCGGCCGCGCCCGCAGGGGAAACACGTGCCCCGGTTGCACCAGGTCTTCCGGCAACGCCGTCGGGTCGGCCAGCACGCGAATCGTCGTGGCCCGGTCCGCCGCGCTGATTCCGGTGGTAATGCCGCGCGCCGCGTCCACGCTCACCTGGAAATCGGTTTTGAAGGTCTCGCGGTTGTCCCGGACCATTCGTTCGATGCCCAACTGCTGCAGCCGCTCGCTGGTCGTGGGCGCGCAAATCAGTCCCCGCCCGTGCTTGGCCATGAAGTTGATCGCCGCGGGCGTCACGTGCTGCGCGGCCATGATCAGGTCGCCCTCGTTCTCCCGGTCGGCGTCGTCCACCACAATGACCATCCGGCCCTTGCGAATGTCGGCAATGACCGCTTCGATCGGATCAAAACGCGCTTTCATCCACCCGCCGGCAGGCTAACCGGAGGGGGCGACTTGACCAAGAAACAAAACGCCCGGCGTCTCGGCTACGACCCCGACCGATCCAAAACCTCCAGCGCCCTGTCCAGCTCGGCGTCGGTGTTGTAAAAATGCGGCGAGAAACGGATGTAACGCTGGCCCTGCCGGTCGGCGCGCAGCGATGCGACCACGCCCGCGGCAAGCAACTTCTGGTGCACGGCGGCCATGTCGGCGCCGGGCTTGAACCACGAGACGATCCCGCTGGCGTTTTCCGGCGGCGCATCGGCGTGGAACACCGTGCAGCCCCTGGCGCGGAGGGCTTCGATCAACCGCGCGCGTTTCCGCAACAGTTCGGTGGCAATGTTTCCGATGCCCACCTCCAGCAGCAGTTCGAGCGCGGCCTTGAGGCCGACCAGCCCGAGCAGATTGTGGGTGCCCGGCTCGTATTTTCGCGCGCCGCTTCGCCAGACCAGTTGCTCCTGGGCCACGTAATCCGGGCATCGCAGGTTGTGCCAGCCGTACACTGGCGGGTTGAGGTGCTCCTGCAACTCGCGCCGCACGTAAAGCACACCCGCACCACACGGGCCCAGCAGCCACTTGTGTGCGTCGGCAGCCAGAAAATCCACCTGCTCGACCGTGGTGGGGAACGCGCCCAGCGTTTGGATCGCATCGAGGCAAAACAAAATACCGCGCTGACGCAGCGCCTCGCCAATGGCGGCGTGGTCAATCCGAAAGCCGCTCACGAAATGGCAGGAGGCCAACGCAACCAGCCGCGTGTGCTCGTCCACGTGCGCCAGCACGTCGCGCGGGCGGATCAGCCCCAGCGCGCGCGTCGGTAACAGTCGCACCTCGACGCCGCGTTCGGCCAGCGCCATCCAAGGATACACGTTGGACGGATAATCGTCGTGGTAGATGAGCACGTTGTCGTTGCGACGGAAAGGGAGCCCGGCGGCGACCAGGCTCAGCGCCAGCGACGTGGGCCCGACCAGCGAAACTTCTTCCGGTTCACATCCAAGCAGCCGGGCGGCGAGCGCGCGCGTCTCGGTCAGGATGCCCGGGAAAATCATGCTTTCCTGGTCACCGCCGGTGGCACGTTGCGCGTAATCCGCGACCGCTTGGGCGACGCGCCGGGGCAGGGGACAAACCCCGGCGTGCGCCAGGAAAATCCTTTCCTGCGTGACAGGGAATTCGCGTCGCCGCAGCGCTTCGTCGCTCAACACCTCGTTCAGCGTCATGCGCGCAAGCTAGCGTTGGCGCCCCGGCGCGCAAAGACCGAAAGCCCGGCGCCGACCGCTGTGTCGGTGCCGGGCTCAAGAAGGTGGGACAGGTCGCCCGTGGCGGCGCGACTCAAAGGCCGATGACAACCGCCTTGGTCTGCGTGTAAAGCTCCAGCACTTCGTGGCCCATTTCGCGGCCCCAGCCGGATTGTTTGTAGCCGCCAAAGGGCAGCGCCGAGTCGAAAATGTTGTAGCAGTTGATCCAGACGGTGCCGGCCTTGAGTTCAGCGGCAATGCGATGCGCCTTGGCCAGATCGCGCGTCCAGATGCCGGCGGCCAGGCCGTAGTAGGTGTCGTTGGCGCGCGGCACGAGTTCTTCCGGTTTGCTGAACGGCTCGGCCACCACGACCGGCCCGAAAATTTCCTCGCGCACAATGCTCATGTCCGGGCGCACGTCTTTGACGACGGTGGGCTGGACGAAGTAGCCGCGGTTGCCGAGTCGCCCGCCGCCGGTGACGTAGCACGCGCCCGCCGCGCGGCCCTGCTGGATGTAGTTCATCACGCGGTTGAGCTGTTCCTCCGAAACCAGCGGGCCCATCTCGGTTTGCGGATCAAGGCCCGGGCCGAGCTTGATCTTGCGCGCCTCGGCCGCGACGCCTTCGACCACCGTGTCGAAAATGTCGCGCTCGACCATGAGGCGCGAGCCGGCGCAACAACATTGCCCGTGGTTGAAGAAGATGGCACTGGCCGCGCCCTTGATGGCGACCTCCAGGTCGGGCGCGTCCTTGAAAACAATGTTCGGCGATTTGCCGCCGAGTTCGAGGCTGACCTTTTTGAGGTTACCGGCGGCGGCCTTGACGATGAGTTTGCCGACCTCGGTTGAACCGGTGAAGGCAACCTTGTCCACATCATCGTGCGCAGCGAGCGCGGCGCCGGCCGTTTCGCCAAAGCCGGTGACGATGTTCACCACGCCGTCGGGCACGCCCGCCTCCAGCAGCAACTCGCCCAGTCGCAGCGCCGAAAGCGGCGTTTGTTCGGCGGGTTTCAGCACGACACAGTTGCCCGTGGCCAGCGCCGGGCCGAGTTTCCAGGCGGCCATCAAGAGCGGGAAATTCCACGGGATGATCTGGCCGACGACGCCAACCGGTTCGCGGAGCGTGAACGCGTGGAAGCGGCTGCCGGGCGCGTAGGGAACGCTGATGGGAATGGTGTTACCCTCGATCTTGGTCGCCCAGCCGGCCATGTAATGAAACAGGTCGGCCGACAACGGAATGTCCGCCACGCGCGCGATGTGGCGCGGCTTGCCGTTGTCCACCGATTCGAGTTCGGCCAGTTCGTCGGCGTGTTGGAGGATAAGATCGCCGATGCGCCAGATCAGTTTGCCGCGCTCGCTCGGGGTCATGCGCCGCCACGGGCCGGATTCAAACGCGCGGCGGGCCGCAGCCACGGCGCGGTTGATGTCCTCCTTGTCGCTGTCGGGCACGCGCGCGATGACGCTGCCGTCGGC
>JAOAIM010000320.1 GCA_026414705.1 Verrucomicrobiia bacterium | reverse complement strand
GCCCAGTCCAGGCCACCACGTGATGGTTGATGAACTCGCCCCCATTGTCCGCATCCAACCCCAACAGCGCAAACGGCAGGCAGGCTTCCAAGTCCTGCAACTGCCTCAAAGTGCAATGCCGGCTGCGGTTTTCCAACGCTCGCTGCTCGGTCCAGTCGGTGCCGATGTCCACCGCGTCCAACATCCACAGATGCCGGTCATCCAGCACCCCGCCGCACAGGGCCACCGTGTCCAACTCCAGCCAGCCCGGCCCTTCCTCGGTCCATTCCCCGCGAAGGGGAATGCTCTGGCGCAGCAGACTGCCCGGCTTGGTGCCGACACGGCGGCGCCACGACACCCGCAGCGGGGCCAGGAGCCGATCCAGCGTGCGCGCACTGGCGGCCAGCAGACTTCGGCGCACGTCGGCGTCCAGACGCCGATGATCCGCCTCGTAGGCCGGCAACCATTCGGGCAACAAGGCCACCAGCCGACGCCCGCAGGGCTGCAACGCCGCAAACCAGATGGGCTTGAGGATCGGCAACAAGGTCTCCGGGTGATATTGCCGCGGGCGACCCGGGATCAGCGCCGGTGCGCCGGGCGGTTTGGGCCTGGCCCGCAACGCCCGAATGGCCGCCTTGCGATGATAACCCAGCAGGGCCACGGCTTGATGGATCAGTTGACGTTTGTAGTCCCGCCCCGCGCGGCGATAGTGCCGGCGCAGGTGGGCCAGGACTTCCGACTTGGTTTGTTGGCTCATAAAGTCGTCCATCCGTTGGGTAACGCCGACTTTTGGCGCGACGACTCGTTTTGAGTCCGTTTCCGACCCGGCTGCGGAAACAAATTTTATCGCGCAGGTCGCGTTAAAAC
>JAOAIM010000319.1 GCA_026414705.1 Verrucomicrobiia bacterium | reverse complement strand
CGCGCGAGTGAATTCACGTCTCCAATGCCTTTCGGCGTTTAGCGCGTTCGCGACAACGCGGGGACACCCTACCCTGGCTGCGCCACTACTGGTCTCCAATGCCTTTCGGCGTTTAGCGCGTTCCCGACAACTCGTAGAGGAAGGACGTGCCCTTGGGCACTGCGTTCGTCTCCAATGCCTTTCGGCGTTTAGCGCGTTCCCGACGCGTTTGGCCTGCCTAACTCGATGGGGCTGGCCGATGTCTCCAATGCCTTTCGGCGTTTAGCGCGTTCCCGACTACGACAGGAGGGCTAACAGGACGCAACGGCGGCCTCGTCTCCAATGCCTTTCGGCGTTTAGCGCGTTCGCGACCTAATCGCGATCTGCAAAATCCTTGATGTGGGAAATTGCTGTCTCCAATGCCTTTCGGCGTTTAGCGCGTTCGCGACAACGCCCGTGGCCGACCAGTGTGTTGGTCTTGCCAGCGCGTCTCCAATGCCTTTCGGCGTTTAGCGCGTTCGCGACTTGCTTGCGCTACTGCCGGTCTTAGCGTCGGCGCGTGGCGTCTCCAATGCCTTTCGGCGTTTAGCGCGTTCGCGACCTCAAGGAAGCAAACCGCGCTTTGAGCGCCGCTAAGAAGGTCTCCAATGCCTTTCGGCGTTTAGCGCGTTCGCGACTCAAGCATAATTTCTGTGTTCATTCCCCGTTCAAGAGGTCTCCAATGCCTTTCGGCGTTTAGCGCGTTCGCGACAACCTTGGGAGGCTATAGGGATTAGCCGGGCCGCCTAGTCTCCAATGCCTTTCGGCGTTTAGCGCGTTCGCGACCTGGGCGCGCCTCGCTGACATTTGGCCAAAATGACAAATGGTCTCCAATGCCTTTCGGCGTTTAGCGCGTTCGCGAC
>JAOAIM010000318.1 GCA_026414705.1 Verrucomicrobiia bacterium | reverse complement strand
GCGCTAGACGACTGGTCGCGCAGCCAGGCGCGATAACCGACCGTTTGGATAAGCGCGCGCAAGGCGCCAACCGGATCGAACCGGGCCTGGGCGGCGTGTTCAGCAATCACCTGGGCAAAGGCCTGTAACTGGGTGCGGCTACGGGGCGCCAGGCGATCGGCGATCTTGGGGTCGCGACAGGCTGCAAGCAGACTGCTGCCTTGGGCGCGGCTGAGTGCGGCCAGTTGTTCGAGGATCTGGGGTCCGATCGCGCGCCGCGGCACATTGACGATCCGCAGGAAGGCGGCATCGTCGAGCGGATTGGCAAGCAGACGCAGAAGCATCGACCAGGGTAAAACCTGGATGCAGGCCGGCAGCCTCAGGACGGCGGCGCAGGATCTCAAGCCCTAGGCGATGAAAGGTTGAGATCGCCAAACCTTGGACGCGCTGAGCCTGCAGCCGCTGCCCGATGCGTTCGCGCATCTCGCGCGCTGCCTTGTTGGTGAAGGTCAGGGCGCGCAGTTGGCAAGGGGCGATCCCCGCCTGTTCGATCAGATAGGCGACCTTTTCGGCGATGACCCGCGTCTTGCCGGAGCCGGCACCGGCCACAACCAGCAAGGGGCCATCGATATAGCGCACTGCAGCGCGCTGCTGGGGATTGAGTTCGGACATCCTGGGGTATGGAGCAAAGGGAGGGGCGCGATTATACGCGATGCCACCGCTTCTTGATTCACCAGACGGCGAATCCAGTACAATTAGAGACAGGTTCTTTCAGCCAGTCATGGTGATCCGGTGTCCTACCTCAGATATGCCCCCTTTTTGTCCCTTGCCTCTATCCTGACGCTTGTCCAGGCCCAGGAACGACCGCCGGACAGCGGTTTCTTGCAGGCACCCGAACTTGCCCCTGCGCCCATTGTCGATGAATCGGTGGAGCCGGAGATCACCATCAAGGAGTC
>JAOAIM010000317.1 GCA_026414705.1 Verrucomicrobiia bacterium | reverse complement strand
CCACTCAGACCGGTGTTGAAGATGCGCCGGATGTTGTGACGCGCCCACTCGGCGGTGATCACATCCCCGTTGGGCGCCACCGCGATGCCGACCGGCTGACGCATCGGCACAAACTGGCTGCCGCCCGGCAACACCGGATCACCACTGCGCCCAAACCACACCGCCGAGTTGCTCCAAGCCAGCTCGGTCAACGTGCCCAGGCTGTTGACCAGAGCCACACGGTCGTTGGCCCAATCGGCCACCACCAACATCCCACCCCCGGCCTTGGCCAACTGATAAGGCCGGTTCAGTTGCGCAAACGGCGCCGTGCCAATCGTGTTGCCCGGCCCGTTGTTGCCCGTCAGCAACGAAACACTCAGCGTCAGCGGATTGAGCAACCACACCGCGTGGTTGCCGGCGTCGCTCAGGGCCAACAGGCCGTTGTCCAGCACCGCAATGCCCTGGAGGCTCACGCCCGGATTGGGGAGACTGCTCAAGAGCGTCGGCACCCCGTTGGGCCCGATGCGCAGGATGCGGTTGGACTGCACCGTCACATAGAGGTTGCTGAGGGCGTCCAGCGCCAGTGCCGTCGCGTTGGTCAGATTCAGCGCGTTGGTGCCCAGCAGATTGCCGAACTGGTTGAACTTGAGCACGTAGCCGTTGGTGCCCTGGGCCTGGTTGAGGATGTAGAGGTTGTCGGCACTGTCCACCGCCACGGCCACGGGTCGGCTCAGGTTGGTACTCAGGAACGGCGCGGTGCTGTTGTTGGTGAAGTTCAGCCGCAGCACCGTGTTGCTGAGCGGCTCGGCGATGAACAGGAAGTTGCCGGTGCTGTCCAGCGCAATGCCGTTGGGCTGGTGGAACTGCGGGGCCACCCCCGGTGCGCCGGGACCACTCAGACCGGTGTTGAAGATGCGCCGGATGTTGTGACGCGCCCACTCGGCGGTGATCACATCCCCGTTGGGCGC
>JAOAIM010000316.1 GCA_026414705.1 Verrucomicrobiia bacterium | reverse complement strand
GTGACTGGGCGCGCGAACTCGACGGCGCAGCCGCTGTGATCAACCTGGCGGGCCGCTCGATCAACTGCCGTTACACCCCCGAAAACCAGCGCGAAATCCTCGGTTCGCGCGTGGACGCCACCCGTGCGGTGGGCGAGGCCATCGCGCGCGCCGCGCAACCGCCCCCGGTTTGGCTTAACGCCAGCGCCGCCGCCCTCTACAAACACTCCGACGCGCCGATGGACGAATCCGGCGAATCCGCCGCGACTCCCGAAATCGGCGACGCCTTTTCCATCGAAGTCGTCCGCGCGTGGGAAGCCGCCCAGCAACAAGCGCCCACCCCCGCCACGCGCAAGGTGGCCCTGCGCATCACGCTGGTCTTCGGCGCCGAGGGCGGGGCGTATCCGGTGTTCCGTCGGCTCGCGCGGTTGGGGCTGGGCGGACGCGCCGGCAGCGGACGCCAGTGGGTTTCGTGGATTCACATCGCCGACTTCGTCCGGGCCGTCGAATGGCTCATCCAACGCGCTGACCTGAGCGGGCCGGTCAACATCACCTCGCCCAACCCGGTCACGAACGCCGAAATGATGCGCTTGTTCCGGGAGCTTTGCGGCGTGCCCTTTGGCCCGCCCGCCGCCGAGTGGATGGTTCGCCTGGGAGCGCGCATCATGGGCACCGAACCGGAACTGATCCTCAAAAGCCGTCGGATTCTGCCCGCCAAACTCCTCGCCTCCGGCTTCCGCTTTGAATTCCCGGAACTCCGGGCCGCGCTCGAAGACCTCGCCAACATCGCCCGCCTGTCGGCCGGGCGGCGTTGAAACCCGCTTTGCTCACCTGAGCACGCCGCGCGGGCGCGCACACCTATGACAAAGAGGAGCGCGCACGCCTCGCGTGCTGTTTTCGGCGTCCCACCGAAAACACCCGTCTCAACGCCGGGGCGCCATGACGCAAACGGCGTGGAGCGTCAGAGCGTCGGAGCGTGCGAGCGTCGGAGCGTGGGAG
>JAOAIM010000315.1 GCA_026414705.1 Verrucomicrobiia bacterium | reverse complement strand
GAACATCGAACATCGAACGGAGCGTTGGAGCGTAGCGCAGATTGGAAATCTGCTGTGTCGCCGACTGGCAGTCGGCGGATTGAAAGCGGCGGCAAGCCGCTGCACTCCAGAACGCTGTCGCCCTCGCAGCGCGCGGCTTGGAATTTCCCTCTCCCTTGAGGGAGAGGGCCAGGGTGAGGGTGAAACGCCGCAAGCGTCTGGACACCTTTCTGCCCAAGACGCGTTCTCCCTCACCCCAACCCTCTCCCGCTGGGAGAGGGAGCGCGGGCGTGCGCTCCGCGAAACATCGAACAACGAACATCCAACATCGAACATCCAACGACGATGGGGCGCGTGCAGGCATCGCAAATTTCAAATTGCAAATTGGCAATTTGAAATTGGCAGTGAAGGGGGGCGCGCACGTCTCGCGCGCCGGTTTCGGCGTCCCGCCGAAAACATCGTTCGACCCGCCGCCTTGAGCGCCGAAGGCGCGAGCGCAACGTTAACCCAGGGCAACGCCCTGGGTTGGCAACGCCCAAACCCTCTCAAGCCCCGAAGGGGCGCAAGAGTTTTGCGCGTGGGTTGGAGCGTCGGAGCATGGAGCGTAGCGCAGATTGGAAATCTGCTGTGCCGCCGACTGGCAGTCGGCGCACCAGCCAAAGCGGCAACGCCAACACATCAAACTCTGAACTTTGAACCTCGAACTTTGAACTTTGAACAGGGGTGCGCGTGGGCACCGAGACAATCTGCTCGCGTCAGGCGGCCTGTGCCGTTCCCTCTCCCTTGAGGGAGAGGGCCAGGGTGAGGGTGAAACTCCGCAAACACTTGGACGGCTTCGTGCCCACGAGGCGTTCTCCCTCACCCCAACCCTCTCCCGCTGGGAGAGGGGGGCGGGTCCGCCGCGCGCTGGAAAACATCGAACAACGAACACCGAACATCGAACATCGAACGGAGCGTTGGAGCGTAGCGCAGATTGGAAATCTGCTGTGTCGCCGACTGGCAGTCGGCG
>JAOAIM010000314.1 GCA_026414705.1 Verrucomicrobiia bacterium | reverse complement strand
GTGCCAGAGCCAGGAGCTGAACCAGGTGTCCAACACGTCGGGGTCCTGTTCCCAGCCGGGGCCGGGAGGGTCACTCTGAACGCGCACCAATTCCTCGCTTCGGTTGACATCGCCGAGCAGATCGGCCACTGTCCACTGCGGGCTCGATGCAGGCCGTGGGGCCAACGTTTCCGCAAGGAGACGCGCCTCCGGAGGATATTTACCGTCGAGCCCGTTTTGGTTTGGAAGCAACCGGACTGCCTGGTGGTCGTAGAGTTTTCGCCCGCTCGCCAACTCTTTGACGGTGAAAGTGACGCGATAAAGGCGAAAGCCGAGTTTCAGCAGCGCCAGAAAGGTGTGCACTGCCCGAACGTCTGGGGCCGGCGGCCGATGGAATTCGGTGCCCACCAACACGGCATGTCGCAGCAAACGCGGGAGAGCCGGGACCAGTTTGATGTTCTGCAGGCCTCGATTGGAGAAGGCATGTTCGAGGCTGGATTTCTGGACGTAGATGTTCCAGCCAGTGTCAAGGTTGAGAAAATCGGAGTTGAGGATGCCCCGTTCCCGGGCCAACTGAAGCGCGTGTTCGCGCATCGCCGCCGCATTGTCGCCGCGCACCTCATCCCAACTTTGTTCCACCATCGTAAGGGGCTTCCTCAGCGCCGCCCGGCCGGTTTCGTTATACCAGACCGGGATGCGATGTCCCCACCAGAGTTGACGGCTGATGCACCAGTCTTTGAGGTTGCGCATCCAATGCGTGTAGGTCTTGACCCAGCGGTCGGGGTGGAAGCGGATCACACCGCCTTTGCGGGGGTTGACATCCGGGAGCAAATCAGCCACACTGACCGTGGCAATGTCCGGTGCAGGCTGGATGCCCAACGTCTCCTCCGGGAGACGCGCCACCAGAGATTTACCGCCGGGCATTGCCGATTTTACTTTGTGGTCATAGAGCACTGAGCCGTCAGCCAACTCTTTGGCCGTGATTCGCACCGAGTAGAGCCTGCCTCCCAGGCGCAAGGCTGCCACAAACCGGTGGACACGCTGAAAGCGGGCGTGAGG
>JAOAIM010000313.1:268-1054 GCA_026414705.1 Verrucomicrobiia bacterium | reverse complement strand
ACCCAGGGCGTTGCCCTGGGCTAACCTTGTGCTCGCGCCTTCGGCGCTCAATGCGGCACGCGAAACGGTGTTTTCGGCGAGACGCCGAAAACGGCACGCAAGACGCGCGCGCTCCCCATCCTGTTCGATGTTCGATGTTCAGTGTTCGTTGTTCGATGTTTTGCGGAGCATCCACCCTCACCCTGGCCCTCTCCCTCGAGGGAGAGGGGATTGCCCAAGTCGCACAAGGGCAACGCGATGACCCGTGGCTCACGCGCGCTCCCGTTCAAAGTTCAAAGTTTGGTGCGCTAGTGCCGCTGCTTTGGATGCGCCGACTGGAAGCCCGTGCTGCGCTTCACGCTCCGACGCTCCGACGCTCTGACGCTCCTCATGCTCCGACGCGCGCTCAAAGTTGTTGCGCCCCTTCGGGGCTTGAGAGGGTTTGGGGCGTGGCTAACCCAGGGCGTTGCCCTGGGCTGACGTTGTGATCGCGCCTCCGGCGCTCAGTGCCGCAGGTGGAACGCTGTTTCCGGCGGGACGCCGAAAACGGCACGCGAGACGCGCGCGCTCCCCTTCCGCATTGGATGTTCGATGTTGAATGTTCGTTGTTCGATGTTGAATGTTCGTTGTTCCATTTTTTGCGGAGCATCCACCCTCACCCTGGCCCTCTCCCTCGAGGGAGAGGGGATGCGCATGCCGCTCAACGCCAGCGAGAGAGCGTTTTGGCGTGCCGCGGCGTTCGCGGGCCGTGGATTGAACGCAGATTTAGTCCGGATTTTTTTTGCCCAGCATTTTCACGCCGGGCGA
>JAOAIM010000313.1:0-258 GCA_026414705.1 Verrucomicrobiia bacterium | reverse complement strand
ATCCGGGGGCGCGACTGCCGTTTCCGAGTTGATTCGGCGCGCGGGTGGGATGATGCGGACCTGGACACGCGTCCGGTAGTGAGCATCGGGCGCGGCCACAAAAACGCGGCATCGGCGCGGACGCAACCGTTTTACGGGCCTTTTGTCCACACCGACGCCGCAAAAGGCAACACCGTCCGTTTTTCCGGCCCGGGCCGCGCGCGGGCGACCGGCTCAGGCTTCGGCCTGCTCGGCTTCGAGCGTGCGGACGAGGTCTTT
>JAOAIM010000312.1 GCA_026414705.1 Verrucomicrobiia bacterium | reverse complement strand
ACGCTCATCCACAGGCCGAACTTCACAAAGCACAGCGGGCCGCCCCGGCAGGCGCTTTGCGAACCCCGCACCGTCAACACCAGCATGGCCGCGATGCCCAGCGTGGGCGCCAGCGTGAGCACCGCCGCCACGTTGCTGAGCGCGGGCAACCACGCCGGCAGCGGCGCGCCCGCCGGAATCCCCGTCCACGACCCGAACCCGATCAACGTCAGAAACACAAACAACGCCAGATGCCGACTTTCCAGCGGGCGGCCCGAAAGCTCCGGCAGCAAATGCGCCGCGACCGCCAGCCCCGCCAGCGCCAGCCAGACGAACTGGAAATTCCCGGCAAACCACCATGCCACGACCGCTTGCATCATCCCGCGCAGCGGAAACGCCAGCAGCAACAGGTTCGCCGTGGACCAAATCCAGATGAACCAGAACAACGCCGCCAGTGCGAAGGTTTGCGCCGGGTGCAACTCCGGTTTGGGTCGCGCGGCGAGCCGTCGCCCGGCGGCGTGCGTCAGGCAACCGAACAACGCCATGAGCACAAACGCCACGAACAGGATCGCCGCCGAGTAACGGGGCAGTTCGAGTCCTTCAAAGCCCGTTGCGCCGCCGGCCAGGATGCCCAGCAGGCCCACCAACACGCCCAGGTGCCAGAGTTTGGCGGCGAACCAGACCACGCCCGGACGCACCAGAGGCACACCGGCCCGTTGCGTCAGCAACCAGAGCATCGCGCCCAGCGCCGCGGGCACCACAAACCCGTAGGCCAGCGCGCATTGAGCCGCCGGATGCACGCGCCCATAACCGAGCCACGCGCGGTCGGCGAGAAATTCCGGGCCGTGAAACTTGATCGAGGCAATGAGCGCCAGCACCGAGCCGAGCGCCAGCCACACCGCCGCGCCGCCGAACAACGCCAGCAACGGCCAGCGGCAGGAAGCGTCCACGCGCGCGTTGGAAACCGAGTCGGTCATGAGATTGGCGATTGGCAATCGAAATGAATCCTCACTCGAACTCGCTCGGTTTGGCGGGCGGGGGCGGGGGCACGAACGTGGCCTTCTCCACGCGGGCAATGAGATTGG
>JAOAIM010000311.1 GCA_026414705.1 Verrucomicrobiia bacterium | reverse complement strand
CCGGGCGATGGCGGGCGTGCTGGCCGCGGTGGTGCTGGTGGCCTGCGGCGTGGCGACGCGGGCGCAACTGGCGCATTGGAAAGACAGCGTGACGTTGTTCGAGCGCGCTCTGGCGGCCGGCCCGCCCAGTGCCGTCATGCACCTCAATCTTGGCAAAACACTTCTGGACCGACGTTTGCCGGCTGCCGCAACGCAAATTCTCAGCGACATGCACGGTATTCTGGCGAAAAGACTTCATGGCCGGGGGGATACGGCCCGGGCCAAAGCGCATTTTGAGGCCGCTCTGCGAATCAAGCCCGACCACGCTCTGGCCCATTCGAACCTGGGAATCGTGTTGGCTGAGGAAGGGCGACTCGAGGATGCAATCGCGCACTTCAAGGAGGCGCTGCGAATCAAACCCGGCCTCGCCGAAGCGCATCACAACCTCGGCGTCGTGCTCTTGCGCGCGGGCAAACTTCAGGAGGCGGAGGCCTCCTTCGCGAAAGCCATCGAGTGCAAACCGTTTCACGCGGAGGCGCATTACGCGCTGGGCAACCTCCGGCTGCAACGCGGTCAGTTTGCCGAAGCAGCGGAGCATTTTCAGATGGCCCTGCGGGTGCGCCCGCACGATGCCGAGGCGCACAACCGTCTGGGCATTGCGCTCGCCCGTCAGGGACGGCCTCACGACGCCCTGACGCATTTCCGGCGCGCGCTGGAACTGGGCGCCGACCCGGTTCAAACCCATCACAACCTTGGCAACGCTTTTTCCATGCAAGGCCGCCTGGCCGAGGCCATCGCCGAATACCGCACGGTCGTGCGCCTGAATCCCAACCACCTGGAAGCGCTCAACAACCTGGCGTGGTATCTGGCGACCGCTCGCGACGCCACATTGCGCGACGGCGCCGAGGCGGTGCGGCTGGCCGAACACGGCGTGGAGTTGACCGGGGGTAACGATCCGAATCTGCTGGGCGTGCTGGCGGCGGCGTATGCCGAAGCGGGTCAGTTCGAGCAAGCGGTTCAAACCGCCCGACGCGCGCTGGCGCTGGCCGAAGCCGGGGCCGACCCGGCTCTGGCCAACCAACTCCGCGCTCGAATCCAACTGTATGAATCGCGGCAGCCTTACCGGGAATGAAGCGCGTGGCGCGTTGGAAAGAGCCGACC
>JAOAIM010000030.1 GCA_026414705.1 Verrucomicrobiia bacterium | reverse complement strand
GAGAGGGTTGGGGTGAGGAAGAACACGTCTTGGGCAGAAAGATGTCCAAACGCTTGCGGCGTTTCACCCTCACCCTGGCCCTCTCCCTCGAGGGAGAGGGCGTTGGCCAAGCCGCCGGTTGCCCGCGTCTGCCCAGCCGGCTCTCGCGCCCGATCCGGTTCAGAGTTCAAGGTTCAAAGTTCAGAGTTTTCAGTTTTGGTGCCGCCGCTTTGGCCTCGCCGACTGGAAGTCGGCGAACCAGCCGGGTGGAAGCCTGCGCTTCGCTCCGACGCTCTCACGCTCGAACGCTCCACGCTCCGACGCTCTGACGCTCCGACGCTCTGACGCTCCTCGCTCTCACGTTCCACGCCGCCATGCCGGCCACGTCTCTGCGGCGAAACCATGTTTCTTGAGCCGAACGGCAGATGCGCCCGCAGGCCGGCGCACAGAAATTTCTGTTTCCCGCCGCGACCGGCGATTACCCTGCCGGCGCATGAACGTCCAAGTGGCTGTCTTGTGCGACGCAGCGACCGACGACAACGGCAAGCTCAATCTCCTGGGCGCGTTTGACACCATCTACGCCCGCGAACTGCCCGCCATTCACCCCCAGTGCGCCGTGGCGTTGCGCCTGACCTTTTACGCCGAGGACGAAGGCAAGCACACCCTCAAGCTCAGCTTCGTGGATGCCGACGGTCGCCCCGTGATGCCGCCCATGGAAATCCCGGTCGAAATCGTTCTGCCGGAAGACCTGCACTTCGGCACGCGCAACTTCATCGTCAACATCCAACACCTCAAATTCGAGCAACCCGGACTCTATTCGGTGGAAGTGACGCTTGATGACGAAGTGCAAACGAGCATTCCGCTGCTGGTCCGAACTCTCGCGCCGCCAACCGTCGCATAAGCGACCCCGCGGCGCTCGCCGTCCAACTCAACCGGCTGAATTCGTTCGCTGCGCCGCCTCCCGCAACGCCGCCAGCACTTCCGCGTCCGTGGTTTGATCGAACACGTCGTAATACTGGCCCACGGCCTGAAAATACGGGTCCACCCACAGCACTCTGACATCATCCGCTGCGGCTTGAAGGCGCTCGACCGCGGAGGTGGAGGCCACCGGCGCGGCCACGGTCACGCGCGGCGCGCCGCGTTTGCGCGCCGCCGCCACGGCCGCAGCCGTTGTGGCGCCCGTCGCCAGGCCGTCGTCCACCAGCAGAATCGCTTTTCCGGTCAAATCCGGCGCAAAACCGCGACGGAACTTCGATGCGTATTCGGCGAGCCGGGCTTTTTCCTCCGCAAGAATGCCCTGCAACTCCATGCGCACCATCGGATTCCAGCCGATGGACTGTTCGTCGAGAATGACAATGTCCGGTTCGGCGAGAGCGCCGACGGCGAATTCGCGGTGAAAGGGATGGCCAATTTTGCGAACGATCAGAACGTCGAGCGGACAGGCCAGTTCGCGCGCGACTTCGGCGGCCACGATGACACCCCCGCGCGGCAACCCCAGCACCAGGTCCGCTTGCACGCCCTCGTCCCGAAGGTATTCGCCCAACAACCGACCCGCCTCCTGTCGTGACGCGAACCTCATGCCCCATCATGGCGCCGGTGTGAGCGGGAAATCAATTGCGCCGTGGCGGGGGCGGGGCGTTGGGTCGCGCGGCTCAGGCGGCTGTGTTTCGGGACGTACGCTGCGACGCGCTGCTGCCATCGGTGACGAGCGTTCCGACCGGCTCGCCCAGCACCACACGCCGCAGGTTGTGCGGCTTGAACAGGTCAAAGACGATGATCGGCATGTGATTGTCCATGCACATCGAAAACGCCGTCGAATCCATCACCTGCAACCGCCGCTGGAGCGCTTCGAGATAGCTGATGCGCGTGAAGCGCCTGGCGTTGGGATGTTTTTTCGGGTCGCGGTCGTAAACGCCGTCCACCTTCGTGGCCTTGAGGATGACCTCGGCGCCGATTTCGTTGGCGCGCAAGGCCGCCGCCGTGTCGGTGGAGAAAAACGGGTTGCCCGTGCCGCCGCCGAAAATCACGACGCGGCCCTTTTCCAGATGGCGCACGGCGCGGCGGCGAATGAACGGTTCGGCCACCTGGGCCATGGTGATGGCGCTTTGCACGCGCGTGGGCACACCGAGTTTTTCCAGCGCGTCCTGAAGCGCCAGCGCGTTGATCACCGTGGCCAACATCCCCATGTAATCACCCGTGGCGCGCTCGATGCCGCGCTCGCTGCCGGCCTGGCCGCGATAAATGTTGCCGCCGCCCACCACCACGACCACCTGCACGCCCAGGTCGCGCACCTCGCGAATCTGCTCGGCCATGCTGAAGACCGCTTTCGGGCAGATGCCCACGCCGCGCTCGCCGCCCAGCGCCTCGCCGCTGAGCTTGAGCAGGATGCGACGGTATTTGGGAACCGGTTTCTTTTTCATGGTTGAGGGCGCGCGCAACGGCACGGGCGTTGTAGCAGGCTGTCCCAACGCGGTCAAACCCAAGCGCGCCGCGAGCCGGACATTGAAGACCCAAAACGCCGGCTCAGCCACGGATCAGACGCCAAAGCTCACGGGTGAGGGCTCTGGGTGGCGTCATCGTCCGGCCGCGGGCGGGACGTTGTTCCAACCGAAAAAGTCCATGGTGAATCCGAGCGCCGTTCGCGACTCGACAACGCCGCCTCGCCGGAAGCGCTGTTTTCAGGCCCGGGGTGTTTTCAACACGCGCTCAAAACGCGCGGTCGCTTGCCCCGCGTTCACTGCCCTGCGGCGCCCGCTCCATTCGTCGCGGCGAGGCTGGAGATGACGTGCCCGAGGCCGTCCACCACGCGGGCGAACCGGTCGTAGTCGAGCTGATCGGGCGTATCGCTGGCGGCGTGGTAGTGCGGCGACCGAAAGATGGCCGTGTCGGTGATCATCACGGCGGGATAACCGACCTGCCAAAAGGCCCAATGGTCGGACCAGCCCACGCCGGGCAGCCAGCCGGGCAGCGCGCCGCCTTCGGAGGGAAATCGGGCGTGCTCGCGAAACAGCTTCACACAACGCCGCACCCATTGGGCATCCGCCGTGCGCCCGACGAAACCGATGAAATCGCCGCGCGAGGGATAGAACAAGCCCAGCGGAAACGGATAGCGTTGAGAGCCGGGTCGGGAAGCGTAGTAACCGAGGCTTTCGAGGCTGAGCATCAGCGCAATGCGGTCGCCGCGCTCGCGGCAGCGGCGGGCATAGACCAGGCTGCCCATCTCGCCGGTCATGAAAAACGGCGGCTCCTCGTTGGCAAAAGCAACCAACCGCAGCGTGCGCGCGGGCGGCTGCGCGGCCAGCCTCCTGGCCAGCGTCAGCAACGCCGCCACCCCGCTGGCGTTGTCGTCGGCGCCGGGGCTGCCGCTGACCGAATCGTAATGCGCGCCGACAACCAGGATCTCGTCCGGCCGGGCGCTGCCGGGAATTTCGATCTCGAGGTTGTGGCAGAGCACGCCGCGAACTTCAAAGCTTTGACGCACCACCGGACGCCCGGCTTGGGACAGCTCGGCCTCGATGTAGTCCGCGGCGGCGTGGAGTTGCCGGGGCTGGAACACGTGGCGTTCCCCGATTTCGCCGGCCAGCCGCCAGACGTGCCGTTGCAATTCATCGCGCAGGCGGGTTTGCTCCGGTGTGAGGGGCGGCAGCGGGCCGCGATAGCTGTTGCCGGGCATTCGGATCATGGTGAACCAGAAGATCGCGGTCAGGGCAACGATTGCCAGCGTCAGGGCGATGACCCGTTTGAGCGCCGGTCGGGAGCTCAAGTGCATGACGCGCTCTGCATAACGGGCGCTCTCCGACGGGTCAACCGAATCCGCGTCGCGTGGCTTTGTCAGCGATTGGATTGACGGGGTCGCAGGTGGAGCTTCAGCCCGTGGCAGTCCACCAGGGCTTCCAGCGCGCGCAGCTCCGGGCTGCCCAAAATCCCGCCAACGTGCGGCAGGGGAGCATGCGGACTGGCCATGCCCCAGTCCGCGAGAGCCATGACCGCAAAGCGTGGCGACCGGAGTCGCGCGCTTTCGAGTGTGAGCGAGGGCGCTTCGGCCACCAGCACCGGGCGTGTGCCGGTGCTGCCCGCGCCGGTGAGCCGCGCCAGTGTCGGCTCGGCGCGCAGACCCAAACGCTCCAGTTCGCGCGGATCGAGCACACTCCAAACCGCCGCCGAGTCCACGAGCATGTCAACGGGCCGGGCGTTGATGTGCGCGCGAACCGTGAGCGCGGGCGGGGTGTCAAAACTGAGCGGCACCGCGTCGAAGCCGCACTCGTGCAGGAGCGTCTCGAGGCGCCGTGCCTCGGGGGCCGTCGGCGCGCCGAACCGCAAGTAGAGCCGTCCACGGGCGCAATCCAGGAGCGCATAGTGGCGACGCAAAAAATCCAGCCCCAGCACGCAGTCGAACGACGCCGGTTGGCCGTCGAACAGGAGCGGTTCGACGCGCGCGGGTTGGTTGGGAAACGAGTGTTTCGCCAGATCGAGCCGCTCGATCAGCGCGTCGGCTTGCGCCCCGCGGGCGGCGATCTTGAAAACCCGGTTCGCCTTTTGAGCGGCCAGCGTGGTGAACGACCAGCCCGTGTCCACCAGCGCCACGCAACGGCGTCCGTTGATCCGGGCGCGCGCGTAAAGATGACCTTCAGCGGTGCGCTGCAACGGGACGCACACGTAGCCGAGCGTGGCAAGGGTTTGCGGCCCGGGCGCGCGCGCGGGCGGACGCTCGGCTGCAATGGCGCCGTTGACCAGTGCGAGCACGAATCCGCCACAGGCCCACCCCGCAGCGATCCTGAGCACCAGCCATCGCATCGCGGGGCTTGAGGCAGGGAACATTCAGGGCCGGATTTGGGGCGCGCGCCAGCGGTTCAGGTTTGCACCGGGAAGGTTTCCTGCGCGCGGGCCTCCTCGAGCTTGTGCTTCCATTTCTGGATGCCGGCGTGCGTGCCGCCCAGGGCGAGAAGTTTTTCCTTGTTGTAGATCATCTCCTCGCGGGTGGTGCCGGTGAGCGAGTAATCCTTCATGAGGAAGATTGCTTCTTCGGGACAGACCTCCTGGCAGAGGCCGCAGAAGATGCACCGGAGCATGTTGATCTCGAACTCCAGGGGCGCTTTTTCGGCGTTGGGACGGTCGGCGGGCGGGCCGTCCGGGCCGGGCGGGGTGATCTTGATGGCCTTGGGCGGGCAGATGAACTCGCACAGTTGGCAGGAGACGCATTTGGTGTTGCCGTCCTGGTCGCGCACCAGGTAGGGCGCGCCGCGATAACCTTCGGGCACGACCCAGCGCTCCTCGGGATACTGCATCGTGACCTTCTTTTTGAAGAAGTGGCGGAGCGTGACCTTGAAGCCCCCGAGCACCGCCGGCAGGTAAAGGCGTTCCCAGAAATTCAGCGGTTTACGGTTGACGATCATGTTGCCACCTCGTGTTTTCGCCGGGCCTTGAGGAATTCGACCGAGGGTTTTCCCAGGGCAAGGCTTTTGGCGCTCAAATCCTCATCGAGTTCGGGCCAGTGCACGCTGAAACCCCGGCCCATCAAAACGTAGTTGTCCCGCTGGGCCGGCGTGGCGCGATAGAGGCGGGGATACCAAATCAGCGGCAACTCCACCGAGCGCCCGTCGTCGAAGTCCACCTTCAGCGTGTCCGCCGTGCTGGTGACGCGAACCACGCGTAATTCATCCAAAGTATTCATGCCAGGCTTTCAATAGTTCCTGCTGGTGCTCCCGCACAAGGTCAAAGGCTTCGGCCAGCTCCGGGCGGGAGAGGCCGGCGTTTCTGGCCAGTCGCACCGGCTCCAGCCAGAATTTTGCCTGATTACCGCCTTTGCTGGCATGGACATGCGGCGGCTCGTCAGCATCGGCGCTAAAAAAGCCGATGCGATAACCCCTGATGCGCAGAACCGTTGGCATCTGCCATTCATTTTGCCTGCCACCACATCCAGACGGCCGTCACGACGATGTTCGCCAGCGCGATCGGCACAAACCGCAGCCAGCCCAGTCGCATCAACTGATCGAACCGGAAACGCGGCCACATCCAGCGCACCCAGATGAAGCCGAGCAGGCACACGCCGAGCTTGGCCAGAAAAATGCCAAGGTGCGCCAGCCCCGCCGCCAGTGTGGTGGCCGGTTGATCCAACCCGAACCACGGCAACGTCCAGCCACCGAAAAACAGCGTCACCAAAATCGCCGAGGCGATGATCATGTTCGCGTATTCGCCCATGAAAAACATGGCGAACTTGATGGAGCTGTATTCGACGTTGTACCCGCCGGCCAGTTCCTGCTCGGCTTCCGGCAGGTCGAACGGTGTGCGGTTGGTTTCGGCAAACGCGGCGGCCAGAAACAGGCAGAAGGCCAGCAGCGTCATCGGACTTTGAAACACGAACCAGTTCGGCAGGAACGGCAGCCAGCGGTTCGGCCCGGTTTGCGCCGCGAGGATGTCGTTGAGGTTGAGGCTGCCCGCATACAGGAAGACCGGGATCACGCTCAAGCCCATCGCGATTTCGTAGGAGATGAGCTGGGCGCTGGAGCGGATGCCGCCCAGGAACGGATACTTTGAGTTGGCCGCGTAACCCGCCAGCACGATGCTGTAAACGCCCAGCGACACGATGCCAAAGGTGTAAAGCAACCCCACGTTGAGGTCGGCCAGCACCATCCGCTGGCTGCCAAGCTGCGAACCGAACGGGATGACCGCCAGGTTCAGAATCGCCGGCATCATCGCCAGCATCGGCGCCAGGATGTAGAACGCCTTGCGCACGTAACGCGGCGTGATCTCCTCCTTCAAAAAGGCCTTCACCGCATCGGCAGCCGGTTGCAGCAGGCCGAACGGCCCGACGCGATTCGGGCCGAGCCGGTCCTGAATGAACGCGCACACGCGCCGCTCGACCAGCACGACGTAGGCGACAAAAAACATCAGCACACTGAAGGCGGCGAGGACCTTCACCGCCGTGAACAGCGCAAACTGCTGCGAAGCCGTGAGGTTGTTGAGCCAGTCGGTCATGGGGTTTTCAAGGCAAAGCCGGATTGGCGCGAAATCTCAACCGCTCGGATTTTTCCCTCGATTGCGCGGGGCCAGAACAGCGTTCCAACCCGGAGAAGACCCCGGCGCTGGGAATCCACGCGACGCGTCGCGTTGGGAGCTTGTGACGCTTTTTTCATGTTCGCGGGGGCTTTGTGTCTTGGCGTTAAATGCTCACGGTCACGCCCGTGTCGCCCAGCCCGGCCCACGTCAGCCCCGCAAACGCGGGCACGTCTTTGGCCATCTCGTTGAACAGGCCTTCGATCGTCACAAAGCCGTTGCGACCCGTCACGTTGTAAAGCAACTCGTGCAGGAATTCCCATTCGGGGCGGGCGTCGCCCGGCGGCTCGATCGCCCTCGCAAACCGTTGCACGCGGCCCTTGACGTTGGTGAAGGTGCCGCGTTTTTCGGCGGGCGCGCAACCGGGCAACAGATAATGCGCCGCCTGTGTCGTGGCGTTGGGCAACACGTCGCTGACCACCAGCGTCTCGAGTTGGCCGAGCAGCTCCGGGCCGATGCCATGCCGGGTGACGTCCTCGCCGAACACGATCAACGTGCGAATCTGCCCGCGCGCGATGCCGTCGGCGATTTGCGGCAGATGGATGCCCATCTCGGTGAAGCAAATGCCCGTGAGGCGCGCGCCGTTGGTGTTGGGATTCTGATCCGCGCTCACCAGCAGCGCGTCGCCCTCCCCGATGCGCGGGATCGAGTCGCTCAACGCGCCGCACTGCGCCTTGAGCTTGCTCAACAGCCAGAGTTCCTCGTTGGTCTGGCGTGCCGACGCAATGATCGCCACCGAGCCGCGCGGGGCGCGTGTGAGCCGCTCGGCGATTTCGCGCAGTGCGACCGTCCAGGAGGACTTTTGCCCGCGCACCAGCACGTGCCGCAGGCGGTCTTCGCGGTGAATCCATTTGTAGTTGAGCCGGCCGAAATCGCACATCCACGGGCCGTTGACGGCGTCGTTGTCGCGCGGAGTGAAACGGTAGATGCGGTTTTCGCGCGAGCCGATGAGGATGTTGCAGCCGGTGCCGCAGCTCGGACAGAGGCTCTTGGTTTCCTTGAGAAACCAAACGCGCATCCGAAAACGGAAATCCTTCGAGGTGAGCGCGCCCACCGGGCAGATGTCCACCGTGTTGAGCGTGTAATTGTTGTCGAAGGCCCGGCCCGGATAACCGGTGAGCGTGCTGTAACTGCCGCGATTGACGATGCCCAGCGCGTCGTCGCCCACGATGTCGCGCGTGAAGCGGATGCAGCGGGTGCAGAGGATGCATCGCTCCGCGTCGAGCACGATGCGCGGGCCGAGGTCCACGGCCTTGGGCTTGTGCACCTTCGGTTCAACGAACCGGCTGGCGCTCTGACCGTAGTCCAGGGCGTATTCCTGCAACTTGCATTCGCCGGCCTGGTCGCAGATCGGGCAGTCCAACGGGTGGTTGATGAGCAGGAATTCCAGCACGCTCTCGCGCATGGTTTTGACGCCGGGCGTGTTGGTGTAAATCTCCATGCCGGGCGAGACCGGTGTGGCGCAGGCGATGGCCGGGCGCGGCGATTTGGCGATCCGGGGCGTGCCGTCGGGATTCAAAATGGGCTTGCGGTCCGGCCCGACCGCCGGCGTGCCGAACTCCACCAGGCACATCCGGCAGTTGCCGGCGACGGGCAGTTTGGGGTGGTAACAGTAATGCGGCACTTCAACCCCGGCGAGCTTGCAGGCCTGGATCATCGTGGTGGGCGCGGGCCGCCCGCGCCAATCCGGGCTGAACCGCGGCACGACAATCTCCCGCCCATCCACCTTTACAGTGATCGTTTCGACGGTTGTCGTTCCCGGTCTGGGTTCGGTTGTGCGCGTCGCAGACATGTTTTGCGGCTTGGTGCCTTTGTGTTGAATTCGCTGATGTTAATGCGCTGCGGCTAATGGGGGTGTGGCCGTTTGGGGGCGTGGCGCGGCGGCGACCTCATTCTCCGCCAAGGGGGTTGTTTGCTTTGCCGCAACCGCTGCTCCGCGGGCAATAAACTCGTCCTTGAATTTGCGCACGAAGCTTTGCACCGGCCAGGAGCAGGCTTCGCCAAAGGCGCAGATCGTGCGCCCGCCGGGGATGTTGTCGGCAATGTGCAACAGGTAATCGGCGTCCTCGGCGCGGCCCTGCCCGTGCGTGAGCCGATGCAATGCCTTGGCCATCCAGAGCGTGCCCTCCCGGCAGGGCGTGCACTGACCACAGCTCTCATGGGCGAAAAAGTCGCTCAGGTTCGCCAGCGCCGCGACGATGTCGGTCGAGTCATCCAACACGATGATCGCGCCCGAACCGGACATGCTGCCCGCCGCCACAAGCGTGTCGAAGTCGTAGGGCAAATCGAGCATGTCCAGCTCCTGCTCGGTCTCGCGTCCGTCCGGCCCGCGACGTTTGAGTCGGATTCTCTCGCCGGCGCGGAAGACCTTGGCCGAGGCGCCGCCGGGGATGACGGCCTTGAGCTGGCGGCCGTCGGGCAGGCCGCCGCCGAATGCGGGATCGAAAATCAACTCGCGCAAGGTGACCTTGCCGACCTCGATTTCATAATAGCCGGGTCGGCGCACGTGACCGCTCAAGCACACGATGCGCGTGCCGGTGTTGTTGGGCGTGCCGAGTTTGGCATATTCGGCGCCGCCCATTGCAATGACATGCTTCACCGCGGCGAGGGTTTCGACGTTGTTGACGATCGTCGGGCACATGTAAAGGCCCAGCACCGCCGGGAAATACGGCGGTTTGATGCGCGGATAGGGCCGCTTGCCCTCCAGCGACTCGATCAGGCCGGTTTCCTCGCCGCAGATGTAGGCGCCGGCGCCGCGATGCACGTAAATCTCCAGGTCGTAACCGCTGCCGAGGATGTTTTTGCCGAGGAAGTTGTTCGCGCGCGCCTCGGCGATGGCGCGGTTGAGAATTTTTGCGCCCTCCACAAATTCGCCGCGGATATAGATGTAGGCCAGGTGCACGTCGTTGGCGTAGCTGGCCAGGATCATGCCCTCCAGCAACTGGTGCGGGTCCTTGTAAAGGATCTGCTTGTCCTTGAACGTGCCCGGCTCGGATTCATCGGCGTTGCAAATGAGATAAATGGGCTTGCCGCTCCGGCGGTCCACAAAGCTCCACTTCAGCCCGCAGGAAAAGCCCGCGCCGCCGCGGCCGCGCAGACCGGATTTCATGACCTCCTCGCGCAGTTGTTCCTGCGGAGAGACCACGCGCCCGTCGGGCAGCGTTTTGGGCTGGAGTGCCAGCGCCTTGCGCAACGTCTCGTAGCCACCGTGCCGCAGGTAGCACTGAATGTCCGGCGTGTAGCCGGGTTGATCCACGTGTTTGAGGATGAGGCGATGTTCAGAGGGCATCGGCGGCGACGTTAAAACGTTGCGGCGCCGGCGTCCATCGGGCCTTGAAGCGTGAAACCCGTGACGCGCGGACCTGATGAATGCGTGAAGGGCCGGAACGGCGGCCCTGATTCCACCGGGCCACAATCGAACCGTTTCACCGGCCTTGACTGCGCGGGCGAAAGGTTTAGGCTGCTCCACGCATCGGGTTGCCCGATGGTGTAACGGTAGCACAGCAGACTCTGGATCTGTTTGTCCTGGTTCAAATCCAGGTCGGGCAGCCAAACTCCCTTTCCGACTCTTGATTTTCGATTTTCGATTTGCATCGGGCCTCTAGCGGCAGTTGGCCAGCAGTTCGTCGGCTTTCGCCGGGGTGACCGCTTCGTAAAAATCGTCGTTGAGCATCATCACCGGCGCGGTGCCGCACCCGGCCAGGCACTCGACAAATTCCACCGTGAACCGGCCATCGGGCGTGGTTTGCGGCCCGTGCTTTTTGGGGTCTAGCCCGAGCCGTTCGCAGAAATGCCGATGCAGCGCGTGCGAGCCGCCGAGCGCGCAACTGAGCGTGCGGCAGATTTTGATCTGGTATTTGCCCATCGGAGCGGCGCGGAACATCGGATAAAAGGTCACCAGTTCGTAGATGTTGATGGGCTGCAATTCCAGCTTGCGGGCGGTCCACTCGACGGCTTCCTGCGAAATCCAGCCAAAATGCTCCTGCAGCGCGTGCAGCACCATGAGCGAGGCGCTGCGCTTTTGCGGATAGTGCGAGATCACCTCGTCAATCTCCGCTTCCAGCGCCGGCGGCACCGCAAAACCGGGCCACCGCTGCAGCGGATTGGGGATGGGTGCGGTCAAGGTCATCGTTGAATCTCCCGACGCATTTTCTCCAGATGCGTCAAAATCTCCGGGGCTCCCTTCAACTCGCAAAGCGGGCGGAGTTCGGATCGGATCTGCCGCCAGTTCAGACCGTCACTCTGTCGCGCGATAATGCTTCTCACGTCGCCCCAGTCCAGTTCGCGGCCCGCGAATGCCTTCATCACGATCAGGTCCTCCGCCGAACAGGTCCTCAAAACGATGCCGGGATAAAACTCAAACGCGCTGCTTCGTTCGATGACTCGTTCCTCGAACGGAATCCCCCCGAGCGCCACGTCTATTCCGGTGGCGTTGCGGTCTTGCAGTAACATCACCCGATGTTGCAACGCGAACTCCCGGGCGCCATCAATTCGCGGCGCATAACGACGCAGGATCGCGTCCACATATTTCTCCTCATGGCCCAACCCCGTCAGCAGGGTCACGTCCACATCACGCGTGAACCGCGGCTCGCCCCATCGTTGAACCGCAAGTCCTCCGATGATGCAGGAGCGCCATCCCTGGCGGTCGAAAAACCTCTGCAGCCGGCGGGCGGCCAGGAACAAATCTTTCATTTACGCCCCAACCGAAACCAACGTTGCTGTTCGACCAGGCCCGAGGTTTTCCGGGGCGCCAAGTGGAGTCGCGCCGATTTGTATGCCAGCGCAAATGCCTGAATGGCCGCAGCCGCGTTGGCGCCGCGGAGGCTTTCGTGTCGCCATGCCTCAAGCACGGGGCCGATCTTTTGCCAGTTTCGAACCCACGCACGGGTTTGCGCCCGTTCGGTCGGCCGGATTCTCAAAGCGCGTTTCATCGGTCACACTCGCCCATGACGAAATCGAACGAACCGAGGATCGCCACCACGTCGCTGACCATGTGGCCGGGCAGCAAATGCGGCAGAATGCTTAGGTTCACAAAGCTGGGGCTGCGGATTTTGAGCCGATACGGCGTGCCGCCGCCCCGACTGCAAATGTAAAAGCCCAACTCACCCTTCGGATTCTCGTGCCCGAAATACACCTCGCCCGGGGGACAGTTAATCCCCTGGGTCACGAGCATGAACTGGTAGATCAACTCCTCCATGCTCGTAAGCACCTTGTGCTTGGGCGGCAGCGTGATTTTGCCGTCGGGGACGTTCACCGGTTCTTTGGTTTTGTTGTCGAAGCCGCCGGGGATTTTGTCCAGGCACTGGTGAATGATCCGCACGCTCTGGCGCATCTCCTCCATCCGCACCAGGTAGCGGTCGTAGCAGTCGCCCACCGACCCGAGCGGCACGTCGAATTGCAGGTCGCGATAACACAGATACGGATGCGCCTTGCGCAAATCGTAATCCACACCGCTGCCGCGCAAATTCGGGCCCGTCAGCCCGTAATCCACCGCGTCCTCCTTCGAAATCACGCCCAGGTCGCGCGTGCGCTCGACCCAGATGCGGTTGCGCGTAAGCAGCGTTTCGACCTCGTTGATGTTTACCAACACTTCGTTGGCGAAGCGCCGCACCGCCTCGCACCAACCCGGCGGCGTGTCGCGCGCCACCCCGCCGATGCGCGTGTAACTGGTTGTGAACCGCGCGCCGGTGAGCAGTTCGCAGAGATTGTAAATCTTTTCCCGCTCCGTGAATGTCAGCAGGAACACCGTCATCGCCCCCACGTCCATGGCAAAACTGCCCAGCCCGAGCAGGTGCGACGAAATCCGCGCCAGTTCTGCGCAAATGACCCGGATGTATTGGCAACGCGGCGGCAGTTGCTCGTGAATGCCCAGCAGTTTCTCCACAGCCAGCGCGTAGGCAACGTTGTTGGCCAACGGCGCCAGGTAATCGAGCCGGTCGGTGTAGGGAATGAACTGCGTCCAGGTCATGTTCTCGGCGATCTTTTCATCGCCGCGATGCAGATAACCGATGTGCGGCGTGGCCTTGACAATGACCTCGCCGTCGAGTTCCAACACCAGTCGCAACACGCCGTGCGTGGATGGATGCGACGGCCCCATGTTGAGCGTCATCCGCTCGCCGGGGATGTCTTCCAGCGCCTCCTCGACCGGACGCGGCACAATGCGCGCCCCGGCAGCCGCGCCCTGCGCCGCCGCGTCACCGACCTGGATTTCCCGCAATTCGCTCATGACGTTTCAATCTCGAAACGGCGGTTGCTGCGCCGCAGCAATGCTGAGCCACGGATGGAACACGGATTCCACACGGATTGTTCCGCGAAAACCGCGTTCACCCACCGTGTGAGCCGCCGTTTCTGCACAAAGACCTCCCATCCGTGTCCTTCCGTGTTTCATCCGTGGCTAAACTGCCGTTTTCAGGTTCAAGTCTCCGGCGTGCGCACGCGCGGCTCACGTTCGATGGCGTCCCGGCCACCGGGCAGCGTGACAAACGGTCCGCCCTCCAATGGCGCTGCTTCCGTGAATGCCACCTCCGGCACCTCGCTCGGCTTGCCCGCCAGCGGAAAATCCTTCCGCAACGGAAAATACGGGTAGCCCTCCCACATCAAAATCCGCCGCAGGTCCGGATGCCCGCGAAACCGGATGCCCATCATGTCGTAAATCTCCCGTTCGTGCCAATCGGCCGTGCGCCAGACCCCCGTCACGGTGGGCAGCTCCGATTTCTCCTCACTAACGTGGGTCTTGAGCCGCAAATGGCAGCGATGCCCCAGGCCGTAAAGGTGATAGACCAGCGTCCAGCGCGGATCGTCGCCGTAATTGTCAATGCTCGTGATGTCGAGGAGGAAATCGAACCCCAGGTCGCGTTTGGCCGCGTCGCACACCTCGGCGATGCGCTCGGCGTCGGCCACCGTCACCGTGACCTCGCCGCGAAACTCCGTCGGCTCGGAAATCAAATTTCCGAACCGGGCCTGAAGTTGTTTGGCCAGATCCAGCGCGTTCATCGGTCAACTGCCCCGCACGGGGAGGAACACGGATTGGAGGCGGATTTGTCCGGAGCAATCACGGAGTGCATCTGGGCCGGGCCGTGTTCGATCCGTGGCCGGGATCATGTTTTGGGCAGCGCGGGGCCGGGTCGCTTGAGCGTCGCCAGCAACGGCTCGCGCTGCACCTTCTGCTGGAGCTTCATCAGCGCGTCGAGCAACGCCTCCGGGCGCGGCGGGCAGCCCGCCACATAGACGTCCACCGGAATGATTTTGTCCACGCCCTGCAACACGGCGTAGCTCCGATACATGCCGCCGGTGGAGGCGCACGCGCCCATGGCGATGACCCATTTGGGCTCGGCCATCTGCTCGTAGAGCCGCTTGACCACCAACGCCATCTTGTAGGTCACCGTCCCGGCCACGATCATCACATCGGACTGGCGCGGCGAAAACCGCATCACCTCCGCCCCGAACCGCGCGATGTCGAACCGGCTCGCGCCCGCGGCCATCAACTCAATGGCGCAGCAGGCCAGGCCCATCGGCATCGGCCAGAGCGAGTTTTTCCGAAACCAGTTCAACGCGGCGTCCAGGCGCGTGTAAACCACGTCGCCCTCAATCCGCGAATCGTAACCGAACTCGGTGACCGTTTTCATAAATGCCGGTTCAACGCAACGCTCGGAAACTAAGCCCGACCGCACTGCGCAGCAAGCGGTTTGAGGCGCGCGAAGGCCGCCGCGCGGGCAAAACTGACAGCGCCCCGACTGCCAGCACCGGGTTCTGAGATCGCGCGGGATGGCGCGGCCCGACTTTTGCCCCGGGCGCGGCGGGAATTCCGGGCGGGGTTGGAATTTCCGCGTCCGTTTGCCAGGCCCTCCTCCAGGGCCATGCGCGCCGGATCGCTGGCTGCCCGGTCAACGCCGTTGCCCGCCGTTCGCCGCGGCAAAAAACGCCTCGCCCCCGCGGGTGGCGAGCTGCGCGATGTCGTCGGCGCTCAACACCCGGCCCAGCACCAGCACGTCGTCCACGTTGCCGGTGAACTGTTCATCGCTGCCCAGTTCGGCGTCCTCGCCCACCAGCAGGTCGCGGCACAAGCGCACGGGCGCGCCGCCGGGCAACCACGCCTCGCCCACCGGCTTACCGTCAGCGTAGAACCGCACGTGGCCGTCATCGTAGGTCACCGCCAGGTGATGGTATTTGCCGTCGTCGAGCTTCACGGGTTGCGACTCGACGGCGATGCCCTTGCAGATGAGGCGCAGGCCTTCGAGCGCGCGTCCGGCAGGATCGTAGTCGAACACCAGTTCGGACGTGTTGACGGGTCGGTTGCCATTGTAGGCGCTGAAGAGCCGCGCGGGTTTGTTGGCGGTGCTTTTGGCCATGAGCGCCAGCGTGAAGCGCGTGCCCAGCGCGTTGGAACTGCCCACGATCTGGAGCGCGTTGTTCGGGCGCCACTGGGAAGAAACGGTCATGGATTGCTGCCCGAAGGCGGCGTTTTCAGGTTTGCGATCCAGGCGGCTGGTGCCGAGCACGCGCATCACCGGTTGGCCGTCCGGCGACAAGGCGTTGCGAATCGTCTTGCCGCCGCCCTGCTCGAAGGTGAACAGCGCCGCATACGGGCGCGGCGCCGGTTCATCGAGCACTTCGATTTCGCCGTCGGTGCGGAAGGAATACAGCGAGACGTTGCGCAGGATGAACCGCAACCGCATCGGGCGATCCCCTCCGGGCAAATCCTTTTTCTGACGCCACGTGACAATCTGATCCACCCCGTCGCCGCGCGGCTGGATGCAATCGTTGCGACTGTAACCGGGCAGCACGGTGCCGTCGGCGTCGAGCACCTCCACCTGCAAGAGACCGGCGGCGGCTGCCGCGTTGACGCGAAGTTGCCCCTTCAAACCCTTGAGCCGTTTGGTCGTCACCTCGCCCGGCACGTCGCCCCCATCCAGCGAGACAAAACCGTCCTTGCGGAGCGTGGCCAGGCCGATGGCGGCGTGAAACGGCAGATAATCGTGCAGGCCGTCGTAGCCGCTGTAGTAAAGCCGCAGTTCGTTGCTGACCACCAACAACGAGGCCACCGTGACCATGCCGTGATCCCAGGTGCGCTCCGGTCCACAGGGCAAAATTGGCGGGCGCTCGCCCTCCTCCCGCAACCAGTGCACGCCGTCGCGGCTGGTGACCAGTTCGGCGAACATCGGCCCGTGAAAATATCCCTCTTCATCCTCAGCGCGGAAAATCATCAGGAAACCCAGGTAAACCGTCTCGTACGTCGTGACCGGGCAGTTGTAAAAATGCGCGCGTTGGACCGAGCCGGGCGCGGCCCAGCGATCGTCAAAGTCATCCGGCGCCATGATCAGGCGCAGGCGCGGCCAGTCCTCGTAGCCGGTGCTTTCGCTGTAACCAATGGCCCGACGGCGCAGGCCCGACACTGTGGCATTGACCTTGGCGTAGGCGCGGAATTTTTTGGCGCGCGCGTCCCACATCACGTGGCCCGTGTCGCCGGCGGAGAAAGCGGGTTTCTCGCCGAGCGTTTCCCAGCGCAGCCCGTCGGGCGAGGCGCGAAACGTGTAATGGCTCGGTGCGATGGCCTTGTAACGACGCGTCGGGTCGGGGTCATCGGGCGTGTGCAGGATCGAACCGCTCGCGCCCACGAAGTTGTTCGATGTGGAATTGTCCCCCGACCACGTGATCAGGCCCAGATTCGGCTTGTCCCAGCGCAACCCGTCGGCGCTCGCCGCGTAAAGCCCGTAACCGCCGTGGTGGCGTCCGGGCGGCGTAAACTCCGGCGGCGACCAGCAGTAATACCACATGCGGAAACCGTCGCCGGTTTCGTTGGGCAGCACCGTCGTGGCGTTGACCACGTTGTGTTCCCAGGGCCGGTCCACGACCACGAGCGGGTTGGCCGGATGTTTTTTGAAAGCGTGGTATCGGCGCGTGACGTTGTTCCGGGAAGCGATGAGGTGATCGTCCACGAACAGTTGCCACGGGCCGCTCAAATCGTTGAGTGATCGGACGGCGCCACCCCACGCCGGGACGGCGCAAAGCGCAACCACGGTCCAAACGCACATCTGCTTTCGCATATGAGGCATCGAGGCGCAGCGTTCCATCGGCCCAACCGATGTCGAGCGTTGCATGTATCGGACGGCGGCCGCTGGGGCCGGATTCAACAAACCACGTTACGGCCGCCGCGCGCTCAAGATTCAAAACCGCCCCTCCCTACTTCAAGACTCAAACGTCCATGTTCGATGTGCTCCGCGATGCGGGTGCTTCACCCTCGCTCCGGCTCTCATTGCCGCCGCGAGTTGGAGATTTCGCAGACCTCGCATGAACCCCGCGCTTCAGCCCCGCGACACGCCAACCCGGCAGGTCGAAGAATCTCCAGCGGCTTTCGCAGAGCGTGTCGCCTGCCCTTGAAATGGCTTGGAACGAGGTGGCTCGGCCCACCAGCCAAAAGCCAGATGTGGATCAGGTCAGACTCGAAGAACGAGAAACATCCGGGCTGATACCGCCTGAATCCGCGCGAATCCGGGTGCGGTGGCGCATCGGCCGCGTTCAGTTCTCCACGCTAACCGGATTGGCGCGCACGCGATCGCTCAGTTCGACGAACGGCACCTGGGCGCCGAGCCAGCGCGGGTCGCGGCTGATGTCTTCCATGGAGGCGGCGGTGTTGTTGCAAATCAGGTAAAGCCCCTCGCCCAGAACCAGGAATGCCTCGAACTTGGTGCCCACCGCGTAGCGCGCAAACTCGAAATCGCCGATCCCGAACCGGCGGCTGGCGATGTCCCGGCGCAGCGAATCGAGGTCGCGCGCAAAATGTTTTTGGAAATCCTCCCTCCGGGGGCCGTGGTAGGAAAGCACGCGTCCACCCCGCTCCCGCAGGCTCACCACCGCCCATTCATCAAACACCGTCCGGCGATAGTGCGTGTTCATCTGCTCCACGCAGGTCCGAATCAGACTCGTGGCTTCGTTCAGGGTCATGGTCGTCATGCAAAACCGGCACGCAGGCATCAGGTTTGATGCCATCCCGGCCAGTGCCCGCGGCAATCATCCGGCAGACGATGAGAGAAAGCCGCACGCCCTGCCCCCCGAGGCGATTGGCTTGCCCATTACACAGACCTCCCATTAACACCGGGCTTCAGCCCGCCGAGAAACGCTCGCCAACGGCCAGCGCCGCTTCAGCGGCTTTTCGCAGAGTCTGGCAGGCGGTTAAACCGCCGGGAGGCCGGGTTGACCCGGTTCACCGCGCTCAAGCGCGGTGCTCATGAATTCAGACTCAACGAGTCTGAAATCTGCAGGTGGGTTTCCCTTGGGAAACGCAACCGCATCGCGCGCGTGTCCATTTTTCATGCGTTGCGGCGCAAAATTGGAAATGGCCCGACGCTCGCTCAGCAAGGCGACACGTTAAGCCGTAAGCGGTTTGGAACAGATGGGCCGCGGGGCCACCTCTTGCGGAAGCGGTTGGCCATCGTGGTGGTAGCTGTTCCAGCCCGCTCACGGCCACCCCTGATCACCTCCCGTTATCCGTCAACGTCCGATCCCCGGCCAGTCCCCATCCCATGAACCGGTGCCGGAATTCAGAAACCAATCCCGCGACCGAGATATGCCGGCGCACCCTGTCGGTAAACGCACGCATTCTGCGAATTTTGGGCGCATTCCACCATGCTCTGCGATGCTTCCATCACGCGTCATCCGACGTCCGGCCCCCACCCAAGTGGGCGAGCAAAGCCGGGCATGGTCATGCACGACCTGCCTTGCTCGGCGGGAAAAACCGATTGCATCAGGGCGTCCGTCCGGGATATTGGTAGCGGTGTTGGCGGCCCGGAGCGTTCGGCCCGTGCCGCACCCGTGCGCGCTTAGCTCAGTGGAAGAGCACTTCCTTCACACGGAAGGGGCCGCAGGTTCAAGTCCTGCAGCGCGCACCATTTCGTTTCCAACCTCTCCCATCCGCAAATCCCGGCGGCTGCGGATGGAAAAAACGCATTGGACGCGCTGCGGATCGGGGTTAATTTCGCTTTGTTCCATCAAGGCCGGGTCGGGTGGCCCTGCGCTTTGAGGGACTTGCGTTCTATCGCATCAAACCGTCTGAACCCGAACCGAAACCGTGCCCATGAAAACCCGTTCGACGACCCACCTCATCACCGTGCTGGCGGCGCTGCTGCTCGGCAGCGGCGTGGCCGTGGCCCAGAGCTGCTGCGTCAAGGCCAAAGCGCAGGGCAAATCCTGCGAACACGCCTGCTGCAAACAGGCGCACGGCGAACGTAAGACCTGCCAGAAGTGCCAGGCCGAGCCTGGTTGCTGCGACAAGGCCATCGCCGCCGGAAAGGATTGCTCGCACCCCTGCTGCGCGGAGGCCGCCAAGGAAAAGAAAGTTTGCGCCAAGTGTAATCCCAAAAAAGAGGACAAGAAAAAGAGTTGAATCGCACCGGAAGCGTCGCGTGATGCCGCGGGTCGAACGGGCGGGGCAAAATTTTTTTTGAAGCCGCCTCTGCCCGCCGGCGTCGGAAAACTCGGCGTGGACAATTGTCGCCGGCGCGATAATTTCGAGCCGCCATGTGGTCCGGCGGTCGCCGCGCTGGAAGCGACGGTTGCAAACCGGGCGTGGAATGAGCCATGAAAACACTACGAGCCTTGATGCTGGCCGCCATGACGGCCGCGATGCTGACCGGGAGCTTGCCGGCTGAGCCGCAGAAGTCCGAGCCGAAGAAGCTCACCTGCTGCGAGCAGGCCGCCCGCGAAAACAAGGAGTGCAAGCGCAAATGCTGTCTGGCCGCCCATCGTGAAGGTCGTTCCTGCGAGAAGTGCAACCCCAACAAGGAAGACCTCAAGTTCCTCAAGAAGAAGGACGACAAAAAGTCCGACCAGTAATCCCTCCGGGCCTTCGCACACGGAGCCTCCTCTGACTGCGTTGGGGCATTGCTCCGGCCGCAACCGTTCACGCCCTTTGATTTGCCGGGGCCGGCGCGCAAAGAAACGTTGCGCCGCCCCCAGCCTCTCGCCTAAATAGGCGCATGGTTCAAACGGTGCTCGACTCCGGGCGGGTGAGCGACCTGTCTGCCATTCGGGGTGTCTATCTGAAAGCCTTCCGGATCATGCTGCTGGCCCGGTTGTTGGAGGAGAAACTCGCCAGCCTCTATCGCGCCGGCAAAATGCACGGCGGCGTTTTCATCGGTCGCGGTCAGGAGGCCCTCAGTGTTTCGATCGGGCTTTCACTGCGCGAGGGCGACATTTTTGCCCCCCTCATTCGGGATCAGGCCGGCCGGCTGGCGTTTGGCGAGCCGTTGCTTGACGCGGTGCGCACGTATTTCGGTTCGGTGCTCGGTCCCATGCGCGGGCGGGACGGCAACGTCCATCGGGGCCGGCCGCGTCAGGGTCTGTTGCCGATGATCAGTCACCTGGGTGCAATGATCGCCGTGGTCAACGGCGCGTTGCTCGCGCGACGGCTCAAAGGCATTCAAGGCACGGTCGGCGTCGCGTCGGTCGGAGACGGCGCCACGTCCACCGGCGCGTTTCACGAAGCGCTGAATCAGGCCGCCGTCGAGCGCCTGCCGCTGGTGCTTGTAATCGCCAACAACCAATACGCGTACTCAACCCCGAACTCGCGTCAGTTCGCCTGTGCCTCGCTGCTGGACCGCGCCCGCGGCTACGGCGTCGAGGGCCACGGCGTGGACGGCACCGACCTGATCGAGTGCCTGCGCGTGGTGGGCCAGGCGATCGCACGCGCCCGCGCCGGTCACGGCCCGCAAATGGTCGTGGCCGAGTTGCTGCGACTCTGTGGCCATGGCGAACACGACCCCGCCGATTACGTGGACCCCCAACTCAAAAATTCACGCCTCGGCCGGGATTGTTTGAAGGTCGCCGAGGAATTTTTGCTCGAACACGGTTGGGCGGACGCGACCTCTTTGGCGGAGTGGCGCGAGGAAACGCAACGCACGGTGGAAGAAGCCATTGCCCAGGTACAGCGCGAGCCAACGCCCGACCCCTTCAAGGAATCGTGGGTCGCCCTTTCAAGCCGCCATCTCTGCGAAACCCACGAGGAAGAAGTGCCCAATCCCGGCGCGGACATTTGAACCGACGACCCGGCATGAGCGGCGGAGTGCAAATCACCTCACGGCACGGTGCCAACGATTCGGCACCGGTCGAACCCGCTCGCTTCGAGCGCCATCTGGTTTTTTTCGATGAGCATCACGTATCTGGAAGCGATTCGTGAGGCGCAGGCCCGCGCACTGGCCGAAGACCCGCGCGTGTTCATTTACGGGCAGGACGTGGGCGCGTTCGGCGGCGCGTTCAAAGCCACCAAGGGCCTGGCGCAGGAATTTCCGGGCCGCGTCATTGACGCGCCGATCAGCGAGGACGCCATCGTCGGCCTGGCCGTCGGCGCGGCCATCGAGGGGATGCGACCCATCGTGGAAATTCAGTTCGCGGATTTCTCCACCGTCGCGTTCAACCAGATCGTCAACCAGGCGGCGACGTTTTTCTGGCGCACCAATCTGCCCTGTCCGATCACCGTGCGATTGCCTTGTGGCGGCACCCTCGGCAGCGGCCCCTTCCACAGCCAGACCATGGAATCGGTCTATGCGCATTATCCGGGCCTGATCGTTCTCACCCCCGCCACCGTTGAGGACGCTTACAGCATGTTGCTCGAGGCCGTGGCGATTGATGACCCGGTAATTTTCTGCGAGCACAAGCTGCTTTATTACCACCTTAAAGCCGAGACGCTGCCCACCGAGGCGTTGCCCGTGGGCCGGGCGCGCATCGCCCGCGAGGGACGCCATCTAACCCTGGTGGCCTACAGCGCGATGGTGCACGAGGCGCTCGCCGCCGCCGACGAACTCAAAACCGAAGGCTGGGACATTGAGGTCGTGGACCTGCGCTCGGTCAAACCGCTCGACACCGACACGGTCATGGCCAGCGTCGCGCGCACCGGCCGGCTCTTGTGCGTGGGCGAATCCTGGCCCTGGGGCGGTGTCACCGCAGAGGTCATCACGCGTGTTGCCAGCGAGGGCTTCGCGTTGCTGGACGCACCGCCTGCCCGGCTCAACGCCAAAGATACCCCCGTGCCGTTTCACCCAAACCTCTGGGCGGCGCATCGCCCAACTGCGCGGAGCATCGCCGCCGCCGCCCGAAAACTGCTCCGACAATGAAACCGTGCAGTGAAAGCACCAAACCGTTAATGCATCCGGGCGCGGGCGCGCCGAAAGCCCAACCGCTGGCTCGGTCAGAGAGCCCTTTGACATTCAAACCCACCCCGCCCTCCACTCCACCCATCACCGATTCGACGAATCACCCATTTAACCAATCACCCATTTAACCGCTCACGCATTCAAACCCATGCCCGCGATCCCGATCCTCATGCCGCAACTGGGCGAGTCCATCGCCGAGGCCACGATCGTGAGCTTTCTGGTCCAGCCCGGCGATCTGGTCGAGGCTGATCAGGACATCATCGAAGTCGAGACCAACAAAGCCACGATGAACGTCACCTCGCCCTGCCGCGGGCGCGTCAGCCGGTTCATCGCCCGGCTCAATGAAAGTTATCCCGTCGGCGCCGTGCTCGGCGAAATCGAGGCTACCGTTGAAGAAGCCGCCCGTTTTGGTCTGGACGCGCCGGCGCCCAAGCTCGCCAACGACACCGAGCAACTTCGCGCCGACCGCCTTGCACCGGGCGCGCCCACCGACCGCCGCGAGGTCAAACCCACTGTGCGCGGCCTGCCCGTGCCCGTGCACGCCGCCGGCGCCAGCTACCTCTCGCCCCGACTCAAGGCGCGCATGCAGGAACTGGGGTTGCACGCCGCCGACCTGGCGGGCATCGCCGGCAGCGGCGCGGGCGGACGCGTGACCATCCAGGACTTCGAGAAATACATCGCCAATCTCGAACAACACAAGCTCACCCAGGCCTCCTCCATGCGCGTGGCCGTGGCCGACGCCATGCGCCGCAGTTGGACGCGCCCGCTGGCCACCGTTGGCCTGCCCGTGTATCTGGACGCGTTGTTCGCGCACCGAAAGCAGGTCCAACCCAAACCCGGCCCGGCTCTCTACGCGCTGCGGGCGCTGGCCATTGCCCTGGCTGAAAACAGCGCCCCGGCCGGTCGCCTCGTCGGCAACAAAATCGTGCACCCCTCCTCCATTGACATCGGCGTCGCCGTCGAGGCCGAAGATGGCGTGCTGGTGCCGGTCATCCGCAACGCCGACCGCAAACGCCTGCTCGACCTGGTCGAACTCTACAACCGGCTCATCGAACTGGCCGACCAACGCCGACTGCCCGCCGACGCCACCGGCGGCTCCATCGCCACGGTCACCAACTTCGGCACCTTCGGCCTGACGTGGGCCACGCCGATTCCGCTACCCGAACAAACGTTGGTGCTCGGCCTGGGCGCCGCGCGCAAAGCGCCGCGCTGGGACGAGGCTGCCGGTCAGTTTCTTCCCGCGCTCGAAGCGAACCTCACGCTGAGTTTTGATCATCGGGTGCTCGACGGCGGCGCGGCGGGCCGACTCTTGACGCGCGTGGCGCAACTGCTCCAACAGCCCGACCTGCTTTGAGTACCGCAAAAGTCGCGGCGCCAGCGGCCCGCTCGCCATTATGCGCGCGGAGAAGCCCGTGCCCGCGCATCGCGTCGAGGCTCACAACTCCTCGATCTTTTTGAACGGCAGGCCGCGTTCGCCCGCAAAGAGCCTGCGCAGCCGTTTGTCGCTGGAACTGCTGGGGCGGCGGATAATCTCCGGGGCCACGCGCTTGCCGGTCTCGCGCCGGGCGCGGCGGCCGGCCAGCCAGTCTTCCCACCGCATCGGCTCATGCATCGGGATGGTAGGGACTCCGGACCTGGAGAGCTTGGGCTTGTTCATGAACCAGTTCTTTCACGTGTTGCCAGTTTCGGTAGGCCTTGCTTTGCGCGAGCCGCTTGACTTCGGCCCAGTCGGTTTCCACTTCACCCAGCAAGGCCGCGGCCAGGAGTTTCTTAGCACACTCACGGGCCGGGGGGTAGTTTCCCGGATATTTGGAAACCAGCACCCGCTCGACGATGAGTTCTTCGACCGGGGCGATGCGAACCTGGCCGCTGGGGGCGTTGAGCCGCCGGATTGGTGTCCGCGCCAGGTTCTCAAAGCTGCCGAGCACATCCACAAACAGGCCAGCCACCTGCCAACTGCGCGGACCGCCTGTGGCGTGAAGCTGGGCCATGATGTCCTGCCGCAGCCGCGCCGTCAGCGCCGTGGAAGAGGACTCCACGCACAGGTCGAGGTCGCCGGAAACGTAGGCGCCCTCGGTATAGAATTCGATGGCCGAGCCGCCCACCACGACCAATTCGACGCCGCGCTCCCGGAACACAGCGGAAACGAGGCTCGCCAGCTTGAGGTGTTTGAGCGTGGGATCAGCCTCCGCCTTGATGTTGGACAGAGCGCGTCGGATTTGGTCCGGATTCATGGGGGTTGAGCCTCATTCCATCGGCGACTACGGGTTCAACAGTTTTTCGACCTTCGCCTTCACGGCTGCGTCCGTCTGGATGAGCGGCGGCCAGGGGCGTCTGAAGCCTTGGCCGGGGAGCTTGCGCGTGGCGTCGAAGCCCAGCTTCGTGCCCATGCCGATCGCATTGCTGTGTGCTCAACTTTTTGGTTCCGCCGGGAGCCGTCGCAGGCGAATCGTAAAATCGTCCACCACGCTGAAATGACCCTGCCAATCGTCGCGGGAGGCCAGCACGGTGGCCACACGCTCGGCGAGAGCGGCCGGTGAGGGTTGAGAGATGCGAAACAGGACAACTCCATGCGAGCCCCGGGCGCCGCGTCGGAAAACCAGTCCGCCGAAATCTTTGTCGAACGTGATGAGCAAACGGTTTTCGGACCAAGCGCGTGCCAACACGGCATCGTCAGGGGTGCCGGGCGCAGCTTCGCGAATCCACAAGACATCATGCCCATCCTGCCGCAGTCGGATGACGCAATCTTCGGGGATGTTTTCGTTCGCGCAGAGCCGCATGGCGGGCGGTCATCCGCTTATCGCAAACACGTTTTCCTCGTTCAAGCGCTCCCGCGCATAGGCCACACAGGCGCGTACTTGTTCCGGCGTCAACCGGTAGTTGCGGGTGATTTCCTCCTCCTTCCAGCCCTGCGCCAGGAGGCCCAGGACAAACTCCACGGCCAAGCGGGTGCCGCGAATGACGGGCTTGCCGACGAGCACGGCGGGGTCAGCAGTGATGTAATCATGCCAGTTCATGCCCGATACTCTACGCTCACAGATTCGGGTTGTCAGGCTGAAGGTGCATCGCTGATTGCTACGGGCTGAAAAGTTTTTCGACCTTCGCCTTGACCGCTGCGTCCATCTGGATGAGCGGCGGCCAGGGGCGTTTGAAGCCCTCGCCGGGCAGCTTGCGCGTGGCATCGAAGCCCAGCTTCGTGCCCACGCCGATTTCGCTGGTGGCGTGGTCGAGCACATCGGCTTTAGCAGAGTTAACGCGCGGGTTATCATTGTGTTCACACGATTTGAAATCTTGCGCTTGCAGACGCGTGGCTTTTTTGCAAGATTAAAAGCGCGACCAGCGGTGTCCGTCCCATTCGGCGGGCCTTCCTCTCTGAGGGCTGGTCGTTCCGCGTTTTTCAAGGCCAGCGCTGGATTTTTACCTGTCCGCCAGCCTTGATGCTGCCCCAGAGCCGTCGCAGTTCTTGTTCGTGGTGTTTGTCCAAATCTGAGGCCGCTCGGCTCTCGCAGCGGGTAGCCATGTAAAGCATCACGTCGGCAGCCTGTAGAAAACGGCTGTGATGCGAGTGCGTAAAATAAATGGTGTCCACCAACCTCCCGAGCGGGCGACCGCGATTCATCGGGGTGCTGCCGGCGATTTTGAACTGTGAAAAATCAAGCACGGCTCGTGTGATTTCATCTTTTTCATAATCGCCGAACACCAAACCCAGATCGTCCACCTGATCGAGGTAATCGCAATAACGCTCAAGCAAGAGCATCAATCCAAGGTGGTATTCCGGCTGGGGAAACCGGTATTTCGCCCGGTGCTCTGGAATATCAATCTGGACGATGCGCACGGGCAGTTGCGCCGTGATAATGAAGTTTGCGATGTCCGCAAGGAGTTTGAGTCGGTCACGCAGCTTTCGTCCCTTAAACTGCCCTTTCCCGTGGAAAATGTCCTTTCCGTGCATTTCTGTCTGGCGAGTGAGGATACTGGTGCCGAAGAAATTCTGTTGGATTTGAGCAAGCGTCGCCTCATGCGCTTGAAGATCCTTGTCGCGCAGCACAAGGCCGCCGGCGAAAAAGAATCGGCTTTCACGTTCATCGAATTTCGTCTCGTCAAAATAAAGGAAATGCATGGATGTGTGATCAAAGACCGCGAAACAGCTTTTCCACCCGCGCTTTCACCACTTCATCCATTGTGATGAGCGGCGGCCAGGGGCGTCTGAAGCCCTCGCCGGGGAGCTTGCGCGTGGCGTCGAAGCCCAGCTTCGTGCCCACGCCGATTTCGCTGGTGGCGTGGTCGAGCACATCGGCCGGGCCGCGGGTGAAGATGGCGTCGCGCTGCGGGTCGGTGTTGGCGCAGAGTCGGAAGAGCACCTCGCTGGTGTTGTGAACGTCCACGTCGTCGTCCACCACCACGATATATTTGGTGAACATCATCTGCCCCATGCCCCAGAGGCCGTGCATGATTTTGTAGGCCTGCATCGGGTAGGTTTTTTTGATGCTCACGAAAACGAGATTGTGAAAGACGCCCTCGGCCGGCAGGGCGATGTCCACGATCTCGGGGAAATTCATCTTGAAGACGGGCAGGAAAAGTTTCACCGAGGCGCTGCCGATGTAAAAATCTTCCATCGGTGGGATGCCCACGATGGTGGCGGGATAAACGGCGTCCTTGCGGTGCGTGATCGCGGTGACGTGGAACACGGGATACGGCTCGGGCAGCGTGTAAAAGCCGGTGTGGTCGCCGAACGGGCCTTCGTCGCGCAACGGCTCGGTTGGGTCCACGTAGCCTTCGATGACGAAGTCGGCGTTGGCCGGGACTTCGAGGTCGTTGGTGACGCAACGGACCAATTCGACGGATTTTTTTCGCAGGTAGCCGGCCAGCAAGAACTCATCCAGGCCGTCGGGGAGCGGGGCGGTGGCGCAGAAGGTGAACACGGGATCGCCGCCGAGAAACACGGCCACGGGCATGCGTTCGCCGCGTTCGTAGTAGCGACGCCCATGGCGCGCGCCGACCTTTTGAAGTTGCCAGTGCATGCCGGTGGTGCGCTCATCGTAAATCTGCATCCGGTACATACCGACGTTGCGCTGGCCGGTGTCGGGGTCGCGCGTGACAACACAGGGCAGCGTGATGAACCGTCCGCCATCCAGCGGCCAGCATTTCAGGATCGGAAGATTGAGCAGCGTTGGGGGCGTTGGGTTGGTCGGGGGCAACTGAACCGGGCCGGCTGGATGCGGAGAAAAGGGGAAAAGGCGAGAAGGGGATTTCTCCTCTGCACCTTTTCCGCTTTTCTTGTTTTCCTCAAAGCGATGGATCACTTCCTGGCACGGGCCGTCCTTCACGAGCTTCGGTTTGGCGTGGCGCAAGTCCAGCGCGGTGGACAGCAGCTTGATCGCCTCGCGGAAGCTGGTGGGCGGTTTGGCCTGGATGAGCGAGCCCAGCTCGCCAGCGACAGCCTCAACCGACTCCGCCCCGAGAGCCAGCGCCATGCGTTTCCACGAACCCATCGTGTTGATGGCGAGCGGAAAGGGCGACACCTCGCCGTTGACGGTGGGCTTCTCGAACAGCAGCGCCCTGC
>JAOAIM010000310.1 GCA_026414705.1 Verrucomicrobiia bacterium | reverse complement strand
GCCGCGCACGGGCAACGCGATGGCTGGTGACGCACGCACGGGCCTGTTCAAAGTTCAAAGTTCAAGGTTCAAAGTTCTGAGTTTTGACTGTTGGTGTCGTCGCTTTGGCTTTGCCGACTACCAGTCGGCGACTGGCTCGCTCGCTCCCACCCGCTCGGCCCTTCGGGCCTTGCCGTCGCGGTGTTCCGGCAATCCCTTTCGCCGTTTCCCAAGCGGCTCAAGTCAGCAGCTTTCCAATCCGTGCTACGTTTGCACGCTCCCTCGCTCCCACGCACGCGCAACGCTGTTGCGCCCCTTCGGGGCTTGAGAGGATTAGGGGCACGGCAACCCAGGGCGTTGCCCTGGGCTACCGTTGTGCTCGCGCCTTCGGCGCTCAAAGCCGTGGGTGAAAAAGGTGTTTTCGGCGAGACGCGTGCGCTTCCCTGTTCGTGTTTCCCTCGTTCCTGAGTTCCTCCTTCGATGTTCGTTGTTCGTTGTTCGATGTTCCGCAGCGCGCCCGCCCGCGCTCCCTCTCCCAGCGGGAGAGGGAATTCTCATGCCGCGCACGGGCAACGCGATGGCTGGTGACGCACGCACGGGCCTGTTCAAAGTTCAAAGTTCAAGGTTCAAAGTTCTGAGTTTTGACTGTTGGTGGCGTCGCTTTGGCTTTGCCGACTGCCAGTCGGCGACTGGCTCGCTCGCTCCCGCTCGCTCGGCCCTTCGGGCCTTGCCGTCGCGGTGTTCCGGCAATCCCTTTCGCCGTTTCCTAAGCGGCTCAAGTCAGCAGATTTCCAATCCGTGCTACGCTTGCACGCTCCCTCGCTCCCACGCACGCGCAACGCTGTTGCGCCCCTTCGGGGCTTGAGAGGATTAGGGGCACGACAACCCAGGGCGTTGCCCTGGGCTACCGTTGTGCTCGCGCCTTCGGCGCTCAAAGCCGTGGGTGAAAAAGGTGTTTTCGGCGAGACGCGTGCGCTTCCCTGTTCGTGTTTCCCTCGTTCCTGAGTTCCTCCTTCGTTGTTCGATGTTCGTTGTTCGTTGTTCGATGTTCCGCAGAGCGCGCGCCCGCGCTCCCTCTCCCAGCGGGAGAGGGCATTCTCATGCCGCGCACGGGCAACGCGATGGCTGGTGACGCACGCACGGGCCTGTTCAAAGTTCAAAGTTCAAGGTTCAAAGTTC
>JAOAIM010000309.1 GCA_026414705.1 Verrucomicrobiia bacterium | reverse complement strand
CCGAACGGGAGCTGGGTCAAAGATGAAACCAGCAACGCGAGACCCGCCGTGCGGCGACCGAAGCTCGCGCGATTTGTTTTCATGTTCCTGCGAAGTAACGCATTTGAGTTCGGGGTCAATACGAGAAATTGGCCCAGGGATTGGCGTTGGTCACGGTGGCGCCGCCGCTGACGTGGAGGATCTGGCCGACGGCGTTGCCGGGGGCGTTGGTGTAGTTGCCCAGCGCGTTGCCGATGGCGGTGTTGCGAAAAACGAAATTGCCCGTGCCCTCCACCACGATGCCGAGGCGGTTGCTGCACACGTTGTTGCCCTCGACGCGATTGCCGCCGCCCCGGACGCGGATGCCGGGGGTTGGGGTGACTTCGTTGCCCTGTTCAAAGCAGGCATTGTCGAGCACCAGGCAGGCGGCCTGGACCTCGATGCCCGCGGGGCCGAAGTTTTCCCGCACCACGCAATTGCGGATGGTGCAGTTGTCCTGGGCGACCACACCGCCGTTGCCGTTGTTTTTGAGCGAGCAGTCTTGCACGACGGTGCACAAGCCGGCCCAGAGGCCCGGCCCGCCGTTGGCGGTGGCGGTGCAGTTGACGACCGAGGAGCCGTCGCCGACCCAGAAGCCGGCGCCCCAGTTGTCGCGGCTGGTGCACCCGGTGAGCACGCTCACGCCGGCGGGGCTGAATCCGTTGCCGGCGTTGTTCATCGCCAGGCAGTCGCGCATCGTGGCGCCGTTGGGCGAAAAGAAGCCGTCGCCATGCGTTTCGGCGACAACGCAGCCGGTGACCACGCTGTGGTAATCCACGGCGATGCCGCGAACGCGGTTTTTGATGGCCGTGCAATTTCGAACCACACTGCGCTGGCCGGAGGCCAGGCCCCAATCGCCGTTGTCGAGCACGCGCAGGTCTTCAAAGACGCCGCCATCGCACGCCTCGGCGTTGACCCCGCGCCCGCCCCAGCCGCGGATGACGCCGTTGCGCACGCACAGGTTGGTGACGCCCGGCGGCGGCACGTGAAGGCCGTTGGAGGAGCCCGGCACCCCGACCAGGGCAAAGCCATTGAGATCGAGCGTCACGTGGTCGGCGGCGACGACGATGCCGTGTTCGCCGCCCACGCCCGTCAGGTTGGTGGTCAGGTAAAACGAACCGCTGCGGCTGATGACGAACGGCAGGGCCGAGATGGGCGTGCGCGGTTC
>JAOAIM010000308.1 GCA_026414705.1 Verrucomicrobiia bacterium | reverse complement strand
CTTGTGTGTGTGAGCGGAGCCGGGGGGCGTTCAGCGATAGGCTTCACGACGGTGACGCACGCGATTGACGCGCACTTGCGTGCTTCACGGCCAGGATTCCAATTTCAGTTCCTTGATGCGTTGGAATTCGCCGACGTTGGTGGTGACGAGGGTGAGGCCATTCGCAAGCGCCTGTCCTGCAATGAGCAGATCATAAGGGCCGATGGACTGGCCTTGCCGTTCCAGGTCGGCACGAATCTTCGCCGCTGCGTTCGCGCTGACACGGTCGAACGGCAGCTCAATGATCGCGGAAACGAATCGCTCGACCTTTTGTCGCTCCCGGATTGGGTCTTGCGCCTTCTCGACGCCGCAGAGCAGTTCGTAAACCGTGACCATTGAGACGGCACAATCCGTGGGCACAAGCCGACTCAACCGTTGCACCATGCCGGGCCGGTGACGAAGCACGCCAATGCAGGTGTCGGTGTCGAGCAAATAGGTCACGGGGGCTTACAGGTTTTTCACCGGCGGCACTTGGCCCTGCTCCGGGCGCTTGAACGCGGGGTCGGTGATGTGAACGGAATCGAAGAACCCTTCCGGCCAGCTCTTCGGTTTGACGGGTTCAAGCACAACAGCGTCGCCGTCTTGCCGGACGAATACTGTCGGCGGCAAATGAACACTCTTGGGCAGCCGGACGGTTTGGCGGTCGCCTTCGACAGTGACCTTCGCTGTTTCCATGGATGACTCGTTCAATGACGCTGTTACGACCGCAAATCTACAACGTTTTAGGCTTTCGCGTAAAGCTCGCCGCCTTTTTCGACAAACTCGCGGGACTTTTCCTCCATGCCCCGCCGCAACGCCTCCTCCTCGGCCAGGCCGTGCTCGGCGGCGTAGCGGCGCACGTCCTCGGTGATCTTCATGGCGCAGAACTGAGGGCCGCACATGCTGCAAAAATGCGCCGTCTTCGCCGGCTTGTTTCACACTGGTTGAGTCTGATTGCATGAACACCACGCTTCAGCGCGGTGAACCGGGGCAAACCCGGCCTCACAGCCGTTTCAATGGCTTGCCACGCTCAGCGAAAAGCCGCTGAAGCGGCTCTGACCGTTGGCGGGCGTTTGTCACCGGGCTGAAGCCTGGTGCTAATGAGAGGTCCAGATTTCCGTCTTTCCCCGCCTGCGGCAGGGTCGCGTCGCGAAACGCGCGCGCCGCGATCCAATCAGGGCTTGTGTGTGTGAGCGGAGCCGGGGGGCGTTCAGCGATAGGCTTCACGACGGTGACGCACGCGATTGACGCGCACTT
>JAOAIM010000307.1 GCA_026414705.1 Verrucomicrobiia bacterium | reverse complement strand
GTCAGATGTGTATAAGAGACAGGGGTGAGGATCAGCGGCGGCTCGGCGATGGTGAGCGTGGCCGGGACGCTGGTGACCGCGCCGGCGGCATTGCTCACCACGACCGAGTAGGCGCCGGCGTCGGCGCTGCTCACCGAGCCAATCTGCAGCGTCGGGGTGGTCGTGCCGGTGATGTTCGCGCCGTCGCTCAACGGGTTGCCGTCCCTGCGCCAGCGATAGAACAGGGGCGACTGGCCGTCGGCGGCCACACTGAAGGTCGCCGTCGTGCCGGGCACATTCGTGCGGCTGAGGGGCTGGGCGGTGATCGCGGGCGAAACCCAGAGTTGCGCCGCTGCGCTGTAAGCCGGCCCGGCGCCGTTGCTGACGATCACGTCGTAGCTGGCCGCATCGCTGCCGATCACGTTGCTGATGACCAGCGTCGGCGTGGTCGCGCCGGAAATCCGGCCGCCGTCGCTCAATGCGACGCCGTTTTTGCGCCACTGGTAGGCGAGCGGGAGCGTGCCGGTCGCGGTGACGCTGAAGGTGGCATTGCTGCCCTGATTGACCGTGAGGCTCTGCGGATGAGCGGTGATGGTCGGCGGCACGATCACCGTCAGCGTGGCGTTGGAGCTGAGCGCGACTCCAAAGGCGTTGGAGACCAGCACCGAATACTGTCCCTCATGGGCGGGTTGCGCGCTGGTGCGGGTGAAACTGTTGGCCGTGGCGCCCGGCAGGTCCACGCCGTTGAAGCGCCATTGATAGTGCAGCGGCGTCGTGCCCACGGCGGTGACGCTGAAGGTGGCATTGGCGCCCTGAGCAACGGTCTGGCTCAGCGGGTGCGCGGTGATGGAAGGCGGTGCGTTGGAAAGCGAGACGGTGAGGGTGGCGTTGGAACTGAGCGCGGTGCCAAAGGCGTTGCTCACCACGACCGAATACAGGCCGGCGTCGGAGGACTGGACGTTGTTAAGGGTGAGGCTGCTGTTGGTTGCGGCCGCGATGGGCGCGCCGTTGAAGCGCCACTGGTAACTTAGCGGCGCAGAACCGCTGGCGGTGACGCTGAAGGTGACCGTGGCGCCGGGCGAAACGGTTTGGCTTTGGGGTTGCGCGGTGATGAGCGGCGGGGCGTTGACGGTGACGGTGAAGGAGCGGCTGATGATGTTGTTGGAGGCGCCGCCGTCGTTGACGGTGACGGTGAGGGTGGCGGTGCCGAAGGCGTTGGCGACGGGGGTGAAGGTGAGCGAGCCGGTGCTGTTGGGGCTGGTGTAGGAGACGGTTGGGTTGGGGATCAGCGCCGGGTTGCTGGAGGTGGCCGTCACAG
>JAOAIM010000306.1 GCA_026414705.1 Verrucomicrobiia bacterium | reverse complement strand
CTTATCGAGCAAAAGGGCTGAGCGCGCCCCGCTCAGATCATGTAAACGCCGCCGTTGACATCGAGCGTCGCGCCCGTGATGAAGCCGTTGTATTCGGAGGCCAGAAACACCACCGCGCGCGCCACGTCGTCGGGCGTGCCCGCGCGGCGCAACGGGATTTGCGCGATCGTTTGACGCGCGGATTCCTCGCTGGTGTGCGTGGCGTGGAAGCGCGTGCCCAAAATGAAGCCGGGCGCGACCGCGTTGACGCGAATGCCCCGATCGGCCAGTTCCGCCGCCAGCGCGCGCGTCCAGGTCAGCACCGCGCCCTTGGCCGTCGCGTAGGCCAGTGATCCCGGATGCCCGCCCTTGCGCCCGGCCAGCGAGGACACATTGACGATGCTCGCGCCACCCGCTTTCGCCAGTTCGGGCACCGCCGCGCGCGTGACCCAGACCATCGAGCTGAGGTTCACTGCGAGTGTTCGCGCCAGAAACTCCGGATCGAGTTGTTCGAGTGAACGCCGTTGCAGCAGGTCACCGGCGTTGTTGATGAGCACCTGCAGTCCGCCCAGGAAACGCACGGCCTGCTCCACCAACCGCGTGGCCGCCGCCTCATCGGTCAGGTCGGCCTGAAATATTTCGGCACGCCGACCGAGCCGCAGCGCCAGGTCCTTGAGCGCCTGCGCGCCCGCGGCGCTGCTGCGGTAGTGGATCGCCACGTCCGCACCGGCTTCCAGCAAATGACGCGTGATGGCTTCGCCGAGACCCTGCCCGGCGCCGGTAACCAGCGCGCGTTTACCCTGCAGTGAGTTCATCCTTTGGTTCGATCCGACGGGGTTTGCACGATTTGACCGAGGTTGGCCGCAGCAAGGCGCGCGGCCGACGCTCGCGCCCCACGACGCAACAACGCGCCAACGCCCAACAGACACGCGGCGCAAAACAAAATGGCCAGGCGGCCCTTGAGCGGATTGGGAATCAGCGCCAGCAACGCCACAAACACGCCGTAGGCCAGACAGAGTCGGCCCAGCATTCGACCCTGAAGCGCGTCGGACTCCGCGCCCTCTTCGCGGGCAAAATCCACCGGCGTGCTGACCCGGCGGAAAAACGCCTCCACGCGTTCGCGCTCCGCCGCGGAGCGCCAGCGCTCAAAAAGACACGAGCCAAAAAACCAGACGGTGCAGACGGTGAAATTCAGCAGCACGCCCAACAGCAGCACCCAGTCGCTCTCCTCGCGGCGGGTGAGCGGCTCGCTCCAGCCCATCACCTGCTGAATCCAGGAAGCCGTCAGATACCGGTTGCCCAGTAGTGAGGTCACAAAACCAACCAGCACGGTGGACCAGCCGGCCCAGGACGGGGCGCGCCGGATGACGATGCCCCAGAGTAACGGCACGGTGTAGGGCCTGTC
>JAOAIM010000305.1 GCA_026414705.1 Verrucomicrobiia bacterium | reverse complement strand
CATCCGCACGACCCGTTCTCCCTCACCCCGACCCTCTCCCGCTGGGAGAGGGAGCGCGGGCGGGCGCGCTGCAAAACATCGAACAACCAACACTGAACATCGAACATCGAATGCAGATGGGCAGCACGTGCGGTTCACCGAAGATCGGACGCTGAAGCTGGGCTTTCCGTCCGGTGGTTTGAGGTCGCAAAGCCACGTTGAACCGCGCATGGGCCCGGCGATTTGCTACACGGCCCGTTGGTTGCTTAACTCCGGCGCGTTGAATCCGGCCCGAGCATTGTTGGAATGGATCGAGAGCCAGGGCGGGGCGGCGCCGCTGCTGTTTGTCGCGCTGTTCCTCCTGGGCTCGGTGCTGATGCTGTGGCGGCTGGAGGCGATGAGCGCGCGCGGGTTCGAGGGCACGGTGCTGGGGACGCTGGTGATGCCCTACTGCTCGGGGCTGGGCAATCTGGTGTTCGCGTTTCTGCTGGCCCGTCGCCAGGGGCCGGGCGCGGAGGTCATGACCAACGCCCTGGTCAACAACGTCACCAACATGACGTTGATCCTGGGCCTGCCCGCCCTGTTGTGGGGCATCCGATTGATGCCGGCGCGAAAAACCAAATCCAAAAACTCCACCAAAACCCACGAACTCAACCGCCTTGCGCTGCTGTTCACGCTCCTGGCGGTGCTGTTTTTCTGCGGCGCGGTTTGGGCGCTGGGGCGCGACGGGCGACTGGATTTCTCCGACGGGCTGGTGTTGGTGGGGCTGTTTGCCTTCTGGCAATGCTTTCACGTGTTTGACGTGCTCCGGTCCAACGTCCGGGCCGGTCGCTCGTTGGGCTGGATCATTGTTTTGGACGCGCTGCTTTTGGGGCTGGGCGCGTGGGCGGTGTTTGTGAGCACCGACTGGCTGGTGAACTGGCTGGAGCGGCAACCGTCGGGCCGGTTTTTGAGCGCGCAGCACCTGGGCTGGCTCAGCGGCTGGCTCATGGTGCTGCCCAACGGTTTGCTGGCCCTTTACTACGCCTGGCGCGGTCGGCCGGAGGTGACCTACGCCTCGCAGGTGGGCGACGGGCACGTGTGCATTCCGTTGTGCGTGGGCATTTACGCGCTCCATCACCCGCTGGTGATGCCGGCGGTTTTTCAAACCGGCGTGCTCGTGCTGGTGGGGGCGACGCTCACGCACCTGCTCTGCGTGCTGGCGTTGGGCGGGCTGCCGCGGTTCATGGGCGCGGTGTTGCTGGCGGGCTATGCGTGGTTTGTGAAAACCGGCCTGGGCCCCTGAGCGCGCCGGTGCCTCGACGGTAAAAAGTTTTCGGCGGGACGCCGAAAACGGCACGCGAGACGCGCACGCTCCCCTGTGCTTTCCCCCGTTCCTGAGTTCCTCCTTGGTTGTTCGTTGTTCGATGTTCGGTGTTCGATGTTCACCGCTGTGCGCTGCCTCACCCTCACCC
>JAOAIM010000304.1 GCA_026414705.1 Verrucomicrobiia bacterium | reverse complement strand
CGGCCAGCGCGCCGGCCGGCAGCGGCGTGCCGCATTGCGGGCAGTGGTGGGTCTCAGGCATCTGCGAGTTCGGTTTTACCGCGTTCACACCTTCTTCAGAAGCAAAACTGCCGAACCGTTACGCCGCGCCGCTGGAAGCTTGCCGGGCACCGAGGCCGTCCCATACTTGCCCCTCAACGTCACCGCTCGGACATGGCTGCGCACGCAACCAACGATTTTCTCGCCGGGGTCATCGAAGGATTTTACGGCCCGCCCTGGTCTCAAGCCGAGCGGCTCGAACTCTTCGGCTGGATGACGGCATGCGGGCTGAACACTTACATGTATGCGCCGAAAGACGACCTGAAACATCGGGCGTTGTGGCGCGAGCCGTATTCGACCGCGGAGGCCGGGGCGCTGGCAGAGCTGATTCGCGCCTGCGCGCGCCGCAGAATTCGATTCGTGTATGCGCTGAGTCCGGGCCTGGACATCCGCTTCAGTCATCCGGCCGACCTCGATTGCCTGAAAAACCGCATCGCACAGTTGCTCGCCCGGGGCTGTTGCGACTTCGCATTGCTGTTTGATGACATTCCTGACCGGATGCGCGCGGCGGACGCGCGGCGTTTCGGTTCGTTTGCCTCGGCGCAGTGCCACGTGGCCAACGCGATGTTCCGGTGGCTGCGCGCGCGGGTGCCGTCGGCGCGGTTTTTGTTTTGTCCCACGGCTTATTGCGGGCGGATGGCCGAGCGCGGTGTCGGCGGCAGGGATTACCTGGCCACGGTGGGGCGCGAGTTGTTGCCGGAGATTGAGGTGTTTTGGACCGGGCCGGAAATCATCTCGCGCGAGATTTCGGTGGAGCACGTGCGCGGTGTGCGCGAGGTGCTGCGACGCAAGCCGGTGATCTGGGACAACCTGCACGCGAACGATTACGACGGACGCCGTTTTTTCTGCGGCCCGTATGCGGGGCGGGCGCCGGCGTTGCGCGGCGAGGTGGCGGGCCTGCTGAGCAATCCGAACTGCGAGTTCGCGCTCAATTACGTGCCGCTGCGCACGCTGGGCGAATTCGTGCGCGGAGGGCGCGGGTGGAATGCGCGTCGCGCCTGGCGCGCGGCGATGCGGGCGTGGTGGCCGCGCTTTGCGGTGGTGGGGCCATCGGTGACGCTGGGCGACCTGCTGCGGTTTGGGGATTGCTACTATCTGCCGCACGAGGAAGGGCCGGAGGCCGAGGCGCTTTACCGGGGCGCGAGGCAATTGCTGGAGCGCGAGCCTTCGGAATGGGGCCGGGAGGTCGCGCAGTTTCGTCAGCGCGCGGCGCGGTTGCGGCGGTTTTGTGAGCGGCTGGCCGGGCTGCGCGACCGGCGTTTGTTCGCGGCGCTGTTCCGGCGCGTTTGGGAACTGCGCGAGGAACTCGACCTGTTGGAACGCTATGCCGAATTCAGATTGCGGGCAGGTGGCGCCG
>JAOAIM010000303.1 GCA_026414705.1 Verrucomicrobiia bacterium | reverse complement strand
AGATGTGTATAAGAGACAGGTTGCTCATGCACAGCGACGTCATCGAACCGCTCAACATCGGCAGCAGCGAACTGGTCAGCATCAACCAGTTGGTGGACATCGTCGAAGACATCGCGGGCGTGAAACTCAAACGCCGCTACAACCCCAACGCCCCCAAGGGCGTCGCCGGCCGCAACAGCGACAACACCCGCATCAAGCAATACTTCGGTTGGGAACCCAACATCCGGCTGCGCGACGGCCTGGAAAAAACCTACGCCTGGATTTACGACCAGATCGTCCGCGGCGCCAAAAGCCGCTGAGCCAACCGCGCCGGGCGCAGCACGAGGTCGCGCCCCTCAGCTTCCGCACCTCACCGGCCGCACTCGCGCCAGCAGTTGTTCCCGCAACGCCTCCGGCAGCCGACGCGGTTTTTCATCCAGCCCCGCGCAGGCGTGCAACGTCCAGCCCTCCACCAGCAGCGCGCCCGCTCCATTTTCCACCCGATACTCCAGCCGCAGGCGCACCCGGCCCACTTCGCCCGGCCACACCGCAATGCTTAACTCATCGTCGTAGCGCGCTGGCGCGTGGTAGCGCAGATGGCATTCAACGACGGGAAAAATGACACCCTGCTCCTGCCACTGCCGAAAACTTGTCCCCAACTCCCGAAAAAACGCCCCCCGCGCCGCCTCCAGCAGCTCCAGGTAACGCCCGTAATAAACGTGATTGCCCATCGTGCACTCGGCGTAGGTGACCCGATGCCAATACCGGAAAACCGCACCGTCCATGCCCGCAAACTGCGGAAACCGCGCAACCGGCTCAAACCAAAAACCGCTCCCGCCGCGAACGCCCCAACAGCCAAACTCCAACCAGGGAGCATTCGCCCGCCGTTTCCGTCCAATCGGACATGAAACTGTTCCGTTTCACGTCGCTGCTGCTGGCGCTCCTGACCTTGAGCCCTCTCACTCCCCAGTCACCCGCCGCAGGTTTCATCGTCGCCGACCCGGCGCATTGGACGGTGACCCCGCTGCCCGAGCCCGAAATCTGGCCACCGCCGCCACCGCCACCGCCGCCCCGCCCCCCCCGCCCGCCGCTTCCGCCCGGGCCGCCGCGCCCCATCCCGCCGCCCCGACCCCATGTCTTCGCGCCTTTGGAGGTCACCTCCCATCACGTCTCCGTGAACATTGACGGCCAGCTCGCCACCACCACCGTCGAGCAGGAGTTCTACAACCCCAACCCCGCGCCCATCGAAGGCACTTTTCTGTTCCCCGTCCCCAAGGGCGCGCAGATTGACAAATTCAGCATGGACATCGCCGGCAAATCCGTCGCCGCCGAACTCTTGCCGGCCGACAAGGCCCGCCAGATTTACGAGGACATCGTGCGCCGGGCGCGCGACCCGGCCCTGCTCGAATACG
>JAOAIM010000302.1 GCA_026414705.1 Verrucomicrobiia bacterium | reverse complement strand
CTACTGCGCCGCCCTTCACGGCCAGTCCGAATACAACATCACCATCAACTCCGATCGCACCGTCTCCTGCAACTGCCAGGACTACGAGGGCATCGGGCATCTGGGCGACCTGCGCCACAACACCTTCGAGGAAATTTTCTTCGGCCCGGTGGCCGAGCGTTTCCGCCAGGACCTGTTGCGCGGCAAAATGCCCATCCCGACCTGCTCGCGCTGCGGTGACCTCAAACGGTTGCCCTCCCGCGACGCGCAACCACCACCGGTGCGACTGCCCTACCGCGGCGTGCTGCTCGAAAACACCGTCCGCTGCAACGTGGATTGCACCGGCTGCGCCCGCGGCAACGCCGCCGCCATCCGCGTCAACCGCCAAACCCAGATGCCGCTGGCCGAGATGGAGCAAATGGCCGACCTGCTCGCGCGCCTGGGCATGAAACAGATTTTTTTCCTCAACCTGGGCGAGCCGTTTCTCTCACCAACCATTACGCAGGAACTGCCGCTGCTGCGGCGCAAAAACCCCAATTGCCGCATCGTCACCTCCACCAACGGCATGTTGCTCGACACCGACGCCAAGCGCGAAGCCGCGCTGAACTTCAGCCACATCCTCTTTTCCGTGCACGGCATCAACGACGCGATGTGCCGCAAATACATGCGCGGCGGCAGCTTCACCCGCGCCTATGCCGCGATGAAGGCGATGGCCGAATACCGCAACGCGCGCGGTCGAACCGAGCCGATCCTCGAATGGAAATACCTGCTCTTCAACTGGAACGACCGGCCCGAATACCTGGAGCGCGCCATCGAACTGGCGCGCGAGGCGAAACTCGACTTCATCTCGTTTTGGCCGACGAACAACCCCTTCTACGGCATCTCCTGGCGCTACCGGCTGGGCTTGTTGAACCGATTTGGCCGCCGCTGCTGGAAAGGTCTCGAACTGGACCTGCGACCCGAAGGACTACGCGGCACGCCCACGCACCCGTATTTCCTCGAATTCCCCGAAGCCGCCTGATCAAACGGCGACTCGCGGCCTGGCAGAACCGAATTGCACCGGAAGCGATTGCGCCTATGTTGGCCTCGTGGACTGGCAGCAGGTCGTCTCGCTTCTGATTGTTGCCGCCGCGGCTGTGTTGCTCGCGCGCGGCTGGTGGCGACGCCGCCGGCGGCGCGTTGGCAGCGGAGCGGGTTGCGGCTGTTCAGCGGCGAATCCTGATGCGCCCTCGATCATCTTCCACGCCCGCAAGGGCGAACGACCGGAAATCCACGTCAAATCTGCTTCCTCGAAAGCCGATCGTGGCTGAGCGCGAAGAGCGCACCGACCTGACAACCGCCGGGCCGGAGGCCGGGGCGCCATTTGTTCAAAGTTCGATGTTCGATGTTGAATGTTCGGCGTTCGATGTTGCGCGGAGCGCACGCCCGCACTCCCTCTCCCAGCGGGAGAGGGCCGGGGTGAGGGAGAACGCATCGTGGGCAGGAAGGTGTGCGAGTGTTTGCGGAGTTTCACCCTCACCCTGCCCCCTCTCCCTCAAGGGAGAGGGGATTGCCCAAGCC
>JAOAIM010000301.1 GCA_026414705.1 Verrucomicrobiia bacterium | reverse complement strand
CCGGGTTGGTGGCAAATCCCCACCAGGGCCCGGACCCCACGTTGGTGGTTACCTCTACGACATACTCGTAGCCGGGTATCCCCGCCAAGGTGAGGGTGTTGGTCCCCGGCCCGGGCACGCCCACCTCCAGCCGGACCACGGTCAGACTTTGTGCCGGTGGGGCGACGGCCTGGATCAACACGTATCCGGAGGCGGTTTGCTCATGCGCATCCCGCACGTAATACGTCAGCCGATCCACTTGGTTGGTCGCGGCCGGATAAAAAATGGTGGTGCTGTTGGTCGTCACTGTCAGCCCGTTGGTGCTCACCAACTCCAAACCCGCAAATTCCAAACCCTCCCCCACATCGTTGGTCAACAACGCCGCTATCGGAATCTTCAACCCCAGCCCCTGCGTCCGCGTAAACACGTCCAGATTCGCCAGCGGCGCCGGCGGCAGGACGGTCACGCTGACCAATCCGACCTGCTGGATTCCGGCGCAATCGCTGTTGGTGTAGTAAAAACTGTCCGGGCCCGTGTAGCCGCTGGGCGGGGTGTAGTGCACTTGCGATCCATCCCAACTGACCAGCCCCCCGGCGCTGCTGGGACTGCTCACGCCCACCACGCTCAAACTTGGCCCGCCATCGTTGGCCAAGAACAAAGCCCCGCTCCAGTTGGTGGCGACATTCTTGCGCGCATTCAATGCGTCCCCGCCTGCCGGCTGTCGCACCAGCACGTCCACGCCCACCGCGTCCACTATTGTCCCCACCCCGGCTGCATTGAACCGAATCTGATCCACCGCCCCAGTCGCCGGCACCGACCAGAGCGTGCGCTGGTTATACCAACCCCCAGCATGAAAACTCCCGTCCCAATTGGTCGGCGTCTCTACCAGCAGATTCGTCGGCCCCGCCACCAACGTCGCGTTGCTCACCACATAGCTCGGATACCCAAAAAACCCGCTCTCAATCCACACCGTCGCCTGCACCCAAAGGTAACGGGTCGCTCCCGCCACGGGCGTGTTGGTGAGCGTCAGGATCAAAAACCCCGGCTGCGGCGCCAGTTGATTGGTGCCTCCCAGGTCCCAATAGCCCTGGGCTGTGCCGAAGGGGTCCGGGTCGCCGTTCCAAGGGTCGCACCCGAATCCATAAACCACGCAGGAGTTGTCCAACCATCCCACGGCATTGGCGTTGGGACTGATCTGCGCTCGCGCGCCCAATGGATGCGTCGAAACCTCGGGCGCAATCGGCGAGGCGCCCGTGTCAAAGCGCCACAGCAGGCGGGTGGCACTGGCCTGACCACGCCAACAAGGGGGCTGGACATCGTTGGGGACAGCATTGCCGGCAGGCGCACTGGCCAGCACTACAGCGAGACCCAAAAGCCAGGAGAATCGCATCGCTTTCATAATGACCTCAACGCCGTGCCGGTTCAAGGGCAAGTTGCAGTTCAAGGCGGATCGCCGCTCCTGAGCCAGTTGGTCTTCAAAATCGTGTAATCCGCCGTGTTCACCAACCCGTCCCCGGTAATGTCCGCCGCCACGTTCGCCTTCAGCCAGTTGCCCTTCAACACCGTGTAATCCGCCGTGTTCACCAGGTTGTTGTTCCCGCTAATGTCCCCGCCCAACAAC
>JAOAIM010000002.1:16816-75746 GCA_026414705.1 Verrucomicrobiia bacterium | reverse complement strand
TCTGCTGCTGCCGGTATTGCGCCCGGTGCTGCGGGTGGAAGCCGAATGGGATGCAGCGCGGCAGCGATTCCGAAAGCCGAAGCCACCCGACCGGATTGTCGCCAGGGTCTGACGGCGCGCATCGGCAGGTGGCCGGAACCCTTTCGCGGGCGATCCACCGTGGATGCACCGCGCGGCCGTGCGACTGAGCGGCGAGCTGGACGCGGCGGAGGCGCGGTGCGAGACGATCCGGGAGCGGTTGGGGCCAGACACCGCGAGAAAAAAACTGCGTAGATGGTTTCAACCCAATCTGACCGATCCGACTGATCGGAGAGGGGATCTCGAACAAGCGACGTGCGACTTTATTCTCCGTGGCCGGTCTGTGGCTGGCGCGCGGGCAGGCGGGCCCCCTCCCCCGTCCCGCAAAAGGTGCCCACATGAGGATGCAACTCGCCGTTGTGCGAGGGCACGCCGGCGGGTGCGCCCGCAACGACAGACGCCGCCGCCACCGCCGCGCGCGCCTGGGCCAGATGGCCCCGACCGACCGAAACGCCGTTGAACGCGCGCCGTTCCAGTTCCGGCGACCACGGGTGGGGTTTGGGTCGCGGGCCGAAGTTGTATTTGAAGTTTTTCCAGTGATCGCCGCGCTGGTAGTTGGTGCCGAGCGCCCCGCTGGGATCGTAGCCGCAGTGCACCATGCAGTTTTCGCAGCGCGGGTCGCGGGCCACACCGTTGACCACGCCGTATTTGTCCCAGTCCACCTTCTCGAGCATCTCGGCGTAGGTGGGGTAGTGCGCGTCGGTCATCAGGTAACAGGGCGCTTTCCAGCCGCGGATGTTGTAGGTGGGGATGGCCCAGGCGGTGCAGGTCAGCTCGCGCTTGCCGGCCAGAAATTCCTGATACACCGGCGTGCCGAAGATCGTGAACTGGCGTCCCCAGTCGAGAATTTTGGCAAACTTCTGCCGCGTCATCTCGCGCGTCAGGAAAAAGTCTTTCGGGTCCTTGCCCAGGCGCTTGACCATGTCTTTTTTGGCGGCGTCGTAATCGTAGCCGGGCGAAATGGTGTGGCCATCCACGCCCAGGGCGCTGAAGTAGCGGAACATGTCCTCGATTTCCTGGACGTCGGTCTCGCGATAGACGGTGGTGTTGGTGGCGACCTGGTAGCCGAGGATTTTGGCCATGCGCACCGCCGCGACGCATTCGCGGAAAACCCCCTCACGCTCGACGATCAGGTCATGCGTGTATTCCAGACCGTCAATGTGCACGTTCCAGTAGAGCCACTGCGTGGGGCGGATGACCACGCGGCTTTTGGCCGCGGCGTCGGCGTGGCGGATGGCGTCGGCTTCCTTTTCGGTGATGAGGTTCTCGGTCAGCAGACGCTGGAGTGTCGCCTGATGCGACGGAACCGACGGGTCAAACACGGCCGCGAAATACTCGCGCATTTTTTTGCGCATGAACACGCCGTTGGTGCAGATGTAAACGATGCGGCCCTGGGCAAGCAGGCCCTGAACGAGTTCCTCAATTTTCGGGTAAATGAGGGGCTCGCCGCCGCAGATCGAGACCATCGGCGCGTCGCACTCGGCCGCCGCCGCCAGGCATCGCTCCAGCGGCACCATGTCCTTGAGGCTGGTGGAGTATTCGCGGATGCGCCCGCAGCCGGTGCAGGTGAGGTTGCAGGTGTGGAGCGGTTCGAGTTGCAGCACCAGCGCAAACTTCGGGGTCTTGCGCAGTTTGTGCTTGAGGATGTGGCCGGCGATTTTGAGCGACAGGGCCAGGGGAAAGCGCATAAGCGTCAAGGGGTTTGGGCGACCTGGAAGGGCGAGTGGGCAGCTTCGGGCGGCGTGGCGGGCGGCTCGGCGCGCATCAAGCCCGGCACGATCAATGACGCGGGCGAGACGCCCTGCTGCATGTTGATGCCGCTGCAGCCGGTGGCCAGACACAACAAAATCGGCACCGCACCACTCCGGCACGCTTTCCAGAACCAGGTCATTGCGGCGAATATAGGGCGTGAGGCCTCCTTCGCAACGCTTTATTGGCGCTTGCCGGCGGTGCGCGCCCCGGCGTCGCGCGAAGCACCCCGTGTCTTTACACCGCCGCCGGCCTCCGGCAAGCTGCGCGCAGCCTATGGACAAGTTTTGGAGCATCATGACCATGCCGTTGGGCGTGTTGCTGTGTTTCGGCCCGGCGATGCTCGTGTGGTGGCTCACGCGCAATCGCTCCTCCGGCAACGACAAATCCGGCGCGCCCTGAACGATCCGCATCCGCCGGCAAGGCCGGCCCGGAACCGGCGTGCCGATGTGAACCTGTTTTATGCCCGAACCTCGAATCGCTCAAAAATCGCCCTACGTGCAGAAGACCGCGCCGGGGACGTATTGGTGGTGCGCGTGCGGCGCCTCAAAAACGCAGCCGTTCTGCGACGGCTCGCACAAGGGCACGGGGTTGTCCCCGCTCAAGGTGGACTTGCGCGAGGAGAAGACCGTGGCCTGGTGCGGCTGCAAACATTCCGGCAACGGCGCGTTCTGCGACGGCACGCATCGCAACCTGGCGTAAGGCCGGCGGGGCGGTTCAAGCCCTGCGTTTGAACACGTTGCTGGTGTCGGCCACGTTGAGCACCGACAAGTCCAGCGTCACGCTTGGATCCCGCAGGTGAGCCAGTTCCAGTTGGCGGGCGATGCGCTCGCGCGCGGGGCCGACGAAGTATTTGACCACGCCGACGCCGACCTGCGCGCGGAACACCACCGCCAGGAGGCATTGCTCGTTGACGTGCGTGATGAAAAGGCTGTGTTCCTGACCGGCCTGATAAACGCTCTCGAAGGTGTCCTCGTGGAGCAGTTGGGCGAGCGTTTGAGTGGCCATGAACGCGCCGGAAGCCAGCGCGCCCAGCGTGGTCAGATCAAATCGCCGCCCGTCGCCCTGATGCGTGATCAGAAAGCCGCCCTGATCCACCAGCACCGCTGTCGTCGCCTCGGTGCGCTCCAGGAATTCGCGCAGGACCGCGTCGAGCTGGCGGATGTCCTCCTCGAAGAGTTGGGGCAGGCCGGCCATGTCATGCGTATTGCGGTTCGCGCTGGTTGATGAACTTGTTCAGCAGCAGGCGCGTGATCATGTTCAAGGTTTCGAACACGCCCTCGCAGCGGTGGGCGACCGAGGGGAAGGCGGGCACCTGCACCTCGCGGTTGTTGAGCAAAAATTCCATGTATTCGATCGGCGCGGCGTTGGGCAGGTCGCGCTTGTTGTATTGGAGCACGTAGGGGATGTCGTCGAGGTTGAGCTTGAGGCTGCGGAGGTTGTCCAGGAGGTTTTGGAAGCTCTCGACGTTTTCGGCCATTTTTTCGTATTGCGAATCGGCCACGAACACGATGCCGTCCACCCCGCGCAGCACCAGTTGGCGGGTGGTGTTGTAAATGACCTGGCCCGGCACGGTGTAGAGCTGGAACTTGGTGCGAAAGCCCTTGATCGAAACGGCCTCGATGGGGAGGAAATCGAAAAACAGCGTGCGGTCGGAACTCGTCGCCAGGGAGACGAGCTTGCCTTTTTGGCCGGCGGCGGTCTGCACGTGGTCGTGCACTTGCACCAGGTTGGTGGTTTTGCCGCCCATCGCCGGGCCGTAATAGACGATTTTGACCTGCAGTTCCCGGGTGGCTTGATTGATGATGGCCATGGCGTCTTAGCGTTGTCGTCGGTCCAGTTCCGCGGCCAGCGCCGCCAGCGGTGCGGTCGGCAGCGCCTCGCCCTGTCGCCCAAAGGCCGCAAAGAAAATCGCGTTCACGCGGAAAATCTTCCAGGGCACGTTGCCCACGGTGAAAGCGAGGTTGTTCAACTCGCCCATGCGCAGCTCCCTGGTGCACTGGCTCACCTTGGCGAAAATCTGCGGCAGAAACGCCGCCAGCGTGTCGCCGTTCAAATCCGATGGAATCCGGCTGGCCACCATCAACCCGTCCGGCAGCGCGATCAGCGCCCCGGCCACCCCCTCGAGCGCCGCCGCGCGCGAGACGATCTCGTTGGGGGTGGCGTATTTGACGATGAAATCCGTGCCGCCGGAAGCCGGCCGCCGCTTGAACTCGGTCTCGTCCACCCGCGCCGTCTCGTTGACGTCGTCCCACACGTAGTAGTTGGTGTCCACGACCTTGTTTTCGCGCGGGGCGGGCGGCGGGGGCGTTGCGGGCGGTGCGGGTGCGGCCTCAGCGACGCGCTCGGCAATCGGTTCGCTAATCTGGGGCGATGAAGCCGGCGGCGACTCGTGCGTCGGCGCCGCTGAAAAGAGATTCGGAATGGTCTCGTCCACCGTGAGCCGCCGCTTGGGGGCGGCCTGGGCCTTCTTGTGGGCGATGAACAGCGGCGCCAGGACATTGAGCGGCAATTCCAGTTCGGCTGCCTCAAACGCCGAAGGGCTGGGCGGCGGCGCGGGCTGCAAATACGAGCGCAGCACCTTCCAACTGAACACAGCGCGGCCCTGTCGGAGCCCGGTCTCCACCAGCGCCAGCGGCAGGGCGAGTCGGGCGGTTGCCAGATTGAGCGTCACGATTTCCTGGCGCAGCCCTTCGGGCCAGTTCCCCAGCACCGCCGAGAGGTCCACCAACAACGTGGGTTCGTCCACGCTCGGAGACGTTGCGGGCGCCGGCGGTTTTGCGGCCGCCGGATGCAACCCGTTCTGCGTCGCGGCGGGGGCATCGTGCGGTCTGGCACTCGGCGCGGAGCGGCCGGCGATTGGGGTGGAAACGGCCGGACGCACCGGTTCGAGCGGGCGGGCTGGGGCGGGCGATCCAGCCGACGGCTTGGCGGCCAGCGGTGACGGGGCCGGAGACAACGCGGGCGACGCTGGCCGGGGTGAAGCCGGCTGGGGCGACGCTGGCTGTTCCACAGCGGGCGCGCGCCGGAAAATTTCGGCGGGCACGTCCTCCGACACCTGCACGCCCGGTCGCGGCGCGACTTTCGGCGTCGAAGGCGAGGCTGCTGGCGACACGGGGTGAGCGATTCGAGATGTGGCGGGCGGCGCCGTGGACGGCGTGGGCGCGGGGCGAGCGGCTGGCGCGGTGGCGCCGGGCGCAAAGGCGGATGCCACCGGAGCCGGCGCACCGGCGGGTTGCGCGGTCGCCGGCTCCGGTTGGGGTTTCCCCACCGAAAAAGTCACGCCACGGGCGCCGTGCTCGAACGGCCCGGTGACATGACTCGGAACGGTGAGCTGTTTTTGGTGCGTGCGGCGCGGGAGCAAAGCCGGATTGAGGCGTGGCAGAATTTCGCTCAGCGGTAAAACGACCTGGACCTCGTCGCAACTGTTGCCCGGAGTGAAGGCTTGGGGGAGCGCCTGGCGCAGTTGACCAAAGGTCACTTTGACCACCCCGCCGGCCAGTTGCGGGAGAATGTCTTCGACGGCCACGGGGAATAACAGTCCGGTGGTGTCGGCCGCTTTGACCCGCGCGCGCAATTCCAGAGGCAAGGTGCTGACGATGGTGCACAGCGGGATGCAAATCTGGTTGCCCACGGCGGGCTTGGGGCCGACCGTTGTCGGCACGGGGCTTACCGCCCTGGCCGGCGTGGCGGTCGTGCGCGTGGCTGGAGCGGGTGCGGCCGGGGGCACTGCGGGCGGGGCGGCCGGGTCAAGCGGCGTGCCGTTAAGGCGTCGCCGTAGCTGTTTCCACAGGCCGACAAATCGGAATTTCACGCTCTCGGCAATGGCGCTCATGACTCCAACCACCGTCTCCGGGCAGGGGCTGCCGCAGCGGGCCAACAACGTGTCCGCACCCGGCCACGACCGTCTGCTTTTGCGCTGTGCATGTGCTGGTTCGGAATGCGTTACGATTTCTGCGGTTCAAGGGGCAGAAAACATGCCACCGCACCACGCGCCGGGCGCGCCCGAAGCCCGGACCGGTCAACCCGTTGCCCAGCCGCCACGGGGACGCGGTTTTTCGCGCGGGTTTCGCCACCGACGCGCTGTCTCATCGAAAGACTGGGTTGTCCCACTCTTTGCCCCGGAATGATTCGGCGGGCGACCGAGCCGGGTCGGGGGGCCGGTGGGCGCGGGCGATTTTTGCGGGTGAAACCCGGAGCGGAGGGTTGCTGCGGAGCGGCGCGGAATATCACTTGCTTTTCAACCGGGCCGTTCCAAGCCTGCTTTTGCGGCTGGATTCCGGGCCATCACCGACGCGCATGGAAACGCGCCACAAAATTTTGTTGCTGGATGACGAGCCGGACCTGCTCGAGCTCTACCGCGAAATGCTCGGGCAACTGCCGAGTCGGCCGGAAATTTTCACCGCCACCAGTGGCCCGCGCGCCATGGCGTTGCTCGAAGCGCATCCGTTCCGCTTGTTCATCTGCGACCTGAAGCTGCCCAAGATGGACGGTTTGCAGGTGCTTTCGATTGTGCGCCGCAAGTATCCGGCCCTGCGGACCGTGGTGCTCACGTCGGTTTCCGACGAGCAATTCCGCTCGCGCGTCTATGCGTTGGGCGTGGACCTCTACTGGCAAAAGCCCTCCTCCGATCAGGAAACCCGCATGTTCCTGGAGTGCATCGAGTCGCTCCTGGGCCGCGAGACCGAGGAGGCCGGTTTCCGCGGCGTCCAGAGCAAGAGCCTGGTGGACCTGATCCAGTTGGAGTGCCTTTCGCAAAGTTCCTCCACGCTCCGCATCATCAACGGCCCGCTCACCGGACGCATCTGGATCCTTCACGGCGAACTGGTGGACGCCGAGACCGAGGGGGTTACCGGCGAGGAGGCGTTCCGCAAAATCCTCGCATGGAAAGCGGGCAGCTTCGAAATCCTGCCGCCCGAACCGGAACATCCCCGTCGCATTCTCAAATCCTGCAATGCGCTGCTCCTGGAAACAGCGCAGGCGCTTGATGAGTCGGCCGGGGCCGAGCCGACCCCGGGCGAATCTGCGCCGCGCCCGGCCTCGCGCCTGGCGACGATTGCGCAGGGTGAGGAGGTCGAATTCGTGCTGGCGTTCGGCGAGGCTGCGGGCGGTGGGCGGTTTGAGGCGCTGGGCCTGGAAAATCCCGAACGGCTGGCCCAATGGTTGGAACGCACCCTGGGACGTTTCAGCACGCTGGGCGAGCAACTCCGGGCCGGGCCGCTGGAACAAATCATCGGGCTGGGGCTTCAACGCCACGTGGCGCTGGCCGCCTGTGGCGATGCGCGCCTGTGCATCGGGTGGCGACATTCCCTGGGCGCCGCCGAGGTGCGCGAGCGCATGAAAAAGGTGCTGGCCACATGGTCCTGAAAAAACTTTTCTCCCGCGCCGCGCCGCCGCCGCTGCGAATGCCCAGCGGCTGCTTCACCGTGGACCGCGACGGCGCGATTGTCGTCAGCACGCTGCCCTCGGATTTTCCCGAGGCGTTTGTTCGGGAGATCGGGCGACACGTCCGGGAAACCTTTGCGGAGGCGCGCGCCGCTCAGTTGCCGCTCCATGAACTCATTGTCCACTACGGCGGCCTGAAAATCGTCGCGCGGGAGTTGCGCGGTGGCGCGCTGGTGTTCCTCTCGCCCGTGACCCTCATCAGCCCGGCCCGAAGCGCCGGCGACCGCATCCCATGAAACCGCGAAAACTCGACGCTCTCATCCGCCAACTGGAGAACTACCTGGAGTGCTGGAAACAGTTCAACGGGTTCGTCAACCTCGCGCGCTCCAAAAAATTCAGCGCCGAGGACGAAAACCAGTTTCTCGAAGTCAAAAGCGTTCTCATTCAGGAACTGGAACTGATCCTGGCCGCCATGGAAATTTCCTCCCCAACCAAGGAGGAGATTCACGCCCTCATCGGCAGCGCCCCTTCCCTGCGCTATCTCTCGGAACTCAACGACGCCGCCCTCCGCAACCTCGAAAACCAGTGGCACAAGATTTACATCGGCTGGCACGCCATCCTCGGCCAGCTCAAGGTGCGCCAACAAACCGAAGGCGACAAATCCCCGCTCGGCGGTTTGTTCGCCAAATCGCGGAAGTAGAACCGCACTGCCTCGACACGCCCGCCGCCCAAACGCTCGCGCACTCGATTCGCCTACTCACCCATCAGCCCTTCATCCCCCCCTTGGCATTTTTCATCCGTTGTTGTTTTTCATCCGTTGGTCTTTTTCATCCGTTGGTGTTTTTGATCCGTTGGTCTTTTTCATCCGTTGGTCTTTTTGATCCGTTGGTGTTTTTCATCGGTGGGTCTTTTTCATCCGTTGGTGTCATTTCATCGGTTGGGCCGGTTTGATGACGTGCGAACGCCAACGGGGTCATTTTCCCGCTTGCCTTCCCGGAGCGCTTCGCGTCTAACCACGCCATGCCCGATTGGCTCGCGGTTGTTTTGCTCGGCATCATCGAAGGTTTGACCGAGTTCATCCCTGTTTCCTCCACGGGCCATCTGTTGTTGGCGGAGCGTTGGTTGCCCCGGCAAAGCGACCTGTTCAACATCGTGATTCAATGCGGCGCGGTGCTGGCGGTGCTGCCGCTGTTTCCCGAACGGCTGCGGCAGTTTGTCGCGTTGGGACGCGATCCGGCCACGCGCGATTATCTGCTCAAAATCGCCGTCGCGTTCGCGCTGACGGCGGCGCCGGGTCTGGTGCTCGACCGGCTCGGTTTCAAGCTGCCCGAAACGGTGTTTCCGGTGGCGCTGGCGCTGGTGCTCGGCGGGGTGTTGTTTCTGGTCGTGGAAGCGTGGTTGCGCGGGCGGCCGCTGCGCTCCGAAATTTCCTGGTCGGTGGTTGTGGCCGTGGCGGCGGGGCAGTTGATTGCCGGGGTGTTCCCGGGCACGTCCCGCTCCGGCGCGACCATTCTGCTGGCGTTGATGCTGGGCGTGGCGCGACCGGCGGCGACGGAATTTTCATTTCTGGTCGGCATCCCGACGATGCTCAGTGCCGGGGGTTGGAAAATTTTCAAGGCGCTGCGACATGAAGGGGCCGGCCCGTCGGAGGATTGGGGACTGCTGGTGCTCGGCACGGTGGTGGCGGCGGCGGTGTCGTTTGTGGCTGTGCGGTGGCTGCTCCGTTACGTCCAGACGCATACCTTTGTCCTGTTCGGGTGGTATCGCATCGTTCTGGGCGTCGTGCTGCTGGCTTTCCTGTAGCGGCCCGATGTCGAGTGCCCGGCGGTGACGAGTCGGGAGGGAGTGCCAGACCGAGGGCCGTAGAGGCCCTCGCGTTCCAACCCCGGGGCAGAGCGGACTGGCTGCACCCGGGGCGACGCCGGCCGGTTGCGGATGCGACAGCTCACCAGGCCGGGTGAGCGCTTCGGGCCATCAATCCCGGAGCAGTTCGCCCTTCTCCAAATGCACGGTGCGGGTGCCGAATGCCGCCGCTTTCGGATCGTGCGTGACCATGATGACGGTCTTGCCCGCGTCGCGGCTGAGCGATTGCAACACACTGAGCACCTCGTGTGCGGAGTGCGAGTCGAGGTTGCCGGTCGGCTCGTCGGCGACGATCAGCGCCGGGTCGGTGACCAGCGCCCGGGCGATGGCCACGCGCTGTTCCTGACCGCCGCTCAATTGCCGGGGCAGATGCCGCGCCCGGTCGGCAAGGCCGACCAGTTCCAAGGCGGTTTCCACCTGACGGCGTCGCTCGCGCGCGCTCAGGCGCGTCAGCAGCAAGGGCAGTTCGACGTTCTCGTAGGCGGTGAGCACAGGGATGAGATTGAAGGTCTGGAAGACGAAGCCGACGTTGCGGTTGCGCCAGTCGGCCAGTTCGGATTCGTTGAGCCGCGCCACGTCGACGCCCTGCACGATGCACTCGCCGCGGGTGGGCCGGTCAATCCCGGCAATGATGTGCAGGAGCGTGGATTTGCCCGAACCCGACGGGCCCATCAGCGTGAGAAACTCGCCCTCCGCGATCTCGAGCGAAATGTTGTCCAGCGCCGTGACGCGGATTTCGCCCTGCTCGTAAACCTTCGTCAGGTTGCGGATGACGACAATCGGTCCGTTGTGGCGGCCATCAGCCATGCGCCTGATGGAATAGGCCAAACCGGCGGGCTTGGCAAACGCGCGTCGCGCCGCCCTGGCCGCCAGACCCGCCCGTTCGGCGGCTTTGGCGCAGGTCGGATGTTTTTTGTTTCGCGCCGGGGTGCGCCCACGCAAGATGCGGCCAGCAAAGGCCATGCATCGGGCCGTTTTTCTGGATCGTGACGGCGTGCTCATCGAGGAGCGCAACTACCTTCATCGCGTTGAGGACGTGGCGTTCATCCCCGGCGCCATGCGCGCGCTCAAGCGGTTGCAGGACGCGGGGTTTCTGCTCTTCATCGTGACCAACCAGTCCGGCGTCGGACGCGGCTATTTCACGCTGGCCGACGTGGAGAAGGTGCACGCGCACATCACCGCCGAGTGCGCGCGGCACGGCGTCCGGTTTCAAAAAATCTACGTGGCGCCCGAAGCGCCCGACCAGCCCAGTCGCGGGCGCAAACCCTCGCCGCAGTTTCTGTTCGACGCCCGCGACGAGTTCGGCGTGGACCTGAGCCGCAGTTTCATGATCGGGGACAAGCTCATTGACCTGGAGTGCGGCTGGAACGCGGGCGTCGAGCGGGCGATCCTGGTGCGCACCGGCTACGGGGCCGAGCACGAGCGGCTGTTGGCGGGGCGGGCCGACCAAGCGGTGGTGGTGGACGACCTTGCAGCGGCGGCGGAATGGATTTTGAATGCGCCGAAGCGGTGATGGGTTGGATGGGGGTTGGTTAAATGGGGATTGGTTAAGTGGGGGATTTGTTGAGGGGTTTTGGTTCGATGTGTGGTGGGCCGGGGGGCAATGTTTCCCGGCCGCCAAGGCTTCGGCGCTTCAACGCACGAACGCTTTGACGATTTAACGGTTTAACGGCTCAACCTTTTAACGAACACACAAACCATGTGCGGCATAGTGGGATACATCGGGGGCAAACCGGCGATGCCAATCCTTCTGGACGGCCTGCGCCGGCTGGAATATCGCGGCTACGACTCGGCGGGCTTGTGCACGCTCGACGGCAACGGCCTGCACCTGTGCAAGTGCGTCGGGCGCGTCGCCGCGCTGGCCGAGCGACTGCGCGCTCAACCGGTGGACGGCACCCTGGGCATCAGCCACACGCGCTGGGCCACGCACGGCCCGCCCAGTGACGCCAACGCGCATCCGCACCTGGACCAGAGCGGCCGGCTCGCCATGGTGCACAACGGCATCATCGAAAACTACGCCGAATTGCGGCGGCGACTGACGGCGCGCGGTCACCGATTCCGCTCGCAAACCGACACCGAGGTGCTCGCGCATCTGATCGGTCATCACCTCGAAAAAATCCTCGGACGTTCCGGCCGCGCGACGCCGGAGGCGCTCACGCAGGCGATCCACCGCGCGACTCAGGAGGCCGAGGGCACGTATGCGATTGCGGTCATCCACGCGGACCTGCCCGAACATCTGTTTGGCGCGCGACGCGGCTCGCCGCTCGTGGTCGGCCTGGGCGAGGGCGAGCAATTCCTGGCGAGCGACGTCTCGCCCATCATCGCGCACACGCGCAAGGTCATTTACCTGCACGACGGGGATTTGGTGCGGCTGACGCGCGCGGGCGCGGAACTTTTCGCCGGGGGCAAACCGGTTCGCCGTCCGGTCAGTACCGTGGATTGGTCGGCGGCGGAGGCCGAGCGCGGACGGTTTCCGCATTACATGCTCAAGGAGATTCACGAGCAGCCGCAGCGCGTGGCGGATGAACTGGCGCGCACGCTCCGGCCCGCGCGGGGCACGGTGGAGTTTGAGGAAATGGCGCTGAGCCGGCGCGAACTGGAGCGAATTCAGCGACTGGTGCTGGTGGCATGCGGCACGAGCTGGCACGCGGCGCTGGTGGGCGAATACCTGATTGAAAACCTCGCCGGCGTGCCGGTGGAGGTCGAGTGCGCCAGCGAGATGCGTTATCGCAATCGCCCGCTGGAGCGCGGCACGCTGGTGGTCTCGATTTCGCAGTCGGGCGAAACGGCGGACACGCTGGCGGCGGTGCGGGGCGCGCGGGCGCAGGGCATTCGCACGCTGGCGATCGTCAACGTGGCCGGTTCAACAATCGCGCGCGAGTCGGACGCGGCGATTTACATGCGTGCCGGGCCGGAGATTGGCGTCGCCTCCACGAAGGCCTTCGAGATGCAGGTGTTGTTGCTGACGCTGCTGGGGATTGCGCTGGGGCGGTTGCGAGGGCGGCTGGCGTTGTCCGAGGGCCGCCAGCTGGTGCGCGAGTTGCAAACCCTGCCGCCGAAGATTCAGCGGATCATTGACGGCGACGCGGCGATTCTGCGGCTCGCGAAGCAGTATCAGCACTATCAGGATTTTCTCTACCTGGGGCGGCAGTGCAATTATCCGGTGGCGCTGGAGGGCGCGCTCAAGCTCAAGGAATTGTCCTACATTCATGCCGAGGGCTATCCGTCGGCGGAGATGAAGCACGGGCCGATTGCGATGATTGCGCCGGATTTTCCGAGCATCTTCATCGTGCCGCGCGACGCGATGTATGAGAAGAACGTCAGCAACATGGAAGAGATCAAGGCGCGCAAGGGGCCGATCATTGCCGTGGCGACGGCGGGCGACCGCGAGGTGGCGCGGCAGGCGGACGAGGTGATTTACATTCCGCGCACGGTGGACTGGTTTTATCCGCTGCTGACGGTCGTGCCGCTGCAACTGTTTGCGTATCACGTGGCAGTGTTGCGGGGGTGCGACGTGGACAAGCCGCGGAATCTGGCCAAGAGCGTGACGGTGGAGTGAGCGGGCGGCTTGCTGGCCCGGCGGGGTTCGGCGTAGAATCGAGCATGAGCGTGGTCACGGTCAGAGGTCATTACGACGGCAAGCACGTGTGCCTGGACGAGCCGGTGGATTTGCCGCCCAACACGCCGGTGTGGGTGGTCGTGGCGCAGCCGGGCCAGGAGCGGGAACTGGAGGAGTTGTATGAGCTGGGCCGCCAATCGCTCGCACGGGCGTGCGATGAGGACGAACCCGACTTCCCGAAGCACGTCGGGAGAATTCCGCCGGAATGAAGGCCGGCCAAATAGTTATCGCCCCGCTTCGGCAGGCGGACGGACAGGTCAAACGCCGCCCGGTTCTGATTCTCCAGGTCTGGCAGCCCTTTGGCGATCTTCTGGCCTGCGGCATCAGCACTCGACTGGACAGGCTGGTGCCGGGTTTGGATGAAATCATCCGTCCGGGCGATCCGGATTTCGCTGAAAGCGGCCTGGAGCAGGCATCGCTGATTCGTTTGGGTTTTCTCGGAACCATTCCGCCAACGGACGTTCGCGGTTACGCCGGCCGGATCAGTGAAGCGCGATTGCTGCGGTTGCGCGAGCGGCTGAGCGCATGGTTTCAACAGCCTTGGCGTCCGCCCGATCGCATCCTCGGCATCATTCCGGCGCGCTACGGTTCGACGCGCTTTCCGGGCAAACCGCTGGCGCTCATCGCGGGCAAACCGCTCGTGCAACACGTCGTCGAGCGCGCTCGCGCCGCGCGCGCGCTGAGCGAGGTCGTCGTGGCCACCGACGATGCGCGGATTGCCGAGGTCGCGTCGCGTTTTGCGCGCGTGGAGATGACGCGGGCGGATCATCCTAGCGGCACGGATCGCGTGGCGGAGGTGGCGGCGCGGTGCGAATGCGACGCGGTGGTGAACATTCAAGGGGATGAGCCGCTGATCGAGCCGTCGGTGATTGACGCGGTGGCGGGCGCGTTGACGCACCACGAAATGTCCACGGCAGCAACGCCGCTGCGCCGCCCGGACGAGCTCGACAATCCCAACGTTGTCAAAGTCGTTGTCAGCCGTCGCGGGCGCGCCCTATATTTTTCACGGCGCACGATTCCGTATTTGCGGGACGCCGCCAGTGGTTCGGAGGCCGAACGGTTGGCGGCGTTTGCGTTTTTGAAGCATTTGGGCATTTACGGTTACCGGCGCGAGACGCTGTTGCGGCTGGTGCAGTTGCCGGTGACGCCGTTGGAACGGGCCGAGCGGCTGGAGCAGTTGCGGGCGCTGGAACACGAAATTCCCATCGCGGTCGTGACGGTCGAACACGAGAGCGTGGGCGTGGACGTGCCGGAGGACGTGGCGCGGGTGGAACGCGCGATGAATCAGAAACCGGCGTGATGAACGGCCGACGGGAGAGCGAAAAAGGGACCGAGGGGGTGGATGCCCCTGCTTGGCCGGTTGCCTCCGCTCCCGTGCGCCAGCGCAGCCCGCGAAAACGGACTTTTCGGAGGTGAAATTCATCTTTGTCACCGGCGGCGTGATCAGTTCCCTGGGCAAGGGATTGACCGCCGCCTCGCTGGGCACGCTGCTGGAGAACCGCGGGCTCAAGGTCACGCTTCAAAAGTTCGATCCCTACCTGAACGTGGACCCCGGCACGATGTCGCCGTTCCAACACGGCGAGGTGTATGTGCTCGACGACGGAGCGGAGACCGATCTGGACCTGGGCCACTACGAACGCTTCACCAGTTGCAAGCTCACACGGCTGAACAATCTCACCAGCGGCCAGGTGTATCAGACCGTGCTCAACAACGAGCGCCAGGGCAAATACCTCGGCAAAACCGTTCAGGTCATCCCGCACGTCACCGATGAGATCAAAAACCGCATCCGCACGCTGGCCGAACAGTCCGGCGCGGATGTGCTCATCACGGAGGTTGGTGGCACGACCGGCGACATCGAGGGGTTGCCGTTTCTGGAGGCGATCCGCGAGTTTGCGCTCGAAGCCGGGCCGGGCAACGTCGCGTTCGTTCACGTCACCTTCGTGCCCTTCATCAAGGCCGCCGGCGAACTCAAGACCAAACCCACCCAGCAATCGGTCGCCAAACTGCGGGAAATCGGCATCACCCCGCACCTGATCGTGTGCCGATGCGAGCGGGCGATCAACCGCGAGGTGCGCCAGAAAATTTCCCTCTTCTGCAACGTGCCGGTGGAGGCGGTGATCGAGGAGCAGGACGTGGAGCACACGATTTACGAAGTGCCGCTGATGCTTCAGCGCGAGCGGGCCGATGATCTGATTTGCGGGCTGTTGCGGCTGGATCTGCCGCCGGCGGACATGCGCCACTGGCAGGAAATGCTGCGCAAAATCATCGCCCCGCGGCATCACGTGCGCATCGGCGTGGTGGGCAAATACATCGGGCTGCAGGACGCCTACAAATCGGTGTATGAGGCGCTGTTGCACGGGGGCGTGGCCAACGATTGCGGGGTGGAGATCGTGCGCGTGGACGCCGAGCAGATTGAGCGCGACGGCGCGGACAAACACCTGCATGGGCTGGACGGCGTGCTGGTGCCCGGCGGGTTTGGCGAGCGCGGCGTGGAGGGCAAAATTCGCGCGGCGCAGTTCGCCCGCGAACACAAAGTGCCCTACCTGGGCCTGTGCCTGGGCATGCAGGTCGCCTCGATCGAGTTTGCCCGTCACGTGCTCGGGCTGGAGGGCGCGCATTCGACGGAGTTTGCCCCGGACACGCCGCATCCGGTGATCGTGTTGCTGGACGAGCAGAAAAAAATCACGCGCAAGGGCGGGACGATGCGCCTGGGCGCGCAACCCTGCCAGTTGAAGCTCGGCACGCGCGCGGCGCAACTTTACGGCTCGTTCATGGCCAACGAGCGGCATCGCCACCGCTACGAGTTCAACAACGCCTACCGCGCGGCGTTTGAGCGGGCGGGGGTGGTCTTCAGCGGACTTTCGCCCGACGGGCAGTTGGTGGAGTTGATCGAGCTGGCCGAGCATCCGTTTTTCCTGGCCTGCCAGTTTCATCCCGAATTTCTGAGCAAACCGCATCAGGCGCACCCGCTTTTCCGCGGGTTCATTGCGGCGGCGCTGGAGCGGGGACGCAAACAGTCATCGTGAACACCTTGGCTGCCATTGCCGCTCGTGCTGCCGAACGCAACCTTCCATTTCTTTTGGCCGGTGGGCACGCTGTTATCGCCCACGGCCATCCGAGGGCCACCTTCGACATTGATTTGGTGATTCGGCGCAGCGAGCGAGCGGCCTGGGTGGAAATGGCCGCTGAGATGGGGTTTCGCTTCCGCAGTGAGGGGCCGACCTTTTTGCAATTCGATCCGCCGAGCAACGACATGCTGCCTCTCGACCTTATGCTGGTCAACGACGAGACCTTCGCCAAACTCGCGGCCGATGCGATTCCGGGACAGCCCGAAGTGAGCGGCGTAAAAATCGTTTCGCTGCTTCATCTGTTGGCCCTCAAATGCCACGCTATCCGTTACGGCCATCGAGGCCGCATTGTGAAAGATGCCGATGATGTGATACGTTTGGTTCAGGTGCATCGGCTGGATGTCAACCGCGACGACCTCCGGGAACTGTTCCTGAAGTACGGTACCGAGGAATTGTATGAAAGCCTCCGACGCCTCTGCGCCGAAGACTGACCCTCTGGACCTGGAGTTGCCGGACTGGAGCGGCATGGACGACTCGCCCCGGCCCATCAGCGTGGAAACGGCGTTCCGCCTCTGCGAGGCTTATGCGAAGTGGTTTCCCGAACAGGCGAAGCGGTGGCGGGAGCAGCGTCCCGAAAAATGCACGGTGGAATTTGTGCTCCGGTGACCGGCAGCCCTCGGGGTTGCCGACCCGTTTGTCAGAACGATTGCCTCACTCCCGGAGCTTTGTGTCCACGAGAATCGTGACGGGCCCGTCGTTGGTCAGGCTCACCGCCATGTGCGCGCCGAATTCGCCGGTTTGAACCGGTTTCCCGAGTGCCTCGGACAGGCGCGCAACGAATTTCTCATACAGCGGCACGGCCACTTCCGGTCGGGCGGCGCGACTCCAGGAGGGGCGATTGCCCTTGCGGGTGCTGGCGTAGAGGGTGAACTGGCTCACCACGAGGATGTCGCCCCCCACCTCGAGCACCGAGCGGTTCATCACGCCCTCGGCGTCGTCAAAAATCCGCAGTCGCACGATCTTGCCCGACAGCCAGGCGATGTCTTCTTCCGAGTCGGTCTCTTCAACGGCCAGCAGCACGAGCAGGCCGGGGCCGATGGCGGCTTTGAGCGCGCCGCCGATGCTCACGCGCGCGTCGCTGACGCGTTGGATGACCGCGCGCATGGCGCGTCAGTGATGGGATTTGGGCAGGCAGCCGATTTTCGCAAACAGGATGAGGTAGGCGAGGGTGCCGACGGCCAGCAACCACCAGTTGCCCTTGACCGCCAGCAGAATGCCCCAGCCCAGCACCAGCGAAATGAGCAAATACACGACAATCGCCAGTAGGAGTTTCATGGCCGTGCAGGATAGGCCTTCGGACGCGCAACGCAAGAAACGCCGTCAACCCCATCGCGCCGAAACAGCGGCTCGGAGGAGACCTCGAAACCCGACTGCGGGGAGTTTGACACACCGGCCGAACCGGCAACTGCGCGCGCGCACGCGGCCCGTTGTCGTTGAGTTCGGGCGCGGGCCTACTGCGGGTTGGCCGGTTTGGTGTCGCCGCTGTCGTCTTTTTTCGCGTCGGGCTTGGTCGTGTCGCCTTTGGCTTCGGGGGCCTGTTTGGCGACTTTGAGGACCTCGGCGGCGGGCAGGATGATGGCGGTCAAGCCTTCGGGCTGAAGGCTGAAGAGGCTCATGGCGGCGCGGTCGGCGCGCACGGTGCGCAGCACACAAATGCCGAGGATTTTGCCGTCGAGCAGAAATGCCGGCGAGCCCAGTGTGGTGGTGGTGAGGGTGCTTTCGGGCACGTAGAACAGGCGCGGTTTCTGCACGACGGCGCTGATGCGCTCGACGCTGGCGGCGTAGGCGCGTCCGGCGACCGTGCCGAGCCGGTTCAGGGCGATGACCTGATCGAGCACGTCAGCCTGCCCGGCGCGGGTCAGGTCCACCGCGGCCATCGGCTGGGCGGGTTTGGTCTTGGGCCGGATGAACGCCAGGTCCAGGTCCTTGTCCCGCAGCACCACTTCGGCGGGCAGTTCGGTGCCGTCTTCGAGGAGGATTTTTACGTCCGTCAATTCAGTGTCGAGCTTGAGGCGGCTTTCCTCGTCGCCCATGCCGCCAAGGACGTTGCGGATCATGCTCATCGGATCGGTGGCCGAGAGCGCGAGCACGGTCAGGCCCGAGGGGTCAATGACCGTGCCGGTCAGGTCTTGTTTGAGTTCGCCGCTGTCGCTGCCCAGGCCGCCGAAGGACATCTTGGATTTCATGACGACCTGGACGGTGACGACGGCGCGCTGATGTTGCTTGAAGATGGCGCGGCCTTTTTCGGCGAGTTCATCGGCGCGGGCCGCCCCCGCGGGCAGGCTCAGCGCCAGCGCGGCGGCGAGCCACTGAATGATGACCGGACGCATGGGTTTCCTTTCGTTGAGGGTTCAGTTTTTCCAGTTTGGTTCGAGTTCGAGGTATTTGGTGTGGATGCCGCGCAGGACCTTCATGATGACGGGCGACTGGCGGGCGGTGGTGACGCGCTCCATTTCGCGGCGCAACGCGTCCACGTCGGCCACGGGCCGTCCGTCCACTTCCACGATGAGGTCGTCCACATAAAGCGCGCCCAGTTCGGCCCAACTGCCGCGTTTGACGTCAGTGACCAGAGCGCCGGTTTGGGTTTCCGGCCATTGCTGCTCGGCGCGGTCGAAGAAGGAAATGTCGCGCGCGGTGAACTCGAAGTCCTCATTGCGGTAGGATTTCATCTCGCGCGGCAGGCGGGGCGAGCGCACCAGTTCAACCGGAATTTTGAGGGTGGCGTTGCCGCGGAGCACGGTCAGTTCCACGGTTCGCCCCACGTCGTATTGCCGGATGAGGGAGGAGAGTTCGTCCTCGTGTTCGGCGCCGGAGGCGGTGAGCTTTTCGCCGTCCACGGCGACGATGAAGTCGCCGACGCGCAGGCCGGCTTTCTCGGCGGTGCTGTTGGGGTAAACGCGCGTGAGGTAAAAGCCCTTCAAATCCGGCTGGCCGAGCTGGCGGGCGATCGGGCGCGTGATCACCTGCGTTTCAACGGGCAACCACGCCTTGGTGACCTCCAGGCCGGGGTCTTTGAGTTCCTCGATGCCGACGCGCACGATGGTGAGGTAACGCTTGTCCTTGCGTTCAAAGGTGGCGACGACCGGCACCGGCTCGTGCTGCCCGGCGGTGAGCTTTTGCGTCAGCGCCAGAAGTTCCTCGACGTTGCGCACGGGGGTGTCGTTGACGGCAACCAGCACGTCGCGCTCACTCAACGGCGGTTTGGCGTCGCCCGACGGCCCGCCCGGACGCACCGAAGTGATGACCACGCCGTTGGTATGGGGACGTTTCATCTCGCGGGCCAGGAGGGACGAGAGGTTGCGCGCAGTGAGGCCCCAGGGTTTGATTTCCTTTGGCTTGGGCAGGCGATCCTCGCGCTCGGCCGGGGTGATCTGCAGGGCCAACTCGCGTCCGTCCCGAAGCACACGCAACGGAACGGGTTGGCCGATGGGCAGGCCCGACGCCAGGCGCATGAAATCGGGCATCTGCTCGTCGTAACGCACATCCACCGGCTGGCCGGCCAGCGACAGAAGCAGGTCGCCGGCTTTGAGGCCGGCGCGCTCGGCCGGTGAGTCGGGCAGCACGCCCCCGATGAGCACACCGGCTTCGGCCGCCGAACCGGAAGCGGCATTGGCAGCAACCCCAACTGCACCCGGGGCGCTCGGGCCGGCGCGTTTGAACCGGGGTTGCACGTCCACGCCCAGCCAACTGCGGCGCACCTTGCCGCGGGCGATGAGTTCCTCGGCCACGGCCTTTGCCAGGTTGCTGGGGATGGCACCGCCGAGGCCGAATTTGATTTCGTTGATGCCGACGATTTCACCGCGCAGGTTCACGAGCGGGCCTCCGGAGTTGCCGCCGTAGATGGGCGCGTCGTGCCCGATCCATTTGACCAGCGAGCCCACGTCCTCGCCGTCGAGCCGCAGTTGGGCGAAAGGCCCCCAGAAGCGCGGCATGATCATTTCGGTGTTGCTGATGATGCCGAGGGTGACCGATTGCGACAGCGCCATGGGACTGCCCATTGCCAGCACCGGATCGCCCACGCGCAGTCGGGCCGAATCGCCAAACGGCACGGGTGTGAATTCCATGGGCTTGTCGGGCTTGAGCCGCAGCACGGTGATGTCGGTCAGCGCGTCCGTGCCGACCACCTCGGCCTCGATTTCCTCCCGATTCCAGAGCGTGCAAAACACGCGCACGGCATGGCCGGCGACGTGATGGTTGGTGATGAGGTAACCGTCGCGGGTGATGATGGCGCCGCTGCCCACGGCCTGCATCTTGACCTCGCGGCCCTCGAAATAGTCCGTGGTGACGACCCGGATGCGCACCAACGCGGGCCGAACCTTGGCAATGACGCGATCAAGTTCGGCCTGCGAAAGGGCGGTGCGCCCGCCGGTCGTGGCACAGCCGGTTGGGAACAACAGTGGAACGCCGAGGGCGACAACGCACCAAAAAGCGCGTCGCCCGACTCCGGCGCGAGCAAGCGTGGCCATGCGCCCCTTGTAATCCGCGTTGCGCCGCTTGGGCAAGCGCAATGCGCGTGGCGTCTCCGCCCGTCCCTCTGGCCAAAGTCCGCTCTGACACTCACGGTCCGCCAAACCACCAAGCCGGACACCTGGCTTGTTTCTGGACACGCTCGGAAATGCGTCGCCCAGCGGCCACGGGCCGGACGCGCCCGCCCCCGGACTTTGGTGTCCGGCGCGGCGAATCGAGCCGCGTGGCGTCGAACCCTCTAAATCGTTGAATTCGCGCCCCCTTTCCGGGCGCTGGGGCAACGCCTGCGACAGGTTCGCCGCCGGGCGGTTTTGACAAGAATCCGTTGCGCGATCGCTTCGGGCGTTTGGTATCGGCTGTGCTCCGGTTTGGAGGCGAGGTGTGAAACAAGGTGATGCACGCACGACACAGATTTTCCCGCCGCCTTCGGCGTCTTTCGAAGGCACCAAGTCCCCCTTGACTCCGCTGGAAAGCGTCGGGTCCAGCGCCTGACGCGCTTCTCTACTGGGTTTGGTTCACTGGCGGCTGGCGCGAGCCGGCCGCCAGTTCCTTTTTGGCCCGATCCGTGTGCCCTTGCGAGGTCGGGGGGCGCCAAAGGACGCCAGAGGCACTCCACCCGCTCGCTCGATGGACGGCGATGGTCTTCAAAACAAACGAGTCCAGGCACCCAGCCAGTGGCAGTGTGGCTCAGCCCGGTGCTCTCGTGCCATCAAGCCAAAAGCCGTTTAACGCTTCGCACAGGGGGTGGAAGCTGCTGAGGCGGCTCCCCTTGATTTTGCCACGTTTCACTTGGCTAAAGCCCGGTGCAATTAAGCGTCGAGCTTTTGCGCGCGCTTGGGCAGTTGGTGAATTGCCCTCGATCTGGGGAAGTTGGTTGCCGCGTTTCTCGACCAAGGCGCGGGCCAACGAGCGCGCGGTGGCGCAGGTCGAGAGGCCCAGTTGAGGTTTCCCATCCAAGCCGAGCAGTTTGTTCAGCAGGGCGGCAGCGGTCTGGTTGCAGGAAGGGGTTTTTTCCCTCTGGTCCCGCCCCCATGGGGGCGCATCCGTGTCGTGCCGGGTCGAAACTTCTGGTTGGCCATTTTGCTTATAACGTGGCTCCTCGGTTGGGTAAAACCCCCTTTGGTACGAGGATTTGTTTTACCTCCGCATCGAACCAGGTCTTGGCAGCATTTTTTTTTCAGCGCAAATCATGCTTGTGCGGTCGCTCACGCAAACTCCGTAGGCGCAGGTCGAAGGCCGATCCAGTTAAGGTTCTGGTTTTGAAGCATGGTTGTGCGATAGGGCTGCCGCACTGGGAGCTTTAAATACGGGAGGGGGTGACCGCGAAAACTTGCCCGGCGCAGCCCGATTTTGAGACCATTCCAACGTGTGGCGGCGGATTGTCAGATTTGTTCTGATTCTCTGCGGTTTGGCCGTGGTCATAGGGGCGGAGTATTGGGACAGCGCGCCGATTCGGTTCGGACTGCTTGCATCGGTCCGGGATGCGATCGTGGCCACCTTCCGCGCGGCGGACACGCAATGGATGGCCGTCACGTGCTTGACGGTTTACCTGTTTGGGTTTGTGTATCTTTCTCAAAGTGCGAAGCGCCAGGTGTCGAGCGGCAAACGGGAGAGGCTCCGGTTGGTTTGCTTGATCGTTTTTGTCGGCACGGCGCTGGTGTGGTATGGATTGGAATACCGACAGGCCGCTTCAGCCCAGGTGCCCGTGCTAATCGGCGGGATGATGCTGGGGCAGGGCGTCGCGTTCTGGCAGCAATGGAGGCAGCGCAAGGGCGACGGCCAGGGAATTGCGCCACAAGTAGTGAGCGCACTGGTTCTTTTGTTGGCCCTCGGTGCTCTGTGGCAGCCCGAGACGGCACGCAGCCACCGCTACTGGACCGAAGTCCGGTGGAAAGGCCTCTGGGACAATCCAAACGTTTATGGCATGCTGATGGCCGTGGGGTTGGTTTTGGCGCTGGGGTTGGCCTTTCGCAATGCACAGCCCGCCCTTCAAAGTCGCAAAACCCGGAATCCCGCGCCACCCGAGACGCAACCGGGCGGTCAGCCCGAAAAGTGCGCCTTAGAGTGCGAGAACAACAATGACCCGAAGATCGAACGCCCAACCCGACCCTTGGTTGCCGGCTTGCTCGCAGGCACATGGGCAATAGCCGCCGGACTCATCGGGTTTGGAATGCTCAAAAGTTATAGCCGGGGGGCGTGGTTGGCTGCAGTTGTAGGGGTGGGTTTTCTGGTTTGGCAAATTCGCGCGCACCGAATCAGCGGTTCGTGTGCCACAGAGCCGGTCGGTAAGCGCCGAGCGACGCCTCCGGACAAACGGAGTGCGCCACCGTCGCCTTGGATAACCCGAAGGTTTTGGCGACCGGCAGCGCTTGTGGTTGTAGCCCTGCTGACGTTCGCATACTGGCAGTGGCGGGATACGGAGCAGCCGCTCATGCGACGCGTTTTCTCCTCATTCAACCCAAATGATTTCTCATGGCGCAACCGGGTCACCACTTGGGAAGGTGCCCTCCAAATAATCGCCGATCATCCATGGTGCGGAGTGGGATGGGAGCAGCCCCTGCGCTATTACGAGGCTTTTTACAAGCCCGGCCGGCTGCCGGACGGCCGGGCGCTCTGGTCCAATGATTTTTTGATGCTTGGCATGACCTTGGGCTTGCCCGCGTTGGCGTGTTTTGTGGGATACGTGGCGCTGTCGCTGACCGGGACACCGCCAAAACCCACTGACCCCCTTTGGCCAAGCCGAGCAAGTATCTCGTTGGGCGTGATTTGCCGTGGCGGCGCGCTCGCTTCGTTGGTGGGTTTCTGGTTCGACGGCGGGCCTAATGGTGGCCTCTTCACACTGGCTACCGGCGCGACGTTTTGGATACTGCTGGAATTGGGGAGAGAACGCTGACCGGCGAAGAATGCTGATCAACACAGATGTCGGTGGCAGGAAAAAGGCTGGCGCGCAAATCCTCCTGTCCAGCAACCTTCCTGTCGGTGGCTCCTGACATGCGTCCCAAAACCAACAGGCGGCTGAAGAGGGCGGTGCTGACAGCGTATGTGGTGCTGCTGGTGCCCGTGTTGCAGGTGGGCTGCGTCGGCTTGGTCAATCCACCCACGACCGGACCGATGGCGTTGCGATGGTTGAAAGGCAAGTTCACCGCCGGAGAACAACAGCGCAATCGTTATTGCTGGCTGGATTTGCGGGGCGTGCCCAATGATTTTCTGAAGTGTATTTTGGTGTCCGAGGACCATCGCTTCTTTGAGCATTGGGGCTTTGATTGGGAGGAAATCCGGATTGCGCGCGCAGAGGCCAGGGCGAGAGGTCAGCCCGCGCGAGGGGCCTCCACCATCACTCAGCAATGCGCCCGGTCGCTGTTCCTCTGGCAGGGGCGCTCTTGGATTCGCAAGGGCTTGGAGGCGTATTACACGGTCTGGATGGAATTGCTGCTTTCCAAACGGCGGATTTTGGAGTTGTATGTGAACGTGATCGAGTTGGGCGATGGCGTGTTTGGAGTAGAAGCCGGGGCGCGGCATCACTACGGCATTCCGGCCGAGCAACTGAGCCGGGAACAGGCGGCGATGTTGGCGGCCATTTTGCCCAATCCGCGAGATTGGAACCCGAAACAGCCAAACGAGCGCGTGCTGAAACGGCAGGCGATTATATTGAAACGTGCCGAAACGGCATGGCTGCCCTTGGAACAAACAGAATGAATGGGCTGAAAAGTGGCGCATCCCGCATTACGGGACAGCCCGGCCAGCCACCGACCGATCCCCGTCCTGGCGGCGGGGAAGTCGGTGAGACGGCAGACCGGGAAGTCTGCGCGTCCCGGCTTTTGCCGCCAGAGCGCCGGACACCAAAGATCGCTTTTACGCTGATTGAGCTGCTCGTCGTCATCGCCATCATTGCGATTCTCGCGGGGCTGTTGTTGCCGACGCTGGGCAAGAGCAAGCGGCGCGCCCAGCAAGTGGCCTGCATCAACCACTTCAAGCAACTGACCTTGAGCTGGCAAATGTACGCCGACGACCACGGCGGCAAACTGGTGCCGGTGTTTTACTTTTTCCGCGGCCAGGTCAACACGCAGGCTTGGGTGCGCGGGAGCATGGACGATGACACTCGCATTTATCCGCCGGTCGAGCCGGGCGTATTGGACTCGACCAATTTGAACGGGATCATGCTGGGCAGTCTCTATCAGTACAACAAGTCGGTGGGCGTATATCGTTGTCCGGCGGACCCGAGCACGGTTCACGGCGTGCCGCGGGTGCGCAGTTATTCGCTCAATGGCTGGATGGGCGGCACGTGGGTCAAGGGCCAAAGCAATTATGTCGTGTTCAGGCGCGAGCAGGACATTGTGCGTCCGCCGCCATCGGGCGCGTGGGTGTTCATTGATGAGCACGAGCGCAGCATTAACGATGGCTGGTTCGCGGTGGACATGAAAGGGGATCGGGGGTTGCTGGACGCGCCGGCCACGCGCCATAACAACGCCTACGCGCTGTCGTTTGCCGATGGGCATGTGGAGGTGTGGAAGCTGCGCGACCCGCGCTCGATCCATTGGACAGCACTGCCCATCCCGAACAAGCCGGTTAATCCGGACTGGCAGCGATTGGCAGCAGCCTCAACCAGCTTGCGCGAGTGAGCGCGTGCGGAGGAGAGGAAATGAGGCTGGAGCACCCAAGAGAAAGCCCGAAATGGGGACGCAAGTCGCTTAGCAGCAATTGGTTATAACATTTTCAGAAAAGGAGTTGACAAAGTTTTTTTTTTTTTGGTTGAGACTGGTTGCGTTCTGATGGGGGCATTGCGGGTTGAGACAGAGCAACCCGATGATTAAAGGGAACAATGGCAAATTGGCTTTCATCTGAAACACTGCGGGTGGCGCTGAAAACGCCCTGTAAGGGCAGGACTGTTCCCGATCAGGTTGGCAACGCGGTCGCGGCGCGACTGGCCGCGCAGCGCGCATCCTGACATCCTGTCTGAATTTTTTTGCCAACCAACAGGCCGTTTGCTGTTCCGACGTTTGAAACATGAAGTCTCGCCGGTTTGACATACGGGACGAGTAAAATCGAATGAATTGCAGCCGTGCAGCCAATACCTCGATGAGCACACCTCTATCAAGGGTCGGGCTTACGGCCTTTTCTAAATGTGGACTGTTCTTGGTGGCGTACTTTGCTTCGTTCTGCGAAGACGTCGGAGGGGACTTGGCTGGGGTCAAAACGAATACGGAGGGTGGCCGGTTTGATTTTCAGGCGTTCATAAGTAATCCCCCTGTGATTCAAGAGATGCTTTTTTCGAGCGAAAAACCACCACTTTCGGCGGGCGGCACAAATCGGCAACCAACAAAGTTCTTCCTGGTCCACTGGCAATCTCCGCTCAGGTTTGTCATGACCATTGCCTCATCGCTTGACGATCTCACCAATACCAGCGGCGTAACGCCGTCAAGGACGTGGTACAGCGCGAGCGAAGCACGCTGGTGGGAGCTAAAGGCTCTTCAGACAAATGAGTATCATCTCAGGGTATGGGATACGGCCACACCCTCGGATCCGCGGCGGAACCCGGTAGTAATGACGGTCAACACCGCTCGCTACGTTAACTTGGATCATGTGCTGAAGCTCGGAATCGCTTACGCTCCGCGTGTTGGCCTCGTTTGGCGGGGCAATTTGTTTTCCTATACCAATCAGATGGAGAAAACAATTGGTAGCGGTCATGTGGTCCGTGACGACGCCGGGCGAGTGAAAACGCTGTTTCATACATTTTCCCGGCCCATTGAGCTTGGAACCCAAACCGAAATCAGAACATGGCGTCATCGTATTGATTACGCGTACGATGGCCTCTGTGCACTTTCAATGGACTTTCCATCCGGTTTTGACATGTTCGTGCTCCGGGAAGATGCGCCGCGTTTCTTCAATGAGCGGATTCGCTTTTATAGGGTTGTGTTTTCCGAAGAACCTTTGCCTGAATCTCGACTTGCATTTGAACCGATTGTACGCGGCCATCAAGTAGTTCGATGGATAACGACAAACGACACAGAATTCGTGTTTGATGGAAATCAGTTGAGGCCGGTTCCTGAGCCCAGCCTTTTCGAAACATCCATGCAGGTTTCACGCCGCGCCCGCGTTTTCGTTGTGGTCATGCTGCTGGCCTCAACGATCCTCTTGGCCCTTTTATGGGCTAGGAGAGAAAAGAACGCAGCACAACATTGAAACAACGAGGAACACACTATGAAGAGTATTACATGCATCCTGCTCTTCTCGCTCGGTTTACTTGGGATGGAGATGCAGGTATGGGGGGGATATTCTTGCTATAACCTGACGAACGCGCCCTGCACGGTGATGACCAACGGGGCGACGTGCATTGTGCACTGTCCCAACTGTTCTGAAACGCACGGCGGAACGGTATCAAACCGTGGAACTGGAAACGCGTGTTTCTCCGTGGAAGGGGGTGGACAGAAAGCATGCTTGGACGACGAGTCGTACTGTTACTATAAGTGCACGGGAACGTGCCCAATGACTGGGCTGCCGATTAGCAGTGACAACCGTGGCCGGAAGGTTAAAAAGCTTGGAGGGGACGGCTGCTGAATTGCAAGGGGCGCTTAGTATTGACATAGGGAACGTTCAAATGTTGTTCAGGTGATAGCGTCCAGAGCACCGAGCAATTGTGGTGCCGTGTTGACGGGGTGGATACCGGCAGCGATGCCGGATCGGGGCGACTGAGAAGGGTTAGAGCGATAAGACCGGCGGTCGAGGTGCCTTTTTTCGCTAAGCGAATGCTAAGACAGCGTGCGCTCGCGGAGCGGTGGCACATTTTTATGGATGGGCTTGGCAGAAATTCCCCTGAGAACGTTTATCTGCAATTTGCCGGTGTGTTGCTCGCGCTCACGGCTTTGGCAAAACTCTACAGCGCGGCAGGGGAGGCACGGATATTGGCGGTGCGTGATCCGGTGCTGCTGCTGCTGAGCAACCGAGGCGTTTTAATGGCTGTCGGCTTGCTCGAATTGGCCACGGCGGGGTATCTGATCTTTGGCCGGAACACGCGGAACAAGCACGTGTTGATCATCTGGCTGAGTTTGAATTTCATCGTGTATCGGGTGGGGCTGTGGTGGGTGGCCCCGGGCAAGCCGTGTCCTTGCTTGGGGACGCTGACGGAGCGTTTGCCGCTCGCGCCGGACACGGTGGACTTGCTGCTCAAGCTGGTGATCGTGTATCTGCTGGGCGGGAGCCTGTTTTTCCTGCTTTTGGAGTGGTTGCGCGGCCCGGGCGCGTCACGCGCTGATCAAGTTCAGCGTGCGAGCTGACAAAAGTTGTCGGGGACGGGCTCGTGTCTTAAACAACCCCTGTGCACTTGACCTGGTTGCCATGCGGAAGGGCAGGGTTTCCACTGCGCGGTCTCCGTCCTTTCCCTCGTCTGTGGCAGCGGGAGGTCTTCGCGTCTTCGGCAAGACCCATCGCAGGCAGGAACCGACGCGGGGTCGGGGGACCCGGCCTACTTATAGGCTCGGTGTCCTCACCGGGCAAGGCGCAGTTCCCGCTGCCGCCGTTGCAGTGCGGTCTGCTGAGTCTGACGCTCGCGATTTCGTTGCTCGGGGCAGGCTGCAAGGAGTATCGGGGGACGGTTGTGGACGCGGAAACGCAGCGTACGATTGCGAACGCCACGGTCTATCACGACGGCAAAGTGGCCCGCTCTGACTTTCGCGGCGAGTTCAGTTTCAAGCACTTCAATCCGTCGAAACCTGTGCTTGCGCGCGCGGCCGGCTATCGTCGGGCATGGACCAAGCCAACGGAGCGGGGCCAGCTCAAGCTGGAGTTGCAGCCGCTGGAACTGCGGGGAATCTATCTGTCGCACAAAGCCCTGGGTTTGGCTGAAGTGCGGGCACGGGTGCTGGGGTGGCTGGACGGCGAACGGCTCAACACGCTGGTGGTGGACATCAAGGATGAGCATGGCCGGATGACGTTTTACAACGGCGCGCCCGAGGCAGGACGGATCGGCGCGTTCGGTACCGTGCGGTTCGACGACATTCAGGCATTCTTGCGCGACATGCATCGGAGGAACATTTACGTGGTCGGGCGGATTTCGGTGTTTCAGGACGCGTTGCTGGCCAAACACCAGCCGCAGTGGCGCCCCCGGAGCAAAGGGCGGGGCAATCTGTTCTGGCTGGACCCGTTTCGCAAGCAGGTCTGGGCTTATAACATCGCGGTCGCTCGAGAGGCGGCGGCGATTGGCTTTGACGAGATTCAGTTTGACCACATGCGGTTTCCCAATGAAAGGGAGTTGCCTCAAGCGGCGTATTCACGGCGTGACACGGACAGCAATCGCACAAGGCATTTGGCCGCGTTTTTAGCCCGGGCCGGCAAGGAGCTGCTGCCTTTCAACGTGTCCGTTTCGCTTCGGATGCCGGATCTTGCCGCAGCGGGAAAACCCGGGGAAATGGCCGGTGTTCCGGAGTCATGGCGTGCGCCGGTGGATTGTCTTGTGACCCGCGTGTCCGGCGTCGAGGATTTTGAGGCGGCAATGAAAGCGGCGGGCCGCGAAGGTAAGAAGCGGCTGCGCGTTTGGCTGGAGTGCGGGGGCCAAGGGGATTTGCCGGCGAGCAGGTTGTGGTTGGCCCGAACGGCCGAACTGATTAACGCGTGCGAGGCGGCGCGCATAGGCGGCTGGGTGTTGGACGATCCCAGCGCCCGCTATGATGATTCTCTGGCCGTGCTCCGGGAACTGATCTCACAGATTCAATGAGCAGCGAACTCGGTCAAAAGATCCGGCGGGCGTGTCACCGGACGCGCCCCGCGCCAGGCTGGTGGCTCATGAGCTGGCCGGTTGGGGTTGGGCTTCTTTGTTTTGGTGTGGGGCTCTGGGCCAAAGCTCGCGATCCTTTTGAACGGGCGTGGTTCACGGTCAAGCCCGCCACCGCAGCAAAAGCCAAATGCGTGGCGGTGTTGCCCAAAGCAGCGGCCCGACCGTATCCGGTGGTGGTGTGTGCGCCCCCGGCGCGTGAAGACCTGTTGAGCATCGGTTTTGAGTTGCGGCAATTGGCGGAGATGGGTTTGGCGGCTGTGGGCATCGAATACGATCCGACGAACGATGTGGCCGGTGTCACGCAGGTAGCCGCTTTACAGCGCAGCTTGCAAACGCGTCCGTGGGCCGTCACAAATGCGGTGGCCTGGGTGGGTTGGGGCGAGGGGGCGCAACGGTTATTGGAATCTGCATTGCGGCATCCAGAATTGTGCCCGGAACTTCTGGTCTTGTTGTGGCCAACGTGGCCAACGGAATGGGACAAGCCCCAATCGGAGCGCGCGGCGGGCATGGCGAGAGTCCGGCCTCTTGCAGAGCGCGCCCGAACCATTGTTTGGGTGCAGGGCCAACGAGAAGGCGGCGTTCCGTTGGCGCACATGGAGCGCATTGCCACGCTACTCCGAAGTAAGGGACACCGAGTGGAATTGAAAATCGTTGCCGCCGAAAAGCCCGGGTTCGGGCCAGCCCGGGCGGCATTATTTCGGCTGATTGGGGAAGCGTGCTTGGTGCATTTTGCCGGGGCCGAGTGGTGGCGTCGGTATCGCTCCGTGACCGCCTGGCCAGCCACGGTCAAGCCGCTGGGGCTTTATCTGACGCCTGTCTTGATTTGGGCTCTGGTGGCGATTGGCTTGAGATGGTCGAGGTGGCGCAGATGGCTCACACCCAGAGCCGGTCCACCCGTTGGACTTGAGATTTGCGTGTGGGGATTGGCTGTGCTGCTGGCGGGTGCTGCCTTCGCTTACACTGCGCTGCACTGGATCGTGCTGCGCCTACCTGCCAATGGTCGGACATTGCCGATCGCCAAGAGGTTTGTGGTTCGGCACGACCAGCAGGCGGATTGGGAGTTTCTTGCCACCAACCTTGACTGGCAGGGACAACGTATCAAAACGATTTTAGAGCACGTGGCCCTGGCCGCTTACAACCGGCGAGTGGTCGAATGGAAGGTGGACGACCCGCTATATCGCCCTTATGTGTTGTCTCCCCAGATTGCGGCGGTGACAGATCCCGAACGCAACTGGCGGCGTCTCCTTTGGGAGAATTTGTTTCCTCACATCCGACGCGAATCCAGATTAGATGCCGCAACTGAGATTATCGTATGGCAACTTCGTTCCCGGGTGACGGTGGCGGATGCGGAGCAAATTCCCACAGGGGTCGAAAGCATCTGGCGGCGGCAGCTAGCGAATCAACAAGGCTTTGCAAAGCTTTCGGTGGCGGCGCTGCGGTCGGTGGGCATCCCCGCCCGGCTAGGGCCGCAGGGGGCGGGGGAGTTTTGGAATGGTGCGGCGTGGGCTCCCGTGGCACGGCCGTATCTGAGCGCCGCCTCCAGTATGACTGCGGCGGCTTCGGTAGTGGATAAGTGACGGGCCTTATTGCGTCCGGAGGCCGCTTGAAGCGGGGCAAATTCCCGCCCCAACGGGCCGACCTCTTCGGTGTAGAGGAACGTCACCGGGCAGCCCGCCAGTCTGTCGCGTTTGGGTTCTTCAGGGTTGGTGGGCAGGTTTTGATTTCGTCGTTCCGGCCGGGTGACGGCGGTCGCTTTTCCGTTGCGGTTGAACGCCGCGTTCTTAGGTTTGTCCGACCAAACGATGATGCGCGTGCGATTCAAGCCCGGAATTCCTGCGGTGGGATGGCCCGTGGCGCTGGGGCTGATGCTCTGGCCCTGGGCGCTGGCGGCGCAGCGCGTGCCGGTGGTCGAACACACCCTGGCCAACGGCATGAAAGTGTTGCTGGTCGAGCGTCACGATGAGCCGTCGGTTGCCGGCGGCTGGGTCGCGCACGTCGGCAGCGCCAACGAACGGCCCGGCATCACCGGCATCGCCCACCTCTTCGAGCACATGATGTTCAAGGGCACGCCGACCATCGGCACCCGGGACGCCCGGCGTGACCTGGAAATCATCGCCGAGCAGGAGCGCATCCGCGAGGAGATGCGCCGCGAGGAGGCCAGAATGCGCGCGGCGTGGCGGCGCGGCGAAATTGACGATCTGCTCAAGCCCGAAAACAAAACGCCCCGTTACCGCGAACTGGAAAAGCGCTTCAACGAACTGGTTGCCGAACAGCGCGCGCTGCTCATCAAGAACGAGTTTGACCGGATTTACCGCTCCAACGGCGCGTCGGGCATGAACGCCTTCACGACCGACGATCTGACCGCCTACTTCGTTCAGGTGCCCGCCAACAAGTTGGAGTTGTGGATGTGGATGGAGTCGGAGCGGATTCTGCGTCCGGTCTTCCGCGAGTTTTACGCCGAGCGCGACGTGGTGTTTGAGGAGCGGCGGATGCGCACCGAGTCCACGCCGCTGGGCCGGTTCGAGGAATCGTTCAACGCGATGTTCTGGGAATCGCATCCCTACGGCTGGCCCACCATCGGCTGGCCCTCGGACATCACCGCCATTTCCAAGGCGCAGGCTGACGAGTTTTACGCGACCTATTACGCGCCGCAGAACATCACGCTCATTTTGGTGGGGGATTTCGACCCGGCCCACGCGTTGCGGCTGGCGCAGCAGTATTTTGAGCGCATCCCGCGCGGCTCGAACGACGCGCCCGAAGTCGTCACGCTCGAAGTGCCGCAGGTCGCCGAGAAACGCATGTATGCGGAGGCCGAGACCAATCCGCAGGTGGACATCCTCTGGCACACCGTGCCGTTCGGCCACAAGGACTCCTACGCGCTGGGCATTCTGGGACAGGTGCTTTCGACGCGCACCGGTCGGCTCTACAAAAAACTCGTGCTCGAGCGCCAACTGGCCACCGAAATCTGGGCCACCCAACGCTCGCAGAAATGGGCCGGTTACTTCAATGCCGGCGGCGAGGCGCGCGAAGGTCGCACCCCGCAGGAGGTCGAGGCCGCCATTTATGCCGAGATCGAAAAACTCCAAAACGAACTCGTGCCCGCCGAAGAGCTCCAGAAGGTCAAAAACAACTACGCCGCCGCCGAATACCGTCGCCTGACCTCGAACATGTCCATCCTCATGCAACTGATCTTCAACGAGGGCCTGGGCGACTGGCGGGAGATCAACGCCGCCGGGCCGAAATTTCAGGCTGTCACCGCCGAAGACGTGCAGCGCGTCGCCAAAAAATACTTCACCAGGGAAAACCCCGCCGTGGCCATTTACACGCGCAAACCCGCGGCGGCAAAAGTCGAGGGCAGCGTCAAACCGGAGGAAAAGAACTGATGCGTTTTCGGCTCGATGATGCTCACCGCGGTGTCCTGCTCGCGATGAACTCCCGTCACGCCCCTTCAACACGACCCTGTCCCTCGGAGAGAAAACGATCCGTCGCCAACCCCCGCCCCAATCCAGATGCCGCGTTTTCCCCTCACGGCTCAAAACAGGTCTGCGCGCCCCCTGGCTTTTCCTTCTTCCGGCGGGCGAGGGTTCGGCTGCGGCGCAGGCTCACGGGGCTGGGCTTGTCGCTTTGTAGCGCCGCATCGTTGCTCGCGCAGACCGCCGCCATTCCGGAGCGGCCCGAAAAACTTTCGTTCCCGCCGCTGGTCTATGAGCCGCCCGCGCCCGAAGACTTTCGCGTCCAACTCCGCGCCGGGCCGGTCGCCTACGTCGTGCCCGATCGCGAACTGCCGCTGGTCAACATCGTCGTGCTCGTGCGCACGGGCGATTATCTCGATCCCGATGACAAGGCCGGCCTGGCGAACCTGACCGGCTGGTTGCTCGCACGCGGCGGCACGCGCTCCAAAACCGCCGAGCAACTCGAAGAACGCCTCGCCTTCCTCGCCGCCGAATTGAACTCCGAAATCCGCGACACCGTCGGCAGCGTGAGCCTGAACCTGTTGTCCAAGGACCTTGACGAGGGCCTGGGCATCCTGCGCGAGGCGCTCGCCGAGCCGCGTTTCCAGGACGACAAGATCGCCCTGCGCAAGCAGCAGATGATTCAGTTCATGCAACAGCGCAACGACGATTCCTCCGCCATCGAGGGGCGCGAAGCCAACCGCCTGGCCTACGGCGAACGGTTCTTCAACAATCGGCTTGCCACCAAACCCTCGGTCGAAGCCATCCGGCGCGAGGACATCGTCGCGTTTCACCGGCGCTGGTTCGCGCCCCGCAACTTCGTGCTCGCCGTGAGCGGCGACTTTGATCGCGACGAAATGATCGCGCGCCTGGAGAAGATGTTCTCTGACTGGCCGTTTCCGGGTGAGACGCCGCCGCCGGTGCCCACCAACACCGTCTTCGCCCCGCCGGGCGTCTATTTGGTCAACAAGGATGTAAACCAGGGTCGCGTCTCGATGCTCCTGCCGGGCATCCTGCGCGACAATCCGGACTACTTCCCGGTGATGGTCATGAACGACATCCTGGGCGGCGGCGGGTTCACCTCGCGCATCGTCAACCGCGTGCGTTCCGACGAGGGCCTGGCGTATGCGGCCTGGTCGGCGTTCCCCGGCGGGGTGTATTACCCGCTGACCTTCACCGCGGCGTTTCAATCCAAGTCACGCACCGTCGCCTACGCCGCTTCGATCGTGCTGGAGGAAGTTCAGCGCATTCGCAACGAGCTGGTCAGCGAGGCCGAACTGGAGCAGTCCAAGCGCGGGTTCATTGAGCGCTTCCCGCGCACCTTCGCCACCAAGGCGCAGACGGCGCTGACCTTCGCCCAGGACGAATTCACCGGCCGCTACGCCAAAGACCCGCGTTTCTGGAGGGAATACCGCGCGCGAATTCAGACCGTCACGCGCGAGGACGTGCGGCGCGTGGCGCAAACCTACCTTCAGCCGGATCGGTTCGTCATCGTCGTGGTCGGCCAGAAGGACGAAATCCTCAAGGGCCATCCGGATCATCCCGTGCGACTGGTGGATTTGGCGGGCGGTCGTTTCACGGAGTTACCGCTGCGCGATCCCCTCACCCTCGATCCGTTGCCGCTGTCGAAATGAAAAAAAGCCCGGGCTGGAGTCCGGAGCCAATGAAACAAACGCCGATCCACCGCTCCAAGCCGCTTCAGCGGCTTTTCGCAGCGTGCCCGAAGCCGTTGAAACGGCTTGCGAGGCGGGTTGCCCCGGTTCACCGGGCTAAAGCCCGGTGCTAATGAAATCAGGCTCAACGAGTCTGAAATATTCGGCCTAAAATCGGCCTCAGCATCTGCCCCGGCCTTTTCTTGCGCACCTTTTAACGCGCTTGCGCGAGCACCCGCGTGTCGCTCACATTCCTGCCGTGTTCAACGCGTCGCGTGCCAAATGGTTCCCACTCCTGCCCACTCTCCTGCTCGGATGCGCACTTGGCGCACTCGCTGCGCCGGAAGCCTTCGAGGTCGCCCCGGAGCGCACCGGCGAGTTGCCGCGCGGACGCGAGGCCGACGGCATCGCGGGCGATTTCATCCTGCGGAACGACAAAATTGTCGCGGTCGTTTCGGGCAATCTGCCGCAGCGCCGCGCCAACATGGGCACGTTTTACGGCCCGGATGGCATCACGCCCGGCTGCCTGTATGACCTGACACTGCGCGAGATCAACAACGACCAGATCACGGTCTTTGCGCCCGCCGGCCAACGCGGGGCCGTCTCCTGGGTGCGCGTGCTCAAGGACGGCTCGGATGGCGAGGCCAGCGTTGAGACCGTTGTCAGTGGCGCGAGCAATCGCGGCATTTTCCGCCGACACGAATACCGCCTGCGCGACGGCTGGCAGGGCCTTGAAATCGTCACCACCCTGCGCAACGAATCCGCGCGCGCCCAAAAAGTCGGCACGGAAGACCGGTGGACGGTGTTTTTGCGTACCGGCCAGGCGTTTGGCATCACGTGGGCCGACGCGGTGGACCCGGACGACAAAACCGGCTATTCATTCGCCGTGCTGGAAAGCGACGCGGCACTCAAGCCCGGCGAACCGGTCGAGTTGCAGCCCGGCCAGACGGTGCGGTTCACGCGATTTCTGGCCGTGGGCCGCTCGCCCGCGGAAGCCCTCGGGCTGGTTGCCGAGCGGCGGGGACGCGTGGGCCGGGTCGCCGGCCGGCTGGTGGACCGCAACGGCGCACCCGTGACCACCGGCGACCTCCTCATACGATCCGCCGGCAGCACCAACGTCCTTTGCGTCGCGCACCCGGACACGCACGGGCAGGTGCGCTTCGCCCTGCCGGAGGGTGATTACGAAATTGAGATCACCGACCTGGGCCGCGCCGCCGTCACGCGTTCCGTCACCGTAAAGGCCGGCGAAACGGCGTCGCTCGACGCGACACTGGCGGTCGCGGCCGCTGTGGAGTTCGACATCCGCGATGACTCGGGCCGCAGCCTGCCCTGCAAGGCGCAATTCCGGGGAATCGGCGGCACGCCCACGCCGTGGCTCGGGCCCTCCGCACGCGCGCGCGGCTCGGTGGATCAGTATCACTCCGAGACGGGCCGCTTCCGCGTCGCGTTGCCACCCGGTCAATACGCCATCATCGTCACGCGCGGCATCGAATACAGCCACCTCTCCAACACCGTCGTGCTGCAAGCCGAGCAGACCGTTGCGTTCAAGGGCGTGTTGCGACGGTTGGTGGACACCACCGGCTGGATCAGCGCCGATTACCACAACCACTCCACGCTCAGCGGCGACAACGTCTGCGGCACCGACGACCGCGTGATCAACCTCGCCGCCGAGCACATCGAATTTGCCCCGACCACCGAGCACAACCGCTTTTACGACTGGCGACCGCACATCGAGAAGCTCGGCCTGACCAACGACGTGCAAACCGTCTGCGGCATCGAACTGACCGGCAGCGGACCGCATCTCAACGCTTTTCCCTTCCGCGTCGTGCCCTTCACCCAGGACAACGGCGCGCCGCTCTGGCATCCCGACCCGCGCATCAGCGCCATCACCTTGCGCGACTGGCAGGGCGCCGAACCCGACCGCTGGGTGCAGATCAATCATCCCGACCTGGTGCATGACTTCATTGACCGCGACGGCGACGGACGCGCTGACGGCGGCTTTCACGGCCTGGCTCAACTCATTGACGGCATCGAAACCCAGAACAGCGACGCGAGCGAGATTCTCGCCGGGCAACCGTTCCGCATCGCCCGTGACGGTGGCAACGAGCGCGTCGCCTATGTCCGCGAGTTCATCTGGCTGCAACTGCTCAACCGCGGCCATCGCTATGCCGCCGTGGCGGTCAACGACGCTCATTACGTCCATGGCGGCGGCGTGGGCGGTTGGCGCATGTATATGCCCAGCCGTTCCGACAACCCCGCCGAAATTGACTGGCGCGAAAATGTCCGCCACGCGAAGGCCGGCCGCATCATCCTGACCACCGGGCCGTTTTTGCGGGTGCAAACCGACGACGGCACCCTGCCCGGGGGCGCGACCCGCGTGACCGGCACCCTCAACCTTCGCGTCCAGGTTCAATGCACCGACTGGCTCGACATTGACCGCGTGCAGGTGCTGGTCAACGGACGGCAGCGACCCGATTTGAACTTCACGCGCACGAGCCATCCGGACTGGTTCGGCAACGGCGTCGTAAAGTTCGACCGCACGATCCCGGTGACGCTCACCGAAGACGCGCATCTGATCGTCGTGGCGATTGGCGAGCAGCACGATCTGTCCATCGGCTACGGCACCAGCCGCCAGGCGCGCTGGCGACCGTGCGCGTATCACAACCCAATCTTCGTGGACGTGGACGGCGGCGGCTTCACGCCCAACGGCGACACCCTGGGCTTTGATCTGCCGGTGAAGAATCTTTCCGTGGCCGAGGTCAGGCGGTTGCTCGGCGAACCCGACCCGGGCGCTGATACTTCATCGCCCCCGCGTCGCTCCCAACGCCGGAGCAATGTGAGGTAGTGCGCGCCGTCACCCGAAACGCAGGTCCGCCGGCTGGCGATTCTTGAATCTCGAAACCGGTGCGACTACCGTAACCCGCGTGAGCGCACGTGAAATCCTGGCTGAAGAAATCCAGCGTTTGCCGGAGCCGCTGCTGTGCGAGGTGTTGATCTATTTGAAGTTCCTGGTTCGACAGCAAGAGGAGGCAGCCTGGTCTGATCTGCTTCCGAGCCGCGAGGTCGAGCAGGAGGTGTTGGATTTGCTCGACGGTCAATGAATCCGCGACACGGCGAGGTATGGCTGGCCGATATGGGCTTGGCGGCCAAGTTGCGCCCGGTCGTGGTGCTCATTGCCGAGCATCTCAACGCGCCGCGTTCGCTCGTCATTTGCATTCCGATCACCCGGCAAAACCGCGGCAGCGAACTGGAAGTGCCGTTGGGTCATCTCCAGTTCCTTGACCCTGCGTCGGTGGCCAATGTTCAAGCCGTTACCTCTCTCCCGGCGGTTCGGTTTGTGAAACGTTTGGGAGCGGTTTCGGACGCCGATTTACGAGCCATCAAGCACGCGCTGGTCAGAGCCTGTGCGCTTTGACGGCGTGATTGTACGGGGCCCGGTGCGCGCAATCGGCCGGTCGAAAGACCACCCGCGCTCAAAACGCCAGCGTCAGTCCCGCGTAGAAGTTGCGCCGATACGCCGGATCAATGCCCGTGCCGGTGATGCGGGCGTAGTAATCTTCGTCAAAGAGGTTGTTGATGCCGCCGACCAGGCTGAGGTGACGGCGGTGGAGCTTGAGTTCGAGCGTCAGGTCCCAAACCGCGTAGGCGGGCACGCGAAACGCCGCGCTGTTGGCGTCGTCGGCAAAATGGTCGTCCACCAACGTCCCGGTGAGGGCGAGCTTGGCGCGGTCGCCCCAGCGGTAAATGACCCCGGTGCGCGCGAGGAGCTGCGGCGCGTATTGCGGGGTGTTGCCCTTCTGCGGGCCGCGCACGAACTCCGCGTCCAACGCCATCAGGTTGCCGTAGAGGCTGAGCTGGTGTTCGCGCGCGGTGCCCGATTGCCCGCGCAGGGCGTCTGCCAGACCCAGCAGTTCGACCTCCATCGCCGCCTCCACGCCGCGATGCACCGCGTCGCCCACATTCTCCAGAGAAGTGCCACCCGGCACGGCCACGCTGCCAATCTGATTGTTGAACTCCATCCAGAACACGCTCACGTCCCAGTGCACGTACGGCACAGGACGCCCGCGCAACCCCACGTCAGCCTGCCAACTCTCCGCCGGTTCGAGGTCTTGATTGACGAACGTGTTCGCCCCCAGGGGCACGGCCTGGGTAAAGAGTTTCGGACGGTACGCCTGCGAAAAGTTCCCATAGACCCACACGCGTTCGGCCGGTTCATATTCCAGCCCGACGCCGAATAGCGGCACAAAATCGTGCTGCCGCTCATCGCCCAGCGGCGTGCCGGCGGCCGCCTTGTCCAGGTTCACCTTCTCGCGGACACTCTGCCAGACGTTCTCCAGGCGCACGCCCGGCGTGAGGGAAAAATTGCCGAAGACAAACCGGTTTTCCAGAAACACCGGCGCGTAGTACACCTCGCGTTCGTTTCGATTGCGCACCGGGCCGTCGTTGGCATCCGGGCTGGCGCCGCGCCGGTCGGTGCGGGGCGACCAGGTGTGGTAGAACTGCGCGCCGGCAGCGAGTGTGTTGAGGTTCTGCCCCCAAACCCAGTCGTGACGCAGCCGCGCCTCGACGCCCTCGGTCCAGAACTGCTGGTGCTCGATGGTGTTGCTGTTGCTGGCCGGGCCGCTGGGCAGCGTGCCGAAGCCCCCACCGCGCTGTCGTTTGCTGAACCGCGAGTAGTAGCCGCCCCAGGCCGCGGCGGTCAGAAACGTGTCCTCGCTGAAATCCCGTTCCCAGGCCAGCGATGCAAAGTGGCGCTCCAGCCGGAAGCGATCGAAGCGTCGGGACGCCGCGTTCCGATCCACGTTGTAGAGCACGGCGTTCGGGCCGGGCGTGAAGGTCAGCCCACCGGGTTCGCCGTGTTCCTCGGCGTATCCGTCAAAGCTCAGCACCCATCGGCTCTCCCGCGTGGCGTCGAGCACGAGCCTGGCGCTGCCGTTGAACAGCTCCACGTCACTGTTGGCGTCGCGGAATCCGTCGGTTTGGCGATGGTGGAAATACCCGTAATATCCGAGCCGGTCCACCGTGCCCTCGACGGCGTTGAACGTGGAGTAAAACGCGTCGCTGCCAAAGACATGTCGGGACGTGGCGGCAAACGGCACGTCGCCGCGCGGACGGCGCGTGACGTAGTTGAGCGCGCCACCCGGCTGCGGGCCGTAAAGCAGCGACGCACCGCCCCGGATGAACTCGATCCGCTCCACCGCTTCGAGCGGCGGCGTGTAATACGCCTCCGGGTAACCGAACTGATCGGCGTGAATCGGAATGCCATCCTTGAGCACCTGGGTGAATTGCACGCGATTGGGATTGAGGCCGCGATAGCCGATGCTCAGCAGGGGCGAGGTTTCCTCGCTCAGCAACAAACCCGGCGTCTGGGCCAGCGCCTGCCGGTAGTTGTTGTTCTGAATCACGGGAAGTTTTTCCAGCTCCAGGGCCGTCGCCTTTTTGCCCGCGGTGATTCGGGTGCCGAGCACCTCGGGCAGAAACGGGCCTTCCAGAGTCTCGGCCACGCCCGGTTGCCCCAGCACCACCACACCCGGCAGCGGCGCAGGACGATTCGTGCTCAGCCCGTCGCGCCCCAGCCCCGGCCCCGGCAACGCGCACAGCCCAAAGGCCAGCAGCAGGCGAATCACGCCCAGCGGTCCAAGCGCCCAGCGCAAACGCAGCCTCGGCAACGAACGATCTTTGAGCGCCGCCAGCAGGGGTGGAACGGGTCGGCGACCCGTTCCACCCATCGGGAGCAGGTGTTGTTCAACGAAAACTTCTCGGGGGTTCACCGCGAAAATGGCGTGGCATTGAGACGCCTGCGGGCCGCAGGAGGCTGATGTTCTGAACTTGCCCGCGTGTGCCAGCGCAACGCTCGGTGTTTTCATCGCCGCCAACGTAGGTTTCCCACGACCGCCCGGCTTTCGGTGGGTTGCAAAAGATTGTCGGCAGATTGCACCGCGCCTGACCCCGTGGCCGGAGAGCGCCTCCCCAGCATGCTGTTGCCCGAAACGCACCCCTGCGGAAAATCATGAGCCAGCGGATTTTCCCGATGCCTCACAACCCGTGAGCGGTTTATCCATCGGGCCTCTCTTCCGACTTGTTCCACCGTCGGCCTTTTTCAGCGGTTGGTCTTTTGATCCGTTGGGATTTTTCATCCGCTGGTTTTGATCCGTTGGTTTTTTCATCCGTTGGTTTTGATCCGTTGGTTTTTTTGATCGTTTGGGGTTTTTGGTCGGTGGATTGTGCGGGCTGGTTGACACGCACGCATGGGCGGTGCTGCCACACTCGGTTTTTTTTCAAACGGCTTGAAAGCCGGGTTGCCACGGCAGGCCATCCTTGCCTTTCCGGAGTGAGGTTCCCGAAATGCAAGGATGCGGTCTGCGGCATGATTGAGCGTGCGAGAGCGTTGGCGGCGCTGAAGGCCGCGCTGGCGCGCAACCCCGTGGCCATGCTCCTTGGGCCGCGTGAATGCGGCAAAACCACGCTGGCGCGCTGATTTGCCCGGGGCAAAACCACGGCATGGGTTGATTGGGAACGCCCTGCCGACCAGGCCAGGCGTCGAGAACGCGGAGCAGGTGTTGCGATGAGCCAGAGCCACGCATTAACCTCAATTCGTCAAACGTAAATCGGATGAGGTTCCTGCCGATTAACATCCTTGCTTCGTTGGCCATCATTCTGCCCGCGGCTGCGTTGCCCGCTGCCACCACGCAAGCGCGCTACTACGCCCACCCGGCCGCGCATGACCGACACGGCGTCATTGCGCCGTGGTATCGCGGGTTGAACGGCCAGTGCGACTTCCGCGTGCGCATCGCCGCCGAGACGCTCAAGCGTTACCCGTGGAGCACCCGCACCAACGCCATCGCCGAGTATCCGGCCTATGTCTTCAGCGGGTTGTGGCAGATTTCCACCAACGGCGTCATCACGCCGCGCGTTCCGGAGGACTGGGACAACGGCGATCTGAGCCAGCGCGCCACCAGCGTGCTCAACGGTCTGGTGGATTACTACCGCTACACCGGCGACGCCGCGGCCATCGCGCACGTTACTTACATGGCCGACTACATCGTGGACCACTGCCAGACCCCGCCGGAGCATCCGTGGCCGGGGTTGTTCATCAGCGTGCCGGTCAAGGGCAGGGCGTTCTTCAAAGCGGACACCAACGGAATGATTCAACTCGATCTGGTCGCTTCCACCGGCCAGGGGTTATTGCGCGCCTACCAACTCACCGGCAACAACCGCTGGCTCGACACCGCCAAACACTGGGGCGAGTTGCTGGCCGAACGTTGCAATCTCGATCCCAACGCCGACCCCTGGCCGCGTTATGCCAATCCCGAAACCGTCCCGTGGAAGAACAACAAGCAAACCGGCGGCGTGACGATGATCCTCGCGTTTCTCGATGAGCTGATCCGCCTCGGCCACACCGGCAGGGACAATCGCCTCATTGCCGCCCGGGACGCCGGCCGGCGCTATTTGCGCGACAAACTCCTGCCTGCCTGGGCGGTGAACGACACGTGGGGGCGCTACTTCTGGGATTGGGTCAACGACTGCCAAAACTGCCTGACCACACCCGACGCCGTCACGTATATGCTCAACCATCGGGACGTGTTCCCCAACTGGCGGCACGACGCGCGCAACATCCTCACGCTGTTTCTGAACCGCGCCAGCGTCGCGCCCAACTCCGGCGGCGACGTTTACAGCGGCGCGTGGGCCTACCCGGAGTCCAGCAGTTGCTGCGAACGGTCGCTCTGGTATGCGCCGTTCTGCGTCGCGCCCACCTTCGCGCACTACGCAATGCTGGCCGAAGACCCGTGGATGCGCGAACTGGCCTACCGCCAGATGGTGCTCGCTACTTACGACGGTCACGAAAACGGCCGCAGCGAGGACAACATTGACGGCGGCATCATCGTGAACGACAACTGGTTCAACATCGCCCATCCGCTGGCCCTGCGGTTCATTCTGGCGGCCATCGGCTGGCTGCCGGAAGAACTGGGCACGAATCGCGAAAACCACATCGTCCGCGCCACGGCGGTCGTGAACTCGGTCGTCTATGACGACGGGAGAATCGAATACACCACCTTCGACGCACCCGCGCCGACAGTGGTGGTGCTGCGCCTGGCTTTCTTGCCCCGCAAAATCACCGCTGACGGTCGCCCCCTGCAACGCCGCCGCGCCCTCGACGCCAACGGCTACACCGTGAAACGCCTGGCGAATGGCGATGCCATAGTGAGCATCCGGCACGATGGCGCGAAGCGCGTCGTCATCACGGGCAACGACCCGCAGCGCACTCTGTCGGCAGAGCAATTGGAATTCAGCGGCGGCTGGCAAAGCGAAACGGGCGCGAAAGATTCCGCGCGCGTCACCGGGTTGGCTGACGCCGCCGTCACTGCTCGGTTCACGGGCAATCAGGTCCGCGTCATCGGCAGCTTCGGTCCGGACGGCGGTCTGGCCGACGTGTATCTGGACGGCGAAAAACAGCTCGTTCACGTGGACTGCTGGAATCCCTCGCCGCGCCAGCGACAGGTGCTTTACTACCGCAACGGCCTGTCGCCAGGGCCGCACACGCTCAAACTGGTCGCGCGCGGCGCGGGCAATCCCTACGCGCAAGGCGCGCTCGTTCGCATTCACAGCGTCCAGTATTCCGATGCGTCGGGCGTGGCGAATTTCCCCGGCGGTACCGGCCCGCGCACCGCGCAACGGATGATTTTCGGTTACACCGGCCGGACTGACTACCGCGACTCGGCCGGCCACACCTGGCGGCCCGGCACGGAACTGGTCATGCGGGCGGCCTCGGGCGTGGACACAGTGGCAGCGTTCTGGTGGACAAATCCCGCGCCCGGCGAAATCACCGGCACGCGCGACCCCGAGTTGTATCGCTACGGCGTGCATCACCGGGATTTCTGGGTGAACGCCACGGTCGGGCCGGGCCGCTATTACGCGCGACTCAAATTCGCTGCCACCCGCGGCCTGGACACGCGCAAGAACTGCTTTGACATCCTGATCAACGGCCGGCGCGTGGTCGAGCGCCTCGATGTCGCGGCCACTGCCGGCGGGCCAAACCGCGCGGTGGACCTGGTGTTCAACGACCTCGCGCCCACGAACGGTGTCATTGAAATCCGATTCACCGCCCAGCGTACCACGGACGGGGACAAGGTCGTGTGGGGCGAGGCGTTCCTACAGGCGCTGGAAATCGGGCCGGGTCGCGGCGGCAAGGGAGCAAAACCGGTTTCCGCCCCGCCCGTGCCGCTCACGGGAAACCTGTTGCCAAATCCCGGCTTTGAGGAAACCACTGGCGGGCTGGTCGGGCCGCCCGGGCAGATCGTTCCGTTTGGCGATTGGGCCGTTGAGTTCCGTGGCAGGTCGCAAAGTTACGTCTGGCAGGAAGCCGATTACGTGCGTCATCCGGGCCGGGGACTGCCGGAGTTTCACCGCGGCAAGGGCGCGATCCGCACGCACACCGACGCGGAAGGCCAAACGCGTGTTTACTCCCAACCGGTGCAACGGTTTTGAGGAGCAGTGCCATACAACTGACCCTTAAGCTGCGCCGCATGGCGGCGCGTGGGCGGTTTTGCGCCGCATCCGAGCCCGGCGCCAGGGCGAAAGAAGATAATTCGCTTGAATGAGAATGGAGAAACGCCAACCGCTACCATGACCGCGCCGCGAACCGAATCGCCTCCGCTGCTGAGCGGCCTTTACACCGACCGTTACGAGCTGAGCATGGCGTGGGCTTTCTGGCGCGAGGGGCGCGCGGAAGTGCCGGCGGTCTTCGATTACTTCTTCCGCACGTTGCCATTTGGCGGTGGTTACGCCGTGTTTGCCGGCGCGGCCACGCTGGTGGAGGCGCTCGCGCAGTTCCGATTCGGCGAAGCGGAGCTGGAGTTTCTCCGGCGCGAGGGGTTTGAGCCGGCGTTTTTGGAGGCGCTGCGCGGTTTCGAGTTTCGCGGCTCGATTTGGATGCCGCCGGAGGGCGAGGTGGTGTTTCCCTTCGAGCCGGTGGCGCGGGTGGAGGGCGGATTGCTGGAAACACAGCTCATCGAGACGGTGCTGCTGAATGTGTTGAACTTCCAGACGCTCATCGCCACGAAGGCCGCGCGATGCGTGGCGGCGGCGCGCGGGCGGTTGGTGAGCGAGTTCGGCCTGCGGCGCGCGCAGGGGCTGGCGGGGCGCTGGGCCAGCCGCGCGGCGTGCATCGGCGGGTGCGCCAGCACATCGAATCTCGACGCCGCCCGGTGTTACGGTCTGCGCAGCGCGGGCACGATGGCGCATTCGTTCGTGCAAAGTTACGGCGATGAGCTGGCCGCGTTCCGGGCCTTCGCCGCGGTGCACGGCTCGAACACGGTGCTGTTGCTGGACACCTACGACACGCTGCGTTCCGGGCTGCCGAACGCGCTCACCGTGGCGCGCGAGCTGGCGGCGCGCGGCCAACGGCTGGCCGGCGTGCGCATTGACAGCGGCGACCTGGCCTACCAGGCGCGCGCAGTGCGCCAGGCGCTCGACGCGGCGGGCTTTGCGGACGTGAAGATCGTCGCGTCCAACCAGCTCGACGAATTTCTCATCCGCAGCCTGCTCGAACAGGGCGCGCCGATTGACGTCTTCGGCGTGGGCACGGCGCTGGCCGCCGGCCTGCCGGACGCCGCGCTGGACGGGGTTTACAAGCTGGCGGCGTGTGCGGGTCGCCCGTGCCTCAAACGCGCCGACGGCCTGGCCAAGCAAACTCTGCCCGGACGCAAAACGGTGTCGCGCTACCGGGACGCCGAGGGCCGGTTTTGCGCCGATGCGATTCATCTGGCCGACGAGCCGCCACCGGAGCGGATGATTCACCCGCACGACCCGAGTCGGCGGCTGGCGTTGAGCGCGTGGCGGCCCGAAGCGTTGTTGCGTCCGGTGATCCAGAACGGCCGGCTGGTGGCGGAGTTGTCGGACGTGGCCGGGGCAGCGGCTTACGCGAGGGCGCGGCTGGCGGCGCTGCCGCCGGAGCATCACCGGTTTGAAAACCCGCACATTTACAAGGTGGGCATCAGCCCGAGTTTGGCGGCGTTGCGCGAGGAACTGATGCGCCCGTGGTTGGAAAGCTGAATCCGGGAAAAGCATTTGAACCACGAAACACACGAAAGACCCGAAAACCAGCCACCCTCTCAGCGGGCAGGCGGTCTCGCCCCGTCTCAATGCTCCTGATGGAGGACCAGCGCGCGCCGGTGGCGTTTCGTGGCTTTCGCGTATTTCGTGATTTTTTCCGGGCCGGTTTTTAGGCTGAAACCATGACCGCGTTGATTATCGTGGACGTGCAACGGGACTTCCTGCCCGGCGGCGCGTTGCCCGTGCCGGAGGGCGACGCGGTGATCCCGGTGCTCAACCGCATTCAGACGCGCTACCCGTTGGTGGCGCTCACGCAGGACTGGCATCCGCCCGATCACCTGAGTTTTGCTTCGCAGCATCCGGGCCGAAGGCCGCTGGAACGCATCGAACTCGACGGGCTGGAACAGGTGCTCTGGCCGGATCACTGCGTCTGGAACAGTCCGGGCGCGGCACTGGCCGACGCGCTCGACACGGGCCGGGCGGCGGCGATTTTCCGCAAGGGCATGGACCGGCGCGTGGACAGCTACTCGGGGTTTTTCGACAACGGCCGGCGCCGCAAGACCGGCCTGGCCGAATGGCTGCGCGGGCTGGGCGTGACCGAAGTGCACGTGGCAGGGCTGGCGGCCGATTACTGCGTGGCTTACACGGCGCGCGACGCGGCCGAACTGGGTTTTCGCGTGGCGATTTTGGAGGATGCAACGCGCCCGATTTCAGCCGCGGGCTTTGCACAAATCGCCGCCGAGCTGCGCCAGCGCGGCGTGCGGATCGGCTCGAGCGATTCCGTCCGGCCGGGTTGAACACTGCGCCCGCCGGTCACACCCATGCAGCCGGTGACGGTGCTGAGGTGTCGGCGGTTGATCTGGGCGACAACGGACGAGCGGCTGGGTCGGCAGCAGCGACGGTGGGTTCAGTGGGATTTGGCGAGGGTCAACGGCACGGTTACGCCACCGCCCACCCAGAATTTTTTGTCGGTGTTGCTGCCGTCAAACACCGTACGCGAGTAGAATTCCAGGCGGATGTGCCGGCGCGGGAAGGTGTAGCTGAAGCCCGCCTCTACGGCGTCGCTGTTCTCGCGGACGGCGCGCGGGTAGTCCACCACACGCGTCGCCGGATCAAACGCAATGCTGTCACCGGAGATGCTGCCCAGGTGCCGCCAGCCGGCGTGCAGTTCCCAGCCCTTGATTTGTTGAAAGAGGCCGAGAGCCACGATGTATTGATCATTGGCCGAGGTTTTGTTCCAACGGAACAGGCCGTCGAAATACGCACCCAGGCCCTGCCAGCCGAAATGTTTTCGTGCCAGCAGTTCCGGTTCGATGGCCGCGGAACCGACGCCGGGCGCAAAGGGAAATTTTTCGTCGTAGCTGCCGGGCAGCACCGCGCCGGCCCGGAAAGCCAGGTCGGGTTTCCAGCAAGAGCCGGGGGCGGTTTCTTCCCGACAGAGCTGGTAACGCACACCGAAGGCCACGTCCATCAATCCGGTGGTGGAGCGCGAACCGCCGTTGAGGTTGCCGTCGTTGGCGAAAAAGCGCCAGCCAGCCGTCGTTACGCCCACCGCCAAGTCGGCAGCCCAGCGTTCGGTAATGCCGTATTGCAGGGCGACGTAGCCCTGGTTGACATCAATGCCGTAGTGTTCGCCGCCCTTCTTGAAGTCGGCCTTGTACCGCCGGTCGGCGGTCCAAAAGTAGTAGGCTTCGGATTCCTGGTAATGTGCGCCGACTTCCAGCACACCTCGAGGCGGCAACTGCGCCCATTCGGCAAAGGGCCGGTGCGGCACGTTTTCGCCGGCGCGTCCGGCGCTGCTCAGGAGGCAAAAACTCAGCCAGAACCAACCGAGCGTCGGCAACCGGTGCGCGGGGCGACCGGAGCAGTTGCGAGTGCCAGGATTCTTCATGATGGTTTCGCTGTCGTTTCCAACCGGGGCTAATGCCCGCCGCCGGCTGCGGGGGCGTGATTCCCGCGCTCTGGCTAGCAAAAGCCGGACAGGCGTCCAGCCAAAAAAATACCCCTCCGCTTGAACCGGTTGAACTGTTCCGGGTCAAATGTCGCAAGGAAAGGGGCCAGCGATGACGATGAGGGCGAGGGACTCGGAAAGCACCGGAGATGCGACGGGTGTACCGCGACGAACCGGCTGGCGCGCCACGCGCTACGGTTTTGCGGCATACTGGTTTTTGACGTTGTTGATTGCCTGGACGGCGTTGCGCCTGGTGTTGATGGCCCGGTTTGGGCCGGCGAACGCACCGCTGTTACTGCGGGCGCGAGTGTTGCTGACAGGATTGCAACGGGACACGGTCGTGGCGCTGTTCTGCACGTTGCCGGGGTTGCTGTGGTTCTGGTTGTTGCCGGAGCGGGCGTTTGCGGCGCGATGGCATCGGATGCTGTTCTGGGGGGCGAACTTCGTGGTGTGTGGCGTGAGCGTGTTTCTGCTGGCGGTCGAGTATTACTTTTTTGAGGAGTTCAGGTCCCGCTTCAACACCGTGGCGGTGGATTATGTGCTCTACCCGCACGAGGTGTTTGTGAACATCTGGGACTCGTATCCGGTCGTGCCGGTGGTGGCGGGTTGCGCGGCGGTGGCCGGGGCGTGGGTGTGGTGGGCGCGCCGCTGGTTTGCGGAGATGTGGCGTCAAACGGTGCGGGCGCGCTGGAGGTTTGCCTGGTTCGGAGGCGCGCTGTTGGCCGCCGTGGCGTTAAGCCGGACGGTGACGCTCAAGGGCGCAAAGCTCGGCCCGGACCGCACGCTCAACGAAATCGCCAACAACGGTGGCCTGGCCCTGACCAGCGCCGCGCTCACCCGGCATCTGGATTACGGCGCGTTTTACAAAACGCTCGACCGCGCCGAGGCGTGGCAACGGGTGCGGCGTTGGCTGGCCGCGCCCGGGGTGGAATTCATCGGCGGCGAAGATTCGGTGCGCCGGCGCGTTCACGGTGATCCGAACCGCCCCCGCCTGAACGTGGTCGTTGTGCTCGAAGAAAGCCTGGGTTCGCAATTCTGGGGATGTTTGGGGCGGACGAACTCGCTCACGCCGGAGATGGACCGGCTGGCGACCCAAGAGGGGCTGCTGTTTACGAACATCTACGCCTGCGGCAATCGCACCGTGCGCGGCTTGGAAGGCGTGCTGGCGTCGTTCCCGCCCTTGCCGGGGGATTCGATCGTGGCGCGCGACCTCTCCGACCATGTCGAAACCCTGGCGCGCGTGCTCCAGCGCGACGGTTACAACACGATTTTCCTCTACGGAGGGCGCGGGATGTTCGACGGCATGAAATCTTTTGCGCTCCGAAACGGCTTTGACCGCTTTCTGGAGCATAATCCGCCATTTCAGGATGATTTTCCGAATCCCGGTTTTGCCACTGTCTGGGGCGTGTGCGACGAGGAAGTGTTCGACCGCGCGATCGCGGAGTTCCGCGCGCTGGCGCGGACGGGCAAACCGTTTTTCGGCACGGTGCTCACCGTGTCCAACCACAAACCCTACACCTATCCACCCGGACGAATTCCCGAAGACCCGAATCGCCGCAAACGCGCCCACGCGGTGAAGTATGCGGATTGGGCACTGGGCCGGTTCTTTCGTGCGGCCAAACAGGAGGCGTTCTGGACGAACACGATTTTCGTTGTGGTGGCCGACCACGGTGCGCGCGTCTATGGCAGCCAGACGATCCCGATCCATTCTTACGAAATCCCGTTGGTGATTCTGGGGCCGGCGGTGGTCAAACAGCCGGCGCGCCTCGGCGTGCTGGGCAGTTCGCTCGACGTTGCGCCCACGATTCTGGGGTTGATTGGCCGGCCCTACGAGACGGTGTTTTTCGGGCGCGACCTGCTGCACGATCCGCCGGAGGCCGGTCGCGCGCCGGTGCAACACAACCGCGACATCGGGCTGTTCGCGCGAGGGCGGCTCGTCGTGCTGGGCATGTTGCGCGACTCGGATTTCTACGAGGGCGATCCGAAGGCCGGCACGTTGAAGCCGCTGACGGTCATCACGCCCGACGACCGCGAACTGGAACGCGATGTGGCAGCGCTCTTTCAGGTGGCCGACGAACTCTACACCCAACAGCGGTATCGCCTGGAGTGAATCAGCGGCCGGAGCGGAGTGCGGGGGCGTCTGCACGCTGACCATCGGCAGTTTCATTTGGGCGGCGGGCAGCACGACCGAAGGGCTCGCTCAACCTCATGATGCCAGTGGCCGCGTGAGCCCGGCTGCCACGCCTCAACACGTGCCATCGAACGCGGCTGGTGAACACACGCCGGCTACAGTGCGATTGAAATCGCCGCGTCGTGGCCGCGGCTGCCCGGCTCGTGGTGGAACCGTCTTTGCCGCAAGCGGCGTCCGCGTCAGCGGCGGTGCTGCCGGGCAGGAAACCCGGGTCGCTGCTGTGGCGACGGGGCGCGCTCCATGGCTCAATTCGGCGCGACGAATTTCTCGCGCAGCTTTTCGTAAAGCAGCCGCTGATCGCTCTCGCTCAGGTCGTCGAGGTATTCGCGGATGAGTTCGTTGGCCCGGTGCAGTTCGGCGCGTTTGACGGCGGCTTCGAATTCGGCCTCGCTGGCCCAGTAGGATTCGCCCGAATCGAACATCGCCCAGGGTTTGGGCCGCATGTTGCCGTCTTTTTTGCGGTATTTGACGCCGTCCACGACGGTGGAGCGGCCCACCAGTCGCCAGGTGCGGTCAAAAAACACCCGGTCACACCGGATCGCGCGCGGGTTGGCGTCGTCGTAGCGCACCCAGGCGGTGAAGGCGGCGGCGAAGATTTGTTTGCGACGCGGATAATCGCGGAAGGTGCCCATGTCGTTTTCCGGGTTGGCGGATTTGCGGGAGGCCTTGATCGAAATCTCAATCGTGCCGTCGGGCAACACGATGGCGAAGTCGGCGAGCCGATTTTTTTCGCGCCCGGCCGTGCCCGCGTCGAAGTTCGTGGCCGTCAGGCCCGGCACGTGTCGGGGCAGGATGCGTTCGAGGGCGGCGATGATGAGGTCTTCGTAGATGCGCCAGACGACGGTGTAACTGGCGGCGGGGTTGGTGCGTTGCAGCTCGGCGGTCAATTCGGCGGCGATGGTGTCGCGGAGCGCGTCGAGTTGCTCGGCCACATGCCGGGCGCGGAGCGGCTCGGCTGCGGGCGCGGCCAGGGCCGCGAGCCACAGCCAGCCCAGAAACCAGACGCTCCGAAGTTGGACCCGTAGCGCGTGCATCGGCACACCCAACTTGGGCGCGTGGCCCACAAAGCGCAATGGCGGAGTCAACAAACGGGCCGGGCCGACCAGCCGCGTGCGTTCGGTTCACTGCGGTTTTTCGATGAATCCGTGATACAGCCCCATGTAGTAGGGCAACAAAAACACCGTGCCGCTGGCCAGTTCGCGTCCGTCGCCCGGATAATCCAACCGCCACGGGTCGGTGTTCCAGTGGTTGAAGTGGCGCTCGGCGACGGGCAGGACTTTGCCGTTGACGCGCCCGGCGCGCGGGGCGCCGTCGGGGTTGGTCGGGTCCACGGCTTCCTGTCGGCGCAGCGGTTGGAGGTCGAGCCGGTGACTGTTGCGATGCGGCCAGTTGACGCGATCGAGGGGAAACCCGCGCAGCGTGGCGAGCGAATCGTCCAGCCAGTTGTCCCACGGGTCCACCGAAGTCGGGCCAAACGCATCGGCATACGTGTGGCCGCGTCCGACCGCCGCGTAGGCGAAGTTGAAGAACGGATTCATCTCCGGTTGCTCCAGTCGCCAGTAAAGATGAAACGCGAAGCGCCATTTCTCGCGCCAGCGTTCGTCTTTGGTGTAGCGCAGCAGGTTGTAAAAGCACATGAAGGCCATTTCGTCGTCGGACTGGTTGCCGGAGCCGACACCCAACTGCTGCTTGGGGTTCATCACGTTCATCGCGTAGGCGTGCTGCTCGATCAGCTCGCGCGCGGCGCGACCGTATTTGGCGTCGCCGGTGATGTGCTCGGCGACGGCCAGGTAGGAGAGGATGCTCAGCGAATTGAGGCCGCGCTCGATGATCCAGTCCGGGTCGTGGTTGAGGGCGCGCGGGCTGAAGACGGCCCAGCGCGTGGGCTTGCCGTCGTGGTCCACCAGGCAGAAATCGTGCGCCAGCAGGTGATCGGTCAGGTCGCGCACCACCTCGCGCACGCGCTCGCGTTCGGCCTCGGTGTCGGCCACGTGGTCGTAGTAGGCGGGATAGAAAAAGAAATGGCCGTCGAGTTCGTCGGAGCTGGTGTCGCATTTCCAAAACCATTTGCCATCGGCGCTGCGCGGCCAGCGCGGGTCAATGAGCTTCCACAACCGGTCGCGCTTCTGCTCTTGGCGGTCGTAGTCGAGCCGCCCGATGTTCGGATCGGGCCAGTCGGCGGGGCGGATTGTGCGGGCCACGAAACCTTTGGGCGGGCTGTGCGAGCCGCCCTGAGTGGCCTTTTGCAGGAAGCGCAACGCCTCGAATGCCTGTTGCGCGCGGCGCTTGAACTCGGGGCGTTTGGTGGCGGCGTAGGCAAAGCACTGGCCCGCGCCATACATCGCCGTCCACAGGCCGTCGTTGTCGCTGTCCGAGTAAATGATCTTCGAGCGGTCGCCGGGCGCGCCCAAGCCGACCTCGGAAGTGTAACCGAAGGGCGTGCGTTTGATGTAGCGCTCGATTTCGTCTTCGTAGAAGGCGGCCTTTTCGGCGAGGGTCATGGCGCGGCGCTCGATGCAACCCAGGCCCTTGTCGGTGGCAAACCATGCGTTGCCCGCGGCGTCCACGGCCACAGTGCGCACGTCGTTGCCCGGCAACCAACGCGGCCCTTCACGGTAAGCCCAGTCCCGGCCATCAAAGCGCACCGCGCCGCGCCGTGTGCCGAACCAAACCTCACCGTTGGCGCCCGCTGCTACGCCGGTGAAATCCGCCCAGGGCAGGCCCTCGCGGCCGGTGTAAAAATTCCAACGCTCGCCCTGCCGACAGACCACGCCCGCCGGGGTGGCGATCCACCAACGGCCCTGCGCGTCCACGGTCACGCCGCGCACGTCGCGCTCGGCCCATGCCCGGCCTGCGGGGTCGGCCACGCGGACCCGCTGCCAACGGCCCACCGAGCTGCGTTGCCACAAGCCGCGTGCCGTCGCTGCCAGCAACGAACCATCCGCAGCCACGGCAAGCTGCCGCACGTCGTGATCGGCCAATTCCGTGCTCGCCGACTCGCCCGGTCGCGCGCGCACCGCGCCCGTTTTCGTGGCCAGCCAGACGTCGTTGCCGGTGCGAGCCATCTGGCGCACCTCTGCCAGCGACACCGGCACGGGCAGCGCTGTTTCACCGACCTGAATCCAGGCGGCACCGTCCTTCAGACCCGGCGGCGGGGGAACCGGTTCGAGTTTTCCGTCGCGGAGTGCGAACCAGCGTGTGCCGTCGCTCACGCGCGGCGTGCCGTCGGGCGCCAGCTCGACCAACGTGAAGCCCGCGCCGTCAGCCTGCGGCGGGGGCGGCCATCGCCGCGCGACTTCCTGATGAAACGCCTGTGGTGCGGGTCTGAAATCGGACGCGTCCGCCGCCGGAAGCAGAGCCACCAACAAAAGCGCGAGGGGTATCGTGCGATGACGGGCAAAGGTCGGTGTGTTCATGATCCGAGACCTTCTGGTCGCGCGCACGCTAGTGGGCGCGCTCGAGGGCGGTCAAGCGGAACGCACCCGGTGCTCTTTGCTCGCGCGCTCACCGGTCCGGGAATGCAGGCACGCCGGGAAACGGCGGCGGCTTTTCGCCAATCTTGGCAAAGAAAAAACCGGAATTGGCGTGGAGCGTCTTCCGCCTTGATTCCAGGGCGTTCCTGGTCAAATAGACAAACGCCGATTCAACACAAAGGCGCACATGAGCACATCCAATCCCCAAGGTCGCGGGGCTGGCTGGATTCAGGGCGGGGCCTGTTGCACGGCGCCGCCGCTCCTAACCGGCAAACCTTGGCGGGTGGTGTTGTTGGGCCCGCCGGGCGTCGGCAAGGGCACTCAGGCCGCCCTGCTGGCCCGACACCGCTCCGTATGTCACCTCTCGACCGGCGACATCTTCCGCGCCGCGCGCGAGTTGCCGCCCGAACAACGCACCCCCGCCCTCAACGCCGCGCTCGAATACATGCGCCGGGGCGACCTGGTGCCCGACGAGATCGTGCTGGATTTGTTGCGTGAGCGGATGCATTGCCTGCGTTGCCCGCCGGGATTTCTGCTGGACGGCTTCCCGCGCACCGTCGCCCAGGCGCAGGCGCTCGAAGCCCTGCTGGCCGGGGAAAACATCCCGCTCAACGCCGTGCTGGACTACGAGTTGGCCGTGGAGGAAATCGTGGCCCGCATCAGCGGACGACGCACCTGTCCGAACTGCCGCGCCGTGTTTCACGTCGTCGCCTCGCCCCCGCGCGTGCCCGAGGTCTGCGACCACTGCGGCAGCCGCCTGATTCAACGCGAAGATGACCGACCTGAAGCCGTGCGGCTGCGCCTGCAGGTCTATGAGGAACGCACCAAGCCGCTGACCGACTATTACCAGCAACGCGGCCTGTTGATTCGCATCCCGGCCACCGGCACGCCCGAGGAAATCTTCCAACGCACCGTAGCCGCTCTCGACGGGCGGTGACCGGCCGGCTTGAGCCGCGTCTGGTTTGACTCCGATGTTAAGACGATGACCCGCATCGGGTGTTCACCGGTGGGCGCACGGTGTTTCCCGGGAAAACCCGTGTTGAATCGGTGTTCCATCCGTGGCTCGACAACGCGGCCGCACGGCAACTGCCGTTTCCAAGCGGACCCTCGCGGCCCGCGTCCATCAGTGGTCGCCCGGCCAAAGGCCGGTCTTGGAAAGGGCTTGTTCCCGGTTGGGTTCGGACAACCCTTCCAGGGCAAACGCCCCCCGCGCTGCAGAACTTGAGCGACGGGAGGTTTCGACACAAAAGCACACATGAAAATGCGGGAGGGACGCCGATTGACAACCGAAGGCTTTCAATTCATAAATAGGCCCGAACCAAAAGTTGTTCACTGCCATGCGAAAGCGACTCTTCATCTCGGTTCTAACGGTGGCCCTTTTTGCGGCGCCGATTGGGCGCGCGCAGACCCCGCCCTTTTGGATTGGGCCAATCGCTCCCTTAACCACCTTCAGCCCCAATAACGATGGCTGGCTCGCGCCCGGCGAAGGCGGTTATGCCTATCTGGGCACCAACAACCTCGAACGGGGCTTGGCCTATAATCCTTTCACCGACCATTTGTATCTGGTCAGCCGGGCCAATGTGGGCGGCGACGCCGCCAACATCCGCATCCTGGACAAGAACACGGGTGCGGACCTGGGTGGTTTGAACAAGGGCTCCGGCATCGTTTCCGGCGGCACGTTCGTTGTGAACACCGTGCGCGTCGGCGAAGACGGCGCAATTTACGTTGCGAACCTCACGACCTCACAAGGCGCCGGGTTGCCATTCAAGGTTTACCGGTGGGCCAACGAGTCGGCCACGCCGACGGTCGCCTTCAACGGCACGATTCTCAGCGGGGCACGCATCGGGGACTCCACCGACGTTATCGGCAGCGGCTCCTCGACGTTGATGGTGGCCGGTTACGGGTCCTCCCCGTCGGTTGGAGGCAACAACGGTTATGCGGTGATTGATCTGACGGCGGGAACGGGGACGCACATTAGCTTCGGGACACCCCCGAATCCCGGGGATTTCCGGCTCGGCATCACCTTCGGCAGCAGCAGCAGCCATGTCCTTGGGGCGCAGTCAGCCGGCGCCGGCTCGCCAACGACCGTACGCAACACCTCCTATTCAGGCGGCACGGGCACCCTCATCAATTCGATCGCTCTCAGCGGCAGCAACCTGCAGGTCCTCATGGATTACGCGGTAATTGCTGGAATTCCGTTCCTGGCGACCCACAGCGTTGGGGACTCAACCGTTCGCATCTGGGACATCAGCGATCCGAACAACCCGGTTCTTTATGCGCGGGGCAACAACACGAGCGGCACCTTGACGTCCAATGGTAACGGCACTGGCCAGATGGCCTGGGGCGACATCACCTACGACAGCGTGACGCAAACCTGGTCCGCGAAGCTTTGGTCGCTCAGCTCCAATCAGGGCATTCAGGCGTTCGTCGTCACGGTGCCCGAGCCGTCCAGCATCACGCTGGCGACGTTGGGCGGGCTGGCGTTGCTGGCGTTGTTCGGTCGCCGGCGCATTTCGCAATGAACGTTTGGTTCTCACCGCAAGCCGGCCTCGATCGAGGCCGGCTTCGTTGTCTCCGGGGCACGGGTTGACGCGAAAACGCACGGGTTTAAGGTAATTTTGTGAACCGGGTCTCGAAATCACGCACGCGCGCGGTCGCCTTCACGCTCATTGAGCTGCTGGTTGTGATCGCGATCATTGCCATTTTGGCGGCGATGCTCCTGCCGGCGCTTTCCAAGGCCAAGGAGCGCGCCACGCGCACCAACTGCCTGAGCAATCTCAAGCAACTGACGCTTTGCTGGGCGATGTATGCCGGCGACAACAACGAGCTGCTGGTCAACAACTACACCCGCGGCAACGCCGCCTGCGGCAGCCGCGCCTGGATTCGCGCGGGCACCGTCCTGGGCGTCGGCAGTTGGACCGGCCACGCCCGCACCGACACGACCAATTGGGCCATCGTTTACGGGCCGTTGTTCGACTACAACAAGTCGGTTGCCATCTACCGCTGCCCCGCCGACCGCTCGTTTGTGGACGGCACGACCATCCTGCGCTGGCGCAGTTATTCCATGAGCACCGGCATCAACTGGCTCGACGAGGGCACCCCCGGCAACCCCATCGGCCCAACCCGAACCAGTGGCATCGTGGACCCAGCGCCCAGTCAGGCCTCCGTGTTCCTCGACGAAAAAGAGGACAGCATTGACAACAACGCCATCGGCATCGAATGGCGCAACTCCGGCGTTTATCGCTGGTGGAATGTGCCCGCCAGCCGACATGACCGCGGTTGCGTGCTCTCATTCGCCGACGGCCACGCCGAATACTGGCGCTGGCGTGACCCTTACGTCGTCAACGCCGCCCAGTTCTCGACCACCCCGGCCACCGACCGTGACCTGGAACGGTTGCGCCAAACCGTGCCGCCCATTCCTTAAACACCGCCCGCTGCGCCCATGAAGCCTTTCAACCCGGTTCACATCGCCAAACCCAAACCTTCACAAGCCATGAAAACTCCAGTGCTCAAACCGTTTTGCTCCGTGTTGTTGCTGGTCGGGGCGTTCATCAGCCCGCTTGGCGGCCGCGCTCAAACGCTCGAGAACCTCTGGGAAATCAATCCACCCGACCCGAACGGCAACATCGCCGTGGACAATTCGGCGCGAGGCCTGACCTACAACGCGCTCTCCAACCAGGTCATCCTCGCCACGCGCACCGGCGGCAACAAGTGCGTGCTTTACGACGCCGACACTGGGGCCATCCAAGGTTACATGAATATGAGCGGCGTCAGCGGCGGCACGGTTTTTACCTGGAACCTTGTCGCCTGCGCTGATGATGGCGTGCTCTACGGCTTCAATGTTGCCTCAACGAACTTCACGATTTACCGCTGGGCCGCCACCGACACCAACCTCGCGCCCTATGTCGCCTACGGGCCGGGCGACCCGGCCCACGGGTTGGTCCTGCCCGGCGCGCGTTGGGGCGACGCCGTGGCCATTCGCGGCGCGGGCGTCAACACCGAAATCCTCGTTGGCTCGTTCCAAAACACCAACGTCATCCTCTTCCGCACCACCGACGGCACGAATTTCTCGCCCATCCGCATTGACATCAGCGGCATCGCCGACAACGACGTGCGCAACGGCCTGGCCTTCTACACCAACAACACCTTTTGGGCCCAGCGCGTCGGCCGACCGCTCTTCCTGATCCGTTACGGTCTCGTGGATTCGCTCACTGCCACCGGCCAGGTCATCGCCAGCTTCAGCAGCGCGCTCAGCCCGTTGGCGTGCGTGCCGGAAGCCAACCTGCTGGCCGGCATTTCGGCGACCACGCCCGGTCAGTTGCGCCTGTTCAACATCGCGTCCCTGCCGCCCACGCTCCTGGCGCAGACGAACTTCCTGGTCGCCAACGCCAACGGCAACCTCACCGGGGCCGTCGCTTTCGGCGGTCCGGGCAAAACCAATCGCCTTTACGCGCTCTGGTCGAACAACGGCATCAAAGCCGCCGCCATCAACTGGGCGCCGCCCCCCGCTCCGCCCTCGATCACCGGCCAGCCGACGGGCGCCACCGTGTACACCAACTTCCCCGCCTTCACCTTCAATGTCACCGCCGTGGGCAGCCCGCCGCCAACCTATCAATGGTTGTTCAACGGCGTGCCCATTCCGGGCGCCACGGCCAGCGCCTACACCAAAACCGGCCCGTTCTCGCTCGCCGACGCGGGCAACTATTCGGTCATCGTCAGCAACAGCAGCGGCGTCGTCACCAGCGCACCCGCTGCGCTGGTTGTGCTTGAACCCGAACAAACCGCCTTCATGACGCGCCTCTGGGCCATCACAAACGGCACCCGCAGTTACCTGCAAAACGACAACAACTCCCGCGGCATGGACTACGATCCGGTCACCGACACCCTCGTGATCGTCAGCCGCACCGGGGCGACCAACGCCATCTACGTCGTCAGCGCCACCAACGGGGCCGACCTGTTCCAACTCAACACCGCCGGCATCACCTCCGGCGGCGGCAGCGGCACCTTCGGCCTGAACATGATCGGCGTCGCCGACGACGGCGTCGTCTATGCCGGCAACCTCACCGTCAACAACGCCGACGGCAATTACATCCTCTACCGCTGGGACAGCGTCAGCCCGACGGCAACGCCCGCCTACGCCTTCAACGACAATCCGGCCCCCGGGCAGAACCTGCGCTGGGGCGACACCATTGCCGTGCGCGGCGCCGGCACCTCCACCGAAATCCTCATCGGCTCGGCCGGCGTCAGCGGCGGTTCGCCCGGCCAGTACGTCGCCCTGCTCACCACCAGCGACGGTTTCAACTTCGTTTCGCACCCGCTGGTCGCGCCGCCCGGCGTGCCCAATGATTTCGCCCGCCTGGGCATCGCCTTCGGCCATACCAACACTTTCTGGACGAAATCCGCCGGATTCCGCCTGCGCCACTTCAGCTACGATCCCACCTTCACCAGCAGCACGCTCACGTTGCTGGGCGAATACGACCTGCCTTCGCGCCTGGTGCCGACCACCGGCATCAGCGTCGCAACCAACCTCAACCTGCTCGCTGCGGTTGAAGTCGCCAACCCCGACAACCTGCAACTTTACCGGTTGCCCCCCACGACCAATCCGCCCGTGCTGCTCGATCAGGAATTTTTCCCGACCGACAACCCCAACGGCAACCAGACCGCTGCGGTCGCTTTCGGCACCAACAACACCCTCTTCGCGCTCGACTCCAACAACGGCATCCTGGCGATGAGCCTGAATCCCGCCGCCGCCGAGCCGCAGTTGCGCTTCACGCGCATCGCCCTGACCAACGCCCCCGCGCCCGGCGCTGTGCTCACCTGGCGGACGCTCGTTGGCGGTGCCTATCAACTCCAGTTCAAGGGCGCGTTGACCGACCCGACCTGGACCGACCTGGGGGCGCTTCAATTTGCCAACGGTCTGACCCACACCTTCAGCGACACCGGCAGCGGCTTCAGCAACCGCTTCTACCGCGTCGTGCGCCAGCCGTAGTTCGCCTGTTGCACACGTGGGTTGAGGCGAGCAGTCGTCGCCTGCATCTCTCCGACGGCAGGGCAGCTCCTCAACGCGCCGACCGATTCGAAGGGGCGAACAGCCTGCGGCTTC